>JBGAKX010000002.1:0-97113 GCA_044224215.1 Blastocatellia bacterium
CTAGCGATTGAACCGGAGCGCGCGCAGCGGAGATTGGCTGATACATTCACGGCCGTCGCGCGCGCCCGGTTAATCTGCGCGTTGGACGGCTTTCGCTCAGACCGGATCCCTCGGCGCTTCAAGTAGGTTTCCGTGCGTTGCAAGGTCAAATGACTAGGTCCGAATCAGCCAATCTTCAATCCGCCCTTGATAGCCTGCGAGGGTACATTGACGCAGCGAGTTCTGTGCTTTCGGGTGGGGACGAATCGCTATGGCTCGATACATTTTGCTACGACACGAACGACGAACTGCTCTCCGTACTTAAGCAGTCCTATCCGTCGATCGAGTTCAACGAGGAATCTTTCCAAGAACGCACCGCCGACAACTTCACCAGATCAATTCAGTCGCTCATTCGCACTATGGATCACGACTGGAGCCTAGCAAGTACCCCTCAAACAAGCGTGATTCTAGGCGGTATCGTGAACGCGCTTCAGCAAGACATCCTTTCCCGGATCAATGACGTGATCGACACCAAGAATTCGACCATACTGCGTCTTTGCGACAACTACCAGACAATGATGCCGCACTGGGGTGACTTCTTATTCGTCTTGAGGAACTCAAGGTCCAACCGAGTGATGGTTGTTTGCGGTGGCACTGAAGATTAGCCACACGCCGTCCAACTAGCGGTTCCAGCGGAGCGCTCGCCGCAGACTTTGAACGTAGCTAGAATTTGGTAGCGGCTTCGCGCCCGCTGAACCTGATCGTTCGGTGCTATCCCGGAGACTCACGGTGAACGTACAGAGCATTCCACTGCCATTCCGTTCTCACTTTAGACTGTTGTCCTCAGGTGACTTGGCCTATTTCCCGAGACCTCTCGCTAAGCAGGGGTACTTGGTCAACGACTCCGAGATGGAACAACGCCTCCTCAAGGCGCTGCGGTGGGCCGATTTCCTCAATCTTGCATGGTTCGTACTGTGCGTTGCTACATTGTCGCTTGCTTTTCCGGAACCCCCGTTCATCCCAGCACTTGGCATTGCTTTCGTCGTGGTGGCGGTTGGCTTCTGGGGGTCCGAATGGCTTGCTGTGGCTTCGATACGTCGGAGTTTGCGTACCGTCGTGGACGAGCGAACCCTCTTCGCGCGGTACCGATTGGCACGCTTCGGGACAGCTCGTGCGGCATTCCAAACCACATTGGGCTACGCGGCGGCGGCGCTCTTCTTCATGTATGCCGCTGGATTGTTGACGGGCTCGTCGTTTCTCATCTTCGCATTCGGTATCATTGCGATCGCGCTTTGTATGCTGATTTTGTGGGCAACCGAGTCCGACTAAAAACAACGCACCGAACTATCGATTGCAGCGGAGCGCGCGCATCGGGGGTTGATCGGTTGTCCTGACGGTGGCGGCGCGCGCCCGCTGAATCTTGTCGTTGTGTGGCTACTGTACGCACGCGTCGAGCAAGCCGAGAACATCTTCGACAAATGGCTGAGGTGCCCGCTCCACGTACTTCGCCCGTCGCATCCGAAAATCTATCGACTTCACCTGCTCGACCATAACGAAGCCCGTCAGTGACGACGACTCGGGAACTGCAACGTGGAAAGGGAATTCCCTATTCGTGCTTGTCACCGGGCAAACGATGGCGAGTCCGGTATGGCGATTGAAGAGGTCATTGGACAAGACCAATGCAGGTCGGCGACCCTTCTGTTCGTGCCCAGCTTGCGGGTCAAACGACACGGTGATGAAGTCACCCTTCCTGGGCACGTAAGGCTTCATCTACCATTCCTCCTTACCAACGGGCGGACCGATCGAAACCTCTTTGGCCTTGTAGCCCTTCGGAATGCGGCGCACCAATTCGGCAAGGTCGTACTTGGGTCTGCCAACTTTCTTGACGACGATCTGGTGTTCGCCGACGATGATCTCGACGTCGTCGCCGACCTCGATGTCAGCGAGTGCAAGGATCTGACGGGGCAACCGCAATCCTTGGCTGTTCCCCCACTTCTGGACTTTGGACAACATCATCCGACAACCTCCGGCGAACGTATAGCCAATGTATAACCTCGCTTCGGCCGCACTGTCAAACAGCCGCGGCGCCACACACCTAGCGATTGCAGCGGAGCGCGCGCAACGGGGGTTGACGGTGCTACCTTCAGGCCGTCGCGCGCGCCCGGTTAGGCTGCGCGTTAGCCGGCCCCAGAAAGGCCGTCGCATGTCGCGCAACTGCGCCAAGATTGATAGGTCACTCGCTAAACGCGTCACCGGAGGCAAGGCAATGAACTACGCAGCTATCCTCGCGCTAACCGCACTTCTGGCCGTTGGCGCGCACCCCGCATCCGGCCAGGTCGCGTCCGTGCAAACCGACTCGAAGAACGTCGCGCAGGTATGGGAACGGGAAGCGGAGTACTGGCGGTGTGTCAAGGCGGGGGATGTGGACTCCTACGTGTCACTCTGGCACGACAAGTTTATCGGGTGGCCCTGCGGGCAGGAGCATCCCATGCGCAAGGCGTCAATCGGTGACTGGGTTCGTGAGGTGCGTGACAAGCACATCACCGTCTCCTCCGAGCTAACACGCGAAGGTGCCGAGGACTTTGGCAATGTTGTGGTCGTGCACTATCGGTTCACCCGCGTGGACACCTATCCGGACGGAAAGGTCGAGGGCAAGGGCAAGGTGTCGAAGATCACGCACACATGGATGAAGCAGGGGGGCACGTGGTTGATCATTGGCGGCATGTGCGGCACGCTGCCAGATAGCGCCAAGTAGCTGCGATGCTAGGGCATAGGTCTGTTGCAGTGGGCCGGCTAACTAGCGCATGCAGCGGAGCAGGCGCAGCGAGATCGCTCCTGTGCCCTTTTGCGCTTTCGCACGCGCCCGCTGCTGCTTGACGTTGGGCCGCCACTGCTTTGTTCTCCTTTCAAGGCCTTCGACATCCGGCAATGCAGCTCGTTGCTTCCGTTCCACCCAGGCAGGTCTCGGGGTTTCCGTCCGCCAGTCACCCTGGTCCACGGTCAGCGGTGAGATTCCGGCATGCTCTGTTGTTCCGACCTTCTATCCTTGAGCCTGGTGTTCCTTCGGGCACAGACAAAGCCTCCGTCCTTGCCTAACCGCTCGCTCAACCGGACCCCACAGCCACATGCTTCTGTCCCCCCCCAGCTTTCCGCGCTCACGGCCCCGCTGGTCATTCGGCTGGCGGTGGGTCCGGTTAGCTCCTTTCGTTAGGCCGTATCTCAGCAGCGCCCCATTACCCAGGGACCAATACCCCAATTCAGGTCGGGGATGAAGTCCTCTGGCAAAGAGATAGCCTTGGGACTGTTGTGTTCATCATCAGCCAGGACCTTTGGCGGGCCGACTTCATCGATGGCAAGGATTGGTACATCGAAAAGTATGGCGAAGGCATTATGGATGAGACTGTTGCGGCGGGCCTTGTTCTTGAACCGGAGGTTGAGCCTCCCATCGAATTAGCCAGCCGTCCCATGAGTACCTAATGAGATTTTTCCTCTGTGGCTTAACCACCCGTTCAACCCGGACCCAACCGTGCGTCTCTTCCGTCATGCTCTAGACGGCCGGTCCACGGTTGGGCCGGTGAACTTCCTCCGTGAGGCGGCCTAGGAATTGCGCCGAATATTGGAGAAACTCATTCGATGCCGGACACGATGCAGGCCTATGTGATAAGCGAGCCCGGGGGCCCGGAAAGGCTGGAGCTCAAGGAAATTCTTCGCCCGTCGCCACGGGACGGATGGGTCCTGATTAGAAACCGGGCTTTTGGGCTCAACCGTTCAGAATGGTTCACGCGGCGCGGGGAGTCGCCTTCGGTACAGTTCCCGCGTGTGCTTGGCATCGAGTGTGCCGGTGAAGTCGTCACCGCGTCCGGTTCTAACATGCCGGCTGGACAGCGCGTCGTTGCGATGATGGGGGGAATGGGGCGGCAGTTCGACGGGTCTTATGCTGAATACGTGCTGGTGCCGCAGCAGAATGTATTTCCAATACAGACACAATTGGAGTGGAAGCGCCTCGCAGCTCTGCCTGAGATGCTTCAGACTGTTCACGGTTCACTCCACGTAGGGCTGGAGATTGAGCGGGCGCAGAACATTCTTGTGCGAGGCGCGACTTCGTCCATCGGATTTACGGCCATCTCGCTGGCCCGATCAGCAGGCCTCGAAGTCACCGCCACCACGCGAAACCCGGCCAAGACCGACGAGCTCAATGCCGCTGGCGCCACCTATGTCATCGTCGACGACGGAGTGATAGCAGACAAGGCCCGCGCCATCTACCCGGATGGCTATGACCGAGTCCTGGAGCTCATCGGCACTACGACGTTGCTCGATTCTCTGCAGGCGGCCCGCCAGGGCGGCATCGTCTGTATGACGGGTATCCTCGGCGGAAGCTGGGTCCTGCAGGACTTCCACCCCATGGTCGACGTTCCGACAGGCGTGAAACTGACCTCATACAGCGGCGAAGCATCCGATATCAAGCTCGCGCAGCTTCAAGAGTATGTGTCTCTTGTGGAGTCCGACGAGCTCATTCTCAAACTCGGACCAAGCTTCCATTTTGGGGAACTTCGTAAAGCCCACGCCATGATGGACGAGAACAGAGCGAACGGCAAAATTGTGATCGAAGTGGACTGACTGCGATGTCTAGGTTGAATGGTACTGGCTGGCCGCCAAGCCAGTAATTCCAGCGGACCGACTTGGGTGACCGCGGAACTCCAACGTTTGGCGAGTCGCAGCAGCGTGTTTCGTCGGATGCAGGGTCTCGACACGCAGAAACGCTCTCGCGTAGGGTGATCTCCGATGACAGCGCGCGCGTACAAGGTGGTCGGGACGATCGGGTGGTTGGTGGTTCCCTATGTCGCTGCTGCGGTCGGTGCACAGTTTTCAGCGCGGGACTATTACGCGCAGCTGACGCGGCCGGAGTGGGCGCCGCCGGGATGGCTATTCGCGCCGGTCTGGACGCTGCTCTACTTGATGATGGGGATCAGTGCTGCGCTGGTATGGCAACGGCAGGGGTTCGACAGGGGACGCGTGGCGCTTGGGCTCTTCGTGGTGCAGTTGGTGCTCAACGCCGCGTGGTCGTGGATCTTCTTCGGGATGCGCATGCCTGGGGTAGCGCTCGTTGAGATCATTACGCTTTGGGTGCTCATCGTGGCGACAGTCGTCGCCTTCTGGCGCGCGCGGGTGGTGGCAGGCATGCTGCTGTTCCCGTACCTGGCGTGGGTCAGCTTTGCCGTCACGCTCAACTATTCGATCTGGCGGCTGAACAGTTGATTCACAAAGGTGCCCCGCGCTCCACGCCGAGCTAGCTGTTGCAGCGGAGCCGGCGCCGCGGAGCGGATTGGTGGCATTTGCCGCCGTCGCGCCGGCCCGTTGACGTAGCGCGTTCAGCGCCTTCGACGGGTACGGACGGCCCTGGCGAGTCGCTTGGGTTTCGTCGCACTCTTGAACCGCAGCGCAAACTCTGATTAGCGGGGCAGATGCGACCTTGCGTTCACTGTGCTCCACGGTTGGCAGCCTTCCAGCGCTTGGAATCACCACGGAGTCACGTCCGCTGGTTGTCGAGCCGCGGCTGCGATACGCTTCGCGGAGACTGTAGGCAAGGCGTAGCGAATCAGCGAAGCATCCGTAGGTCGTACTGACATCAACACGATGCAGGTCAACGCAAGGAGGAAACCATGGCCAAAGGAAAGAGTAGCCAGCGGAAGGAAACCAAGAAACCGAAGAAGGACTCAACCAAGAAGGCGACAGCGGACACCAAGAAGAAATAGGCATTCAACCGCGTTCCCCGACAGCGGTGCTGAACGCGCTGGGCAGCTGTCCTTACGTAGCAGCGTGGCCCTGGTTCGTATCGGAACGGCGCCGAACTAGCGATTGCAGCGGAGCGCGCGCAGCGGGGCTTGATCGGTTATCCTCTGGTTGATCGCGCGCGCCCGGTTAATCTGGGCGTTTGGCGGCTATCGTGCCGTCGCGAGCAATAACGCAGTCCACAAGTCCAAGATCTTGACAGAAGAACGCCACACGAATGCGATGTGTTCTGACCACGGTTCCATATGAAGCTCGTTGTTGCGATCATCGCTCTTGTGCTGCTCGCAGCCGGCCCTGCAGCATTGGTCGCGCCCGAATCTGCGGCCACGGCGTTTGGCATTGAGCTTGACGGTCCGGCGTCGCGTGTCTACCTGTTGGCAACCGCAACACGCGACGCCGCACTCGGCAGCCTTCTCCTCGGCTTGCTCGGCCTGGGGGTTCGTCGGCGCGTACTCGCGACCTCGCTTTGGTCAATTGCCATTGTGGCGGCCGGCGACGCGTCGAATGTCATCGTTCACGCCACGTCGGAGCGTTCGCTGGCTTTGGTGACTCATCTCGGTGGGCTGGCTGCGTTGCTCGGCCTCGGTTGGTGGCTCTGGCGCTCAGATGACACATAACATCGACCCTTCAATCAACGCCGCCGAACTAGCGATTGCAACGAAGCGCACGCCCGCTCAGTCAGCGCGTTCGGCCGCTCGCCGCGTAGGACTGCGAATACAGCTATGAGCAGACCTTCAGCTCGCGCTGCCGCACTGTCCGTTGGAGCGATAGCGTCCTTTGTCGTGTTTGGCGTCCGCGTACCTTACTCGAGAGTGTCGTTTGTGGCGATCGTGATAGTCGAGCTCGCCGGGCTCGCAATACTTGCCTGGCGGGCTGGCGCGTCACGGATCGTTCGCGGGTCTGGCAATGACCGGCTGCTCGCCACGATCGGCACCTTACTTCTAGCGCCGTGCCTATTGTTCGCGCTCGTGCCCGGAATCGGGCCGCCGTGGCTCGCGAGCGCCGAGGAAAACCAGCGCAGGTACGTCATACTTCTCGCTGACACGCTTGCGATCAGCACGGGGCTCATCCTGCTAACACTCGCGATTCGTGAGGCTGGCGAGAAATTCTGCTCGGCACTCTGTCTCGCAGTCAGCATCATGGCCGGGCCGTCGGGGGCAATTTGGGCTGCGATGCTCCTCGCGACGAGCTACGCGCGAGGGCGTTCCGCTGAAATGCCAGGCGCTATGGTCGGCTTCGTTAGCGACCTCTCGGACAGCCTGCTTTTCGTCGCCAGATTCTTGACCTACCTTGGCACAGCGGCCGTGGCCATTGCGCTTCGACGTGCCGGTTGGCTCGGCCGAACTGCTGCACGGGTGTGTGCTGCAGTGAGCATTGTGCTCGCATTCTGCCTTGCGCTCAGGGGTATTCGGTTTCCGAATCCAGACATTGCACTGGCGACGTGGTACTTGATCCCCGGGTTCGTTGCGGGTATACCGGCGCTACCGTGGTTCGTACCAACTGGTATTGGCATCGCATTGCTTTGTCGCGCTGCTCAAATGCAGTCGGACGCACCGCAGCCGAACGAGCGCATGCAACGGAGCGCGCGCAGCGGGGCTTGATCGTGCGACCTTCAGTCCGTCGCGCGCGCCCGGTTAATCTGCGCGTTCGGTGTCTATCCTCGCAACTGGAATCGTACGCGTGAAAAGAATCGTCATTGTGGCAGCGGTGCTTGTGATCTGCGCGTGCACACTGATCGGCGCGTGCTGGTTGCGCTCGTCTAAGCCAAATCCGCCATCGGTGCCATCGGCCGGAGGCGCATCAAACCTTAGCGTTGAATCGGGCAAGTACCCCTACTACCTCCAGGGCGATCCCGCTTGGGGCCAGGTGACTATTGGTGGAAGCAACGAAACGCTTGCGGCGGTGGGTTGCACGGTTTGCTGCATTGCGATGGGCCTCACTGGACTTGGACATCCTATGACTCCCGACCAAGTCTGCGAGTCGCTGAAGGCGAACGGCGGTTTCACGGACAACGGACATGTAATTTGGGGCAAGGTTGGTGATTTGACCGACGGCTCGGTCGAAATGGCCACTGTGGAAACCGATCTCAACCAAATCGACCGCGAACTTACCGCGGGGCGGCCGGTCATGGTCAAGGTGATGCTTGGCGACAGGTTTCAGCACTGGGTGCTTGTCGTGTCGAAGGACGGCCAAGAGTACCTCGCAATCGAGTCGCTGAATCAGTCTCGTCAACTTGTCCCCGTTTCAAGTCTGTCCGACACGATTGAATCGGTCAGGGTGTTCAAACCACGTTCGATCGGCTAGCGACGACACCGAATTAGCAATTAAACCGGAGCACGCGCAGCGGGGGTTGATCGCTTATCCTTTCGTTGATCGCGCGCACCCGATGAAACTGCGCGTTCGCCCACTTTCCCGTGGCTCCAACCTCCAAGTCTTGTTGTAACTACATGATGTAGTGACAATTGTTGCGTGCGCTTCGAATGGGACGCGGCAAAGCGTAAGGAGAGCCTAATCATTCACGGGGTCGACTTCGCCGACCTGCCGCCTCTCTTCGAGGGGCTGACGGTCACTGTGCTCGACAATCGGGTCGATTACGGCGAGGATCGGTACGTCAATTTGGTGGCGATCCGGGAAATCGTGCTGACCGTGGCTCATACCGAAACCGACGATTTGATCCGACTCGTTTCAGCACGTAAGCCTACGAGCAATGAGGAAGAAGACTACTTCAAACAGATCAGGGACTAACTGGAATGTCCTCCGCGTCGCCACCGACGACCAGATCGACACCTCTGACGTTCCGGTACTCACACCGGCACAATTCGCACGAGCGGTTGTGCGTAAGGGACTCAAACCGGTCGAAGCCAAGGCTCAGGTAACACTGCGAATCGACAAGGACGTTCTGGATTGGTTCCGCAAGCAGGGCCGAGGCTATCAGACACGAATCAACGCGCTACTTCGCGCGTACGTTGACGCGCACAAGTCATGACGTGGGCGAACAAGCGCGTGCAACGGAGCGCGCGCAGCCGAAATTGACTGATACTCTTACCGCCGTCGCGCGCACCCGGTGACGCAGCGCGTTGGGCCGCTTGAGTACTTTGTACCGGTGAAGTCGAACGCCGAGTAATTCGTCCGATGTTTCGGCCGCTAGAGATCGCTGGCAATTTCTAATGGGCGATGCCCGTCCAGGTTGTCAGCGTGATCGACCTTGCCGACTACATCCTGTGAGTCGGCGAAGTCGATCCGCGCACTACAGGCGCGTCACGGGCGCATGTCCGTGAGTTTCCAATGGGCTATTCGTCAAACACCAACTCGAGATCATCCTCGCAAAAGTTGATCACGGCGGGCTCCGAATATGTCCCGTCGTCATAAACTGCCGTGAATGCCCATTCGCAATTGCTATTGTCGGTCGACTTGTCCCACGTGAGCGTCGCGGTTTCCCCTGCTTTGATCCCGTCGCCGATATCGAACTCGCCGGGCTTCTCGCCGTGCTCGGATGCGAGGAGGCTAACAATCTTGTGCCTGGTATTGTTGTGAACCTTGAAGCTGTAGTCAGCATGGACGATCGCGGTGCTGGCACAAAGGAGAAGGACCGCACACAGTGTGGCGTAGGACATCAAGCGAACTTGCTTCATCGAGTGGCTCCCAAATCTAAGGAATGATCGCCACCTGCGCAGGTGACGACCAACTTTAGCGCATATCGCTGATTTCGACACTCTGCTTCTCGCGCATCACCGGGATCCGGACAGAATGGCCTAGCTAGCGGGCTCGCTTGGGATCGCTTGTATGTTCGCAACGCGGCCCAAATAGCGATTCCAGCGGAGCACGCGCAATGGGGCTTGATCTGTTATCCCTCCGTTGATCGCGTGCGCCCGTTGACGCCGCGCGTTCTGCCGCCATCAAAGCTTCGATTTGCCCGATTCGTCAAATTCGGTCTAGACTCAGACTGAATTCAGTCTCCCTGCGAGGAAGCTCATGCGCGACGTCAATGTATCGGATGGCATAGTGCCACTTGGCGAGTTCAAGGCAAAGGCAGCTCAAATTCTGCGCGACCTCGGTGACAACGATGAGCCGCTCGTAATCACGCAAAACGGAAGGCCTGCGGCAGTCGTGCTCTCGCCCGCCGCATTTGAGGACCTTCGTGACAGGCAGCGGCTTCTCGAAGGCGTTGCGCGAGGGACCACCGACGCCAATGCCGGCCGCATTGTCGACGACAAGTTGGTTCGTGCCTGGCTTGAAAGCTGGGGTACCGATGCCGAACTTGATCCACCCCGATGAAGTTCGCGTGGACACGGCAGGCAATCACTGATTTGGTGGAAGCGAGGCAGTACATCGCAAAAGACAATGCGGTCGCTGCCATGCAGGTTGCTGGCCAACTCGTGGCTGCAGCCAAGGCGCTAGTTCAAAATCCAGAAATCGGCAGAATTGGTCGCATCGAGGGAACGCGCGAGCTCGTTGTTCTGAAGACAAAGTACCTTTTGATTTACCGTGTCGATGACAAGCATGTGAAAATCCTTCACGTCTGTCACGCTCGACGCGATTGGCCGCCGGACTAGGCGGCCGAACTAGCGATTGCAGCGGAGCGCGCGCAGCGGACGTCGATCGGTTATCCTTTGGTTGATCGCGCGCGCCCGGTTCATCTGCGCGTTCAGCCCTTTCCCTAGCTGCAATACAGATCACATAAGGTCGACTTTGACTGGAGTGAGCACATGCAATCGCGAGTCATAAGCTGCCCATTGTGCGGAAGCAAAACTGTCACAGACCTTCGCTTTTGCAGACAGTGTGGGGCAAGCCTTGAGGCGGTGGTCCATGCTCTAATGCTTGACGCGGGCACTGCCAGATCTGCGGGGCGTGAATCAGCTCGCACGTCAGGCGGAACAAACGAACTCGCCGCGTTGATTACAGCGTCGGTGGCCTTTGTCGTCTACGTCGTTGCTGTGTTCGTGATCGGTCTTGGGCTTGCCGCAGCGGGCAAGCTTGGATCCGCAGCGACGTTGATGTGGATCGGCGCGCTCGTGGCTCCGAGTTTGGTTCTGTGCTATTTCTGGATTCGAAGATGGACTCGTGCCCGGACCGATACTCGCGCGACGCCCCGAACCGACCAAACAAATGCCGGCGCCACGACAAGGATCGACTTTGAGGATGGGGCGCCGACGGTCCGACCGCTCGCGACAGCCAGGGACGTCGTCGACATCTCCGCGGCGCAAGTGGTGTCGGAAACGGACGTAACAAAGCGGCTTCCCGACGATAGAGAACATCAGGACGGGCCGAACTAGCGCGTGAACCGGAGCGAGCGCAGTTGGCGCTCGTCGTGCTATCTTCAGGCCGTCGCGTGCCCGGTTAGTCTGCGCGTTGGGCGCCTTTCGCTTCGTCGCGCAACTACGTCTCACACGACTTATGCCGGGTACCTCGGAGTCTCGTGCGAATCATTGCCTGAGGTCGTCAGCGACTATGAGAGCCCTTTTCTCGCTCACATTCGCCGTCCTAGTTCTCGTTCCGTCCGTCAGCAATGGCGGGTGCATCAAGCCCGTTCTGCACCTTTCATCGGAAGTCAAAGTGAACAGTTGGGAATGGGAAGCTGCGTTTTTGGACGATCTGACTGTTCGGCTACAATCAAATCCGGAGCTTCGGGCGGACGTCATCATCTACGGTGCGCAAACCTGTCATCGAAATGAAGTAGCCGCACGATCGCGGCTCTACAATGGCTATCTCGTCCGGTCCGGTCGATTGCGCAGCGATCAAGTTTCGATTCGCATCGGCGGGTACCGCGCGAACTCAACTGTCGAGATCTGGCTAACAACCGCGGCATCGTGTCCGGCTCCTGCTACACCAACAGTCTCGTCGCGTGATGTCGTGTATCTGCCTGGCCGGTATGTACTATCCACTCTCTGATTCGCAGGATGGTTCCACCCCGGCGCCCAACTCGCGGTTTGAACCCGTGCGTGCGCACGCGAGCTTGCACGTGCTACCCTCACGCCGTCGCGCGCGCCCTCTGACTCAGCGCGTAGTGCGCCATCGGTTTCACTGAGGATTCCGCGTGTCACATCCTCCAGAGTCTGTGGCTCGGTTTCTCTCGGGGCGGCGATTCGTCGTCGCTGGAGTGTCCCGCTCTCCTGAGCAGCCCGCCAACGCCGTATTCCGAAAGCTCCGCTCGTGTGGGTTCGAGGCAGTTCCAGTCAATCCGAACGCGCGCGAACTCGAAGGAGTTCCGTGTTACGCAGCCATCACGTCCGTTCCTGGCACGGTCGATGGCATTATCATCGCGACACATCCTTCGGCTTCGGCCGAGATTGTGCGGCAGGCTCACGCACGGGGCATCAGGCAGGTCTGGTTTCACCGGTCATTTGGGGAGGGCAGCGTCTCAAACGACGCGGTGGCACTGTGCAAGGAACTTGGGGTTGACGCAATTGTTGGTGGCTGCCCATTGATGTACTGCCAGCCGATCGACGTTGGCCACCGCTGTATGCGATGGTTGCTTCGTCTGCAGGGTCGGGTACCCACGTGAGGCAGGGCAGCCCATCACGCAAGGCTCGCTCTGCCGAAAGCGATCTGAATGATTGCGGTTATGAACGAGGCGCACAACTATCGCGTGCAACGGAGCGCGCTCAGCGGAGATGAGATACTACCCTTGAGACCGTCGCGCACGCCCGGTGAGTTTGCGAGTTGGGCAGACAGTACCCACGCGTACCTCGGAGTGGGTACGCTATCTTCGGTTACCATCGCCTCCCCGAAAGAAGGAGCATCTCCGATGACCAAGGTGACACCCTTTCTGATGTTCAACGATCAGCTCGAGGCGGCCGTGGAGTTTTACACCGCCACGTTTCCGGACTCCCAAATCAGGAACGTCGCCCGCACTGGCGAGGACGGTCCGATCGCCTCCGCCGAGTTCGTCGTCGGTGGTCAGGTCTTCATGGGCTACAACGGGGGCGCGTACTTCACTTTCTCCGAAGGCTTCTCCCTCTACGTTGACTGCGAGGACCAAGCGGAAGTCGACGAGTATTGGGACAAGCTCGTTAATGCCGGCGCGACGCCTACCGCGTGCGGTTGGATCAAGGATCCGTTCGGGCTCTCGTGGCAGATTGTGCCACGACGATTCATGGAGCTAATCCGCGACGAGGACCCCAAGAAAGTGAAGGCCGTGATGGACGCCATGATGACGATGGTGAAGCTCGACGTGGCGGCCCTTGAGAGAGCCTACAATGAGGCGTAGCAGTGTGAAATGCCTGCGCCTTAAGCTCCTGGAAGTGCTGCCCAACTTCAGCATGCAGCGGACGGCGCTGCGCGCCGCCGCAGATGCTGCGCGTTCGGCGGACCGAAGCACGATTTCATTTCACGTAGCCCCGGCCAGCACGCGAGCCAGGCCGGCCGGGGAGAGCAGCGCGCCGAGGTCAGCCGTGAGGACCGATTGCCCACTCGCTGATGCTGTGCCACGAGGGATCGAGGTCGAGACCAATGAGCCAGGCGGCCGACCTCAAAGTCGACGAGTTCACGCCCGTCCCTCGTTCGCGACCAGGCCGACGAGAAGCTCGTCCAGCTGCTCGAACTGCTCGGGCAGGGCACCCGTCGCGCCGGAGGCCATGGCCTCGTCGAGAGCTTCCTTCGAGGGATAGAGGTCGTGCACGACCAGCAGCGTCTGGCCGCCTCGTTCCTCGAACGTGACAGTGGTGACCTGCCCACTCTCGCCACCTTCTTCATTGGTCCAGACGAGGCGCGAGTGCGGCGTCACTTCGAGGTACGTGCCGAAGAACGCCATGCCCTCCGGGGCCGCAGGGTGGCTGAACACGAGACGGTACCGGCCTCCGACACGCACATCCGCGTCGTAGGAGAGCAGGGTCAGGCCGAACGACTCCGGCACCCACCACCGCTGGAACAGCTCGGGCGTGGTCCACGCCTGGAACACGATGCGCGCCGGACCGTTGAACGTTCGCGTCGTAACGAGCTCACGCTCGGACTTCCGTTCCACCGTCGTGCGGTTCTTCATGGGGGTGGGCTCAATCTCTTTTCTTGCGTCCATCGGACTTCTCCTTCTGTTTCAGTTCTTCAACAACCTTGTCCAGCTCGTCGAATCGCGCGTCCCAGAGCTGGCAGTACTTCTCGAGCCAGGCCGTCTCTTCCTCCAATCGGCGCGGGCCGAGCTTGCAGGTCCGCACGCGCCCGAGCTTCTCCGTTGTGACGAGCCCGGACTGCTCCAGGACGCCGACGTGCTTCTTCATGCCCGTGAGGGTCATGTGGAACGTCTTGGCAAGGTCCGTGATCGAAGCGTCGGAACGTCCCAGCTGCTCAAGAACGCCGCGTCGGGTGGCATCCGAGAGCGCGGCGAACGAGGCATCGAGGCGGGCTCGCATATACTGAACCATTTGGTTCAGTATAGCACCCGTGGATGCGGCATGCAACGGGAGCCCAGCCGCGGGCTGCCTTTTCGACGGCGGTCATCCCCGAGGTCGCGCTTCTCTTCTCGGAGACGACAGTCGTGCGAGCAGCATCTCGACGCCAGCAATCGAAGATCCATCTCAGGATGGGAACCGGTGAGATGATGGGGGTGTCCCAAACCTGAGCACACGGATGAGCGAAATTGGCAAGAACCTCGACCCAGTCAGGATGCTACGGGTCGCGTCATGGCAGGGGCCGCGGACCTCGCGCGGGAGAGTTCAGCGCGATCTCGAGTCCGAGAATTTGCGGCCGCGTAACATGCGCATTCAGCGGCTTCCTGCGAGTTGTGCCGACACAATTGCGATATGAAGTCAGTCGATTTAGCTTACAACCGATTGCGCAATCGGAACCGCGCGAATGTTCCGTGTAAGGAAAGGAAGAGGTATGGCGAAACTCGTGTTCGGAATGAACCAGTCGCTGGACGGCTACGTCGACCATATGGCGTTTGGGCCAAGCCCCACGCTCTTCCGCCACTTCATCGAGGAGGCTCAGGGGCAGGCGGGCAGTGTGTACGGTCGCCATATGTATGAGGTCATGCGTTACTGGGACGACGATCATCCTGAATGGGATGGAGAGGAACACGCCTTCGCGGCGGCGTGGCGGAACCAGCCGAAATGGGTCGTCTCGCGCTCGTTACAGTCGGTCGGCCCCAACGCCAGGCTTGTTGGGGATGATCTTGAGGGCGCGATCCGCGAGCTGAAGGCCGAGCACGACGGGGAGATCGAAGTTGCCGGCCCGCACCTGGCGCAGAGCCTCACCGAACTTGGCTTGATCGATGAGTATCGAATCTACCTGCACCCCGTCGTGCTTGGTCACGGCAAGCCATATTTCGCCGGACCCCGCCCGCGGCTCCGCCTTGTGAGTCATGATCGGATTGGCGAGGATGTGATCAGGTTGACCTACGTTTCTGCTTGATCTCGCGACTCGCCGGCTGGAAATCGCCGCTGAAGTCTGGCCTTGGGTTGGGCCCGGAGCGACGGGAACGGCCCGCTTTGGTGGCGAGCCGTGACGACATGGCGCGCGTATAAGGGGAAGCTATCCACCGATCCGGCTCCACTTCTCAACCGGGATGGCGCCGATTCCAATCCCCTTTACCCCGATAGCGCCGCCGAACGAGCGATTGAAGTGGAGCGCGCGCGGCGGGGCTTGATCGGTTATCCTTCAGCTGATTGCCCGAGCCCGGTGAATCTGCGCGTTGGGTGGCTACCGATTCGCAGTGACGAACAAGAGGAGATTAGGAGCAAAGCGATGCACATCCTGGAGCATCTGTTTCTGGTCGGCGAGTTCCCAGAGCGAGCCCTTAAGGCGCGACGCACTCGATCTACGAGGAACTGTGGCACGTTGTGGGGTACCAGCAGAGTATCGTCGCGCCGGATGTCCCGGCCGGCAATATGTACCCGAGCGCGACGCCGGACCAGGAGCGACAATGGCACGACTTGGTGCGAGTGTTCCTGGACGGCGCTCGCGCTGCGGCAGCCTTGGGCCAGGCGCCTGAGCGGTTGGCGCTTGAGGTAGAACCGGGCGTGACACTCGCCGACGAGCTGAACTGTGTGGCGGTACATAACGCATATCACCTCGGGAAGATCGTAGCCTTGCGGCAGCGAATCGGCGCGTGGCCGCCAAACGCAGCATCGAGCGGGTCGTAACCGCAGACGCGGTGTATGGGCCACGCACGAACGCTTGTCGTGCAGAGTGAACTGGAATGAGAATTCAGATATCTCGAAGGGAGTTGCCATGAATGACCGAGAGGTTAGAATCCAACCACCTCAGGCTTTTCTTATCCAGCTGCTGATCATTCTTGCTCAGTGGAAATTTGGAGCTTGGCTTCTGCCCGTATTTCGCAATCCACCTTCCGCGACGCCACTGGGTTGGGTCTTGTTCTTTGCGTGCGTCGTACCATTCGTCGCCAGCAAGATCTGGATGGTCAAGTTCTTCGACAAACACCATGCAAGCCCCATGTTCAAACAGCACGCCAGGGAACTGATCACTGAGTTCCCCTTCTCGGTAGCACGCAATCCCTTCTACGTCCTGGATTTCCTGCCATATCTTGCGCTTACTCTGCTCTTCGGTGCACTTGATCCAATCCTCCTCCACTTCCCGTTCTTTTTTCTCTTTTTGAACTTCTACATCGTACCCGCCGAGGAGAGGCGCCTTCTCCTCGCCCATGACACGGACTACGAGGCCTACAAGTCCCGCGTTAAGCGGTGGGGCTTGTTTTGATGAGGGCTGAATCAGCGGATCGGGCCGACCACTGGTGGGTCGTGAAGGAGGGTGAGAGAGTGAAGCAGTTCGTCCGGTTCTCAGGGCGGGTGATAATAGCTCATGTCGTTACATACGTCGGCGTTGGTGTGCTCGCGTATGCGTTTCTGACGCACCAGTTCTTCGAACCACAGGGGTTGGCTGCCCAGGTCATGCGCACCCCGGCGGACCCGCAGCTATGGAGTCACGTCACTCGGTGGATGCTGCCAGCGCAGGTTCTCCGCGGTCTGCTCATAGCTATCGTTCTCTTTCCATTTGTCCCGACTCTGTCCGGGTGGAATTACTGGAGACGTGTTGCGACGCTCGCCGGGCTCTACGTCGTGCTTGGGCAATGGGCAAGCACGGTCGCCGGATCGGGAACGATCGAAGGGTGGCTGATCTTGAGGCCGGAGTTCACGGAGCCTCGCATCGTGTTGGCAGCGATGGCCGAGGGGCTGATTCAAGGCATTGCCTTGGCGGCCTGGCTGGCGTGGTGGATGACGTCCGCGCCAACCGGAGCAGCGTCAGACGCAACGGCGCAGACAACGCGATGAAACCGACAAGTCTTTCGGCGGCATCCGGCCGCTCGGCTCACGACGCCGTCGGTGGCGATGCCGCCTCATGCCCGCCCGTTCGCGTCGTGCGTTCGGCTGCTGTAGGCCGGCAAGACACTTCCAAGACAGACTCGAGACAGAGGAGCGCGACGATGAAGATGTTCATGTTGATACTCCCGGTCGTGATCGGGATCGCAGCGGTGTTGGCGTTGGGGCAGAGCGCGAAACCGAATAGCGACCGGGAAAGGGAAATCAGGCAAATCGACCTGGCCGAGGCCGATGCCATCCTGCGCAATGATGCAGCAGCGGCAGAAGCGTTCTACGCGGACGATATTGTTGTTAACAATCCCCGTTATACAGTCACGAACGGCAAGCGGGCGCTCATGTCCTTGATCAAATCGGGTAGCATCCATTATTCGTCATTCGTCCGCGACATCGAGACTATTGCGTTCCAGGGTGACACGGCAATTGTGATGGGAAAGGAAACCGTCAAACCTGATGGTAAGGCTCCCGGTGCGGGGCAAACAATACTGCGGCGGTATACGAATGTCTGGATGAAAAGAGATGGCAAGTGGCTGCTCATAGCACGTCACGCGAATATTATCTGCAACAGTTAGAGCATTCGCCGAAGGATTTCTGCTTGGCGGTGACGTCCGGCCGATCAAGGCATTTCGAACTCTTTGGCTGCGACAGTGTCGGCCGAGCACTCTGGCAATGTGGGGTGAACGAGCTGGGCACCTAGCCAGTGAATGAACCGGAGCGCGCGCAAACGAGCACGGTCGGCTATCCTTTGATTGCCCGCGCGCGCCCGGTTGATCTACGCTTTGGACCGAAAGGTAGCCCCGCTGTGAACATTGTCATCAACGGCATCGGCGTCGCCGGACCGGCTCTTGCCTACTGGCTTACCAAGTCAGGACACGAGGTTCTCCTCGTCGAGGAGGCGCCGCAGTTTCGTGGGGGAGGCTACATCATCGATTTTTGGGGGATCGGCTACGACATCGCCGAGAGGATGGGCCTTATCAACCCCATCCGGCGCCTCGGCTATCAGGTACGCGAAGTGCGGCTCGTTGGTCGCGACGGGCTGAAGCGAGCTGGATTCGACGCTACGGTCTTTGGCCGGCTTACCCACGATCGGTTTACAAGCGTGCGCCGCTCCGACGTTTCGGCCGCGATATATCAAGCTATCGAGGGGAAAGTTCAGACGATCTTCGGCGATTCAGTGGCTGGCATCGACGAACACGACAAGGGCGTGCGCGTCGCCTTCGATCATGCGCAGCCCCGCGACGCCGACCTGGTCATCGGCGCCGACGGTCTTCATTCGCGGGTCCGCCGCCTCGCATTCGGAGCAGATTCGGATTTCATCGTCTCGCTCGATTACCACGTCGCGGCCTTCGAGGTCGAAGGCTACCGCCCGCGCGATGAACTCGTTTACGTGAGCCACGCGCTGCCGGGGCGGCAGATTTCACGGTTCGCCATGCGCGATGACAAGACGCTCTTCCTCTTCATCTTTCGCAACGAACACATACACGCTGAAGAGCCGAAATCCATTCTACGGAATGCCTTTGCCAATGCTGGCTGGGAGTGGCCGCAGATCGAAAAGGAACTCGAACGCACGAGCGATCTCTATTTCGACACCGTCAGCCAGGTTCAGATGGACCGATGGACGAAAGGACGGACGGCACTGGTCGGCGACGCGGCTGCCAGCGTCTCACTGATGGCCGGCGAAGGGACCGGACTGGCGATCGCCGAGGCATACATCCTCGCCGGCGAGCTTCACGCGTGCTCAGGAGATTTCGGCGCTGCCTTTGCCAGGTACGAGCAGCGGCTGATGCCATTTGTGAAAAGAAAGCAGGTATCGGCGGCGAAATTCGCTTCATCGTTCGCCCCGAAGACGTCCCTTGGAATCACCTTCCGGAATGTGGTGATGAACCTGATGCGAGTGCCATTCATCGCTGAGTCGTTCGTCGGCCGCGATCTGCGCGACGACATAGAGCTGCCGAACTACGAATTTGCAGGGTCGTGATCACGCGTACGCATGAACGCAAGCTGCACAGCCTCCGACTCTCCGACGCGGGTGCTCACTGGTATTGGTCGCACCATCCCCAAACCAAGGGGAAGGCTCCTGTTCGCACAGGAAGTCGCCGGTTTCAATGAACGCGACCGAGCAAAGGCGTGCGACGGAGTGCGCGCACTGGGGTTGATCGGTTATCCCTCGGTTGGGCGCGCGCGCCCGTTGACGCGGAGCGTTTGGCGGCACCCGGCAGCTATCGACACCTGGCGACGGATCGTCATGTTCGCCGACAACCGTCACCAACCGACACAGGAGAAGTGCCAATGGCCACAGGTACGGTCCGACTACATCGAGTTCTGCGCACCAGACCCGAAAAGGTCTATCGCGCGTTCCTGGAGGCCGACGCGATGTCCAAGTGGCTTCCCCCCTTCGGATTCACGTGCAAGGTGCATCACATGGATGCCAAAGTGGGAGGAACATTCAGGATGTCGTTTCACAACTTCTCAACGGGGCACGGGCATGCCTTTGGCGGCGAGTATAGGGAACTGAAGGCGAATGAACTCATCCGATACACAGACACGTTCGACGATCCAAACCTGCCCGGCGAAATGACAGTCACCGTCACCTTCAAGCAGGTGTCTTGCGGCACGGAACTCAACGTCGTCCAAGAGGGAATACCGGACGTCATCCCGGTCGAGTTATGTTACCTCGGCTGGCAGGAGTCACTTGTGCAGCTTGCGCAGTTGGTCGAACCGGACATTCCGGAGTGACAAGCGGCCCCTGACACTTGGCTCAAGCCTCGAGGCGCTGGTTTGACGACGCCAGGAGTGTCGCCCATGTCCCCGGTCCTTTCCATAGACCGTGCTTCCGGGTCGTAACGATGCGACGATCAGGACTCGTCACGGTTGCTCACTGAAGCCGGACGTAACCCTGCCCGGCTTGTGCACTTCCATCGTGAGAATGTACATCCGACTTCTGTCGGTCGATTGCTGCGCTGACGAGCCTTTCCATACACAGTTCGAGCGCGGTTCGTCTGGTCTCGAATTTGCTCTTGGAGAGTCGACTTCGATTGCGTGTGCGGGAGGGAACATGTCGAACTATGGACTCAGTGCAATTGCGCCGCGCGTCCTGGCCATTGGCTTCGCGCTCTTTCTTTCAATCTTCGCAGCCGATGTGTTCGAGGAAAGGAGTGGCTTCTGGCAGACGATCGGAGCGCTGCTCGTGCACTTACTGCCGGCTTTCCTCGTCCTGCTCGTCCTTGCTCTGGCGTGGCATCGTGAACTTGTTGGAGGTCTGGTCTTCCTACTGCTCGGCGCGCTGTATCTTCTATTTGCAGTGGGACGCATGCATTGGTCGGCCCTTGTTGTCGTCTCTGGGCCGCTATTCGCCATCGGGGCACTCTTCGTCTGCAGTTGGTGGTTCACCCGTCATGCAGTGGAAGCGCATCCCTGATGAACGATTCGTCGGTGCTCGCTCATACAGGGTGCTCCGCGGCGCCGCTCAGCTGTAGCGTCAACGGAGCGCGCGCAGCGAGGGTTGATCGGTTATCCCGACATTGGTCGCGCGCCCGCCGAAGCAGTGCGTTGGCCCGCGGTACGGCTTTGCTCCAGGTGAGCAAATGAACGAGAACAGCACCGGCCGACGGGCGGAACGTATCGCGAGCGCGGGTCACGCGGCCTTTGCTTCGACCCTGGTCGGCCTCGGAGTCCAAGGCTTGATCAAGCGCGATCTCGCGAATCCTACTGCGCCATTCTCTGGTTTGCCTTGGGCAAGAGGTAGCTACTCGTCATCGACGACGTGGCGGCCTGGCAGCCCGGCCGTATACTCTGGGCATGAGAATCGATCCTGATCACGACGCCATACGGCGCACTCGCGCACGGGCTCTCGGAGCCGTAGCCATTGGAGCACAGTCGTCGGGTGCGACGGCGGCCGGCGCTCTCGCGATCGGCGCCATGGCCGTCGGTGCGGTGGCCATTGGGGCGCTGGCTATCGGCCGTCTGACCGTCAAGCGCTTGTCCGTCCGGCGATCCCGCATCGACCGACTGGAGATCGGCGAGCTGACCGTGGGCCGACTTCAGGTCGAAGAACTCGTCGTAACGAAGAGGTACGTCGTGCCGGTCGACAACGCCGACAGGGATTCCTTGTGAAACATTGGTGAACAGGATCGACAGGATTCGACTTCTATCCTGTCCATGCTGGTCATCGATGTTGACTGAGCTCGTTCCGACGTCGACATGATCTACATCTGCGTGAGGAAGACGACGGACTGGGATGACCGAGCGACGTTTCTCAGTCAGCTGAGCGAGGACTTCAGACCAAAGGTCGAGGTCTGGGACGCGACCTTCACGATGCCGTTCCATCGCTTTCGCTCCAGGATCAAGGAGATTGCGCAGCTCAATCTCAGCGAGGTCCGGGGTGCCCGGCTCGCCGAGCTCGACGACGTGCCCGACGGGAGCGTCGTCGTTCCCATCGATGACGACGACTGGCTTGCGCCCGAACTTGTCACCGTCCTGGAGAACGAGCTCGAGGGCAACGTGACCGGATACCACTGGGAGAAGGACATCCTGGAACTTCCCCCCAGGATGGTCAACAAGGCAGCGCGCTTCGTGCTGTACACGCTCCTGCGCCGTCCGCGCGTGATATGGACGTGCTCCACGAACAGCTACGCACTCGTGAAGAGGGACGCGATGCGCCACCCCTTGATGAGCCACGTCGCCGCGAGCGCCTACTTCGACGGGCAACCGAACGAGGTCAAGCGAATTGGCCGCCACCTGAGCATGATGAACAGGAGCCTCGCCTCGCAGACGTCGATGGGTTGGCGCAAGCCCGGTGTGACGAGGAGTGAGTTGACTGCCAAGTTCCATCGCTACCGGAAGCTCTACGCGGAATTCGAGCATCCGGAAATGGCCTGGACTGGCCGCTACGTGAAGATGATGGCGGACCTGATGGCCGAGTTACACGTCAAATAGGCGCGGCGACTTAGCTGCGTTCCCGCGGAGGCAATCTGGCGGATGGCGATGGCGGTGGAGTAACGTTGCAGACACTGAGCCTTGAAAGGTGGTGAAATGATGGTCACGAAAGCACTCTATGTCAGTCTGAGAGCCAAGCCCGGGAAGGAAGCGGATGTCGAGGCGTTTCTCAAGGGCGGCCTCGCGCTGGTGAACGACGAGCCGGAAACGACGGCGTGGTTCGCGATGCAGATGGGTCCGGCCACGTTCGGAATATTCGACGCGTTTCCTGACGACGCGGGGCGTGATGCACATCTGGCTGGGCGCGTTGCGGAGGCGTTGATGGCAAAGGCCGGCGAGCTCTTGGTAGAACCGCCGGCAATCCACAAGGTCGACGTCATTGCAGCGAAGCTGCCTGCCTGAAGCGACGGGCGTAGCTCGCGACGTCCGAGGACCTTCGCCGGTACAACGCCTCCGAACTGGCGCATGCAGCAGAGCGTGCGCAGCCGATCCTGATTCGTACATCCGGCATTGGTGGCGCGCGCCGGTTCACGGAGCGCGTCAGGCGTCAATACATAGGAAGGTATGAAAATGGCACGCGTCCGAGTTGAGAGCTTTACCATCTCGCTTGACGGATACGGAGCTGGTCCGAATCAGGACCTCGGAAATCCGCTCGGCGTGGGCGGAACGGATTTGCACCCGTGGTTAGTCTCGACACGCACGTTCCAACAGACCCTATTCGGGGTCGACGGTGGCACAACGGGGATCGATGACGACTTCGCTGCGCGGGGCTTCAAGAATGTTGGCGCCTGGATTCTCGGAAGAAACATGTTCGGACCGATTCGCGGTTCCTGGCCCGACATGAACTGGAAAGGATGGTGGGGGGACAACCCTCCCTATCACGTTCCAACGTTCATCTTGACTCATCACGCGCGCCCGCCCATCCAGATGGAAGGCGGAACAACATTCCACTTCGTCACGGGCGGGATTCACGAGGCGCTTGACCGGGCGCGCGAGGCAGCCAATGGCACGGATGTGCGCATTGGCGGCGGGGCGAACACGATCCAGCAATATCTTCGTACGGGCCTGATCGATGAGCTGCACGTCGCCATCGCACCGGTCCTGCTGGGCGGCGGAGAGCGACTCTTTGAGGGGATTGACATGCGCGCTCTCGGATACGAATGCATACAGTTCGTTGCGTCGGAGAAGGCCACGCATGTTGTGCTCCGGCGCCACGGGCACCGTGACGCCTAGCGGCGATTGAACCGGGTCGGGCGCCGCGGACATTGAAGGTAGCCAAGATTTGGTGGCGGCTTCGCGCCCGTTGAACCTGATCGCTGGGCGCGGGTCATATCACCTTTGGAGTGGAGAGAAATGAATAGGGCGATTCTCGCAGTCGCAGTATTGGTTCTCGCGGCAATACCATCGGCGATGACCTGGGCCAGGCAAGAGAGTAAGAGCGTCGTCGTCTTTACCCCGGAGCACGTGCGGTGGTTCACGCCGCCCTACTACAAGGACGGGCGGCAACGGGCGCAGTTGTATGGCGACTCAAGTCAGGGCGGAGCGTGGGTGGATCGGGTGAAGATACCCGCCGGCGGGCGTGTCCTCGCGCATACACACCCGCACGACGAACTGGTTACAGTTCTCGAAGGGACCTGGTATCTGGGTGAGGGGACGAAGTTCGACCCGACTAAGCTGACGGGCTACCCGACAGGGAGTTTTATCGTCATCCCGGCCGGCACCCCACATTTCGTAGCTGCGAAGGACGGTGCCGTGATAGTTCAGTTGAGTGGCGCTGGCAAATTCGGCACGGACTACCTTGAGAAGTAAGCGAATACAATCTTTGGCCCATCCGAGAAGCGCCGAACGAACGCGCGCAGCTGACGGTGATCGATTATCCTTTGGTGGATCGCACGAGACCGGTGAATCAGCGCGCTATGTGGCCACATCCGGGCAGGTATCGCCGTGGTCAAAAGGAGGCGAGCAATGCCGCTGCGTCACAACGAACGTCACCGATCGGAACGAATTGGATGGCTTCGGGCCGCAGTTCTTGGCGCCAACGACGGCATTGTCTCAACGGCGAGCCTCGTCTTGGGTGTTGCAGCCGGGGGCGCTACACGGAGCGGTGTGGCGATCGCCGGTGTCGCCGGCCTTGTCGCGGGCGCTATGTCGATGGCGGCTGGCGAATATGTGTCGGTCAGCTCGCAGGTGGACACTGAAGACGCTGACCTGGCGACGGAGCGTCGGGAACTGGCGACCGATAACGCCTCCGAGCGATTGGAGTTGGCCGCAATCTACGTCGCGCGAGGCGTCGAGCGGGCTCTCGCACAACAGGTTGCCGATCAATTGATGGCGCGCGATGCTCTCGGGGCCCACGCACGGGATGAACTGGGGATCTCGGAAATCACGCGAGCCCGACCAATCCAGGCGGCACTAGCGTCCGCGGCAACGTTCTCTGCGGGTGCCGCACTGCCGCTGCTCGTCGCGCTCGTGGTCCCTGCCAGCGTATTCGCTCCGGCGGTCACGGGAACCTCGCTCGTGTTCCTGGCAACGCTCGGCGGGCTCGCCGCGCGAACTGGCGGCGCATCCGCAACAGTGGGTGCGATGCGGGTAACCTTCTGGGGCGCGCTCGCGATGGCGCTTACGTATGGCGTTGGCGCACTCTTCGGTGCCGTAGTGTGAGATCCGGCGCATAACACGTGATACGCTCGCACACTGCCCTCTCAACGCTACTGAAAGGAACCAATATGGCAACAGCACTCGCGCTCTACAACACCCCGACGAATCCTGCCGAATTCGACGCGTACTACTTGCTGAAACACGCACCACTCGCGAAGGGTCTCCCTGGATTGCGCTCCTACGAGATTAGCGCCGGAGCTGTGCTGACTCCTGCCGGGTCGGCCCCGTATCACTTGATCGCGGTCCTACGATTCGACACGATGAGTGACCTTCAGGCTGCGCTAGCTTCGCCGACCGGGCAAGAGGTTGTGGCGGACCTGGAGAACTTTGCAACAGGCGGCGTCTCGGTGTTGCTCTTCGACGATCAGCCCGTCTGATCTTTGTCCGTACGCCCGTGTAGTCCGTGTACCTGCAACGCGGTCACAATGGTGCGCGGCAGAAGCAGGCGCAATCAGAACGCCGCCGAACCAGCGACTCGAGCGGAGCGCGCGCAGCTGAAGTTGATAGGTGATCCCATGGTTGGTCGCGCGCGCCCTGTCAATCAGAGCATACGGCGCGCTCGCCTTTAATCACAAAACCACACCCATTGGTGGCAATCGCGGATTCTGATCGTACTGGAACAGGCCATGTGTAGGAACATCAAGACCCTCTTCAACTTCGAGCCACCAGCGACCGAGGAGGAGATCCGTGCAGCCTCGCTCCAATTCGTTCGCAAGCTCAGCGGGTTCACGAATCCATCGCGAGCCAATCGGGCGGCCTTTGACCGCGCGGTCGAGGAGGTAACTGTTGTTGCCGCGAGGTTGATCGACTCGTTGGTGACAACGGCCGAGCCCAGAGATCGCGCGATTGAGGTGGAGCGACTCCGTGCGCGAGCCGCCAGTCGATTCGGTCGGAATCCATCGGGCGGCCGATGAACGCCCGCGCGGTTCGAATCGTATCCGCAACGGAGCGGCACGAATGACACAACCCACAATATCGGGCGTCTCGCCGTTCTTTATTGTTGCCGATGTCCGGGCAACGCTCGCGTCTTATCGAGACGCGCTGGGTTCTGAAGTCACGTTTCGAGGTCCTGCGCCTGATGACGAATTTTTCGGAATTGTCCGGCGTGATGGGGCGATGATCATGTTCAAGGCGCTGGGCGAAGTCTCAGGCGGCAAAGAAGTCGTCGTCGAACCAGTCCCGAATTACAACCGTAAACCAGCCTTTAGCTGGGATGCGTATCTCGAGGTCCCTGATCCGGACGCGTTGGCCACGGAGTTCGCATCGCGAGGCATTCGTTTCTCGGCTCCTGTCGGGGACAATGACGATGGTCTCAGGGGCTTCGTGATCGAGGACATCGACGGTTACGGGTTGTTCTTCGGGGATCTTCGAGCATCGACCGAACGGCGACATGAGTGACAAGACGCTCCTGGGACACGGTTTGCCACGCTGACCGATCGGCAGTACGCTCACGTCATGCGACCCCTTCGGTATTCCATCAACGTCACATTGGACGGGTGTTGCGATCATCGTGAAATGGTCCCGGACGAAGACCTGCATCGTCACGCGATGGAGAACATCGCCCAGGCTGATGCCCTCCTCCTTGGCCGGGTGACCTACGAAATGATGGAGTCGGCATGGCGGCTGGCGACGCGGACGGTAGCAATGCCTGATTGGACGGAACCCTTCGCCCGGACGATCGACGCGGCAAAGAAGTACGTCGTCTCGAGCACCCTGGACCGGGTTGATTGGAACGCGGAGCTCGTGCGCGGGGATCTCGGGGAGGCCGTCCAGCGGCTCAAGCAGGAGTCGGGTAGTGGACTGAGTGTGGGAGGCGTGACGCTACCGCTGGCGTTGGCGGAACTTGGATTGATCGATGAGTACGAGTTCGTGGTGCATCCGAGGCTAGCGGGCCATGGGCCGACATTGTTCGCGGGGCTCTCGAAGCACGTGGACTTGAAGCTCGTGAGCCGGCTGGAGTTCGGCTCGGGGGTGGTGGCGATGCGGTATGAGCCGAGAAGGGTTGATCAGTTATCCTTCGGTTGATCGTGTGCGCCCGTGGACGCCGCCTGTTCGGCCGACAGACCCACGTCACCGCCGATATCGATGCCCCGTGTTGCCCATGGGCCAAGGACCATCACTCGAGCCGCAGGAGGAACACCATGCTCGTTGAAACACAGGTGACCATCAACGGATCCAGGGCGGCGATCTGGGCCGCGATCACCGACATCGAGAACGCCTCGAAAACCATCAGCGGAATCGACAACATCGAGGTTATCGAAAAACCGGCAAACGGGCTCGTGGGCCTACGGTGGCGAGAGACCCGAATGCTATTCGGCAAACCAGCCACGGCGGAAAAGTGGATCACAGATGCTGTTGAGAACGAGTTCTACAAGACCAGAGCGGAAGACAATGGATTTGTATTCTTGTCCACCATGAGTATTTCAGAGAGCAGTGACGGCATTACATTGACGAGCGCACATGATTCCAAGCCTCAAGGCATCGTGGCAAGAATGATGTCGATCCCCATGACATTATTCTTCAAGGGCGTGGCGAAAAAGGCCCTCCTGCAGGACCTGAACGATATTAAGGCCGCGGTTGAACGGGCGTGATCGATTGCGGGCTGACCACGGGATATCGCGTTCGCGGTTAGCACAGGTGATGCCAAGCGTTCGGCGACGCTCAATGCCTGAGGGCTCGAATTCAGGCAACCGAGATCCCATTCCCTCTCAAACGTAGGATCTCTCTGCAGGATGCTCTTCCAACCCGCAAGCGTACCCCGTATCGTGACGGAAGGAGCCTTGTGGCAAGGTTGCACAACGAATCCGAGATAGGCACAGTAGGACCACGGAACTGTCGCTTCCTTCGGGTAGAAGGGTTGGCGGATTGCTTTGGGTGCACATGGGGCACCGCGCCGAATGGGCGGGCCACCGGACGCCGCGCAACGGGTCGTCGGTTTCACCTGCTGGGCTCACGCGGCGCCGGCGCCAGTACCTGATGTTCGGGCCGCAGCAGAGACATTCCTCTCACCACCACCGCGCATCGGAGGTTACATGAAACGAGTCACTGGCATCGGCGGCATCTTCTTCAAGGCCAAAGACGCTCCATCACTGCGGGCATGGTACAAGCAGCACCTTGGAATCGACGTTCAGGTCTGGGGCGGAGCCGCCTTCGATTGGACCGACGCCGAGGGCAAGCCGGTTGCAGGCACCACTGCCTGGTTGATCAACCCGCAAGAAAGTGATCACTTTGCTCCGAGCTCTGCTTCCTTCATGGTCAACTACCGAGTGGAAGACCTTCACGCCTTGGTCAAGGTATTGAAGGAAGAAGGCTGCAATGTGCTCGAGAAGATTGAAGAATCCGATTTTGGAAAGTTTGCCTGGGTGATCGATCCAGAGGGAAACAAGGTCGAGCTATGGGAGCCGCCTCAAGGCCAATGAGCCGGCACGCTTGTCACGGCCGCGAACTGAGGGTCGTCACGTACCGCCAGAGGGGTTGAACGCAAGCACCTCGACTTGAAGCGGGGTCCGCAGAAGGTATGAAGACGGAGCTCCAAAGGCTGGAAGAGCAGCTCGAGCGGGCACTCGAGGGAGAGGCGTGGCACGGCCCCTCCGTGCTCGAAGTGCTCGAAGGTGTCAGTGCGCACCAGGCCGCCGCGCATCCTGTCGCGGGCGCGCACAGCATCTGGGAGCTGGTTCTGCATCTGAGCACCGACTATGGGCTGGTTCTGAGACGGCTCGGTGGGGATGGCAGGCAGCTGACCGACTCTGAGGGATGGCCCGAGGTGCCTGAACCGAGCGAAGTGAACTGGAGTGAGTCCGTGCGAAAGCTGAAACTGCTCAACGCCGAGCTCCGGCGGGCAATCGGGAGCTTTCCTCCCGAGCGTCTGGATGAACCGTTGGTGCCTGACGTGCCCTACACGGCATACACGCAGTTCATTGGCGTAACGCAGCACCATCTCTATCACGCAGGCCAGATGGCGCTCCTGAAGAAAGCGCTCGGATCAGCCGATCCCGCCACGCCGTAGCCGAGCTGGCGATTCGAGTGACGCGCCCTACGCATATCGCAGGTGGATGAAAGCAGGGTCTTCCACGGAAAGACACTCTTCGCAGATTCCGTGTCCAGTGTCCTCAGAGGCTGCGACGACGTGCGAAACAGAATGACGTAGGCATCCGGTGAGGGCGGGCAGTCGCACTCAACTCCTCGAGCAGTGCGAAGGTGAGGAGAAGGAGAGTGACCGGAAGCCGTGCCTTCCACGCTTCCAGTCACTCGTGGCCGGCGCGCGTGAGCGCAACACTCTATGGCTGCAACGCGTTCGACACTCGGCGCCACGCGTGCCGCAGATCTCGGCAATAGCCACTCTCTGGACTCAGGCCGTCAGAAATCGGTCATGACCCTATTGATGGCTTCCGCCCCCAGTTGTTCGGCACGCGCCGTAAGATGCGTGTATACACTGGTGGTCGTTGGCGAGCTGTGCCCCAGATACTCCTGTATCAGCCGCAGGTTCACACCTGCTTCGAGCAAATGAGTCGCCCAACTATGCCGGAGCGTGTGGACGGAAGCGCGCTTGTGGATGCCGCTCCGCTTGAGTGCCGCGCGGAACGCGTGCTGCACACTGCTCGTGTGCATCGGCGTAGTCGAGGTTGCCAGGTCCTTGTGCTCTCTTCCCGCGGACGGAAAGATCAGCACCTGGTTGGCATGCATCATACAGTGCTCACGCAGCAGCTCGACCGTCCGCGAAGGCAAAGGGACATAGCGATCCTTGTTACCCTTGCCGTGACGCACGTGGATCATCATCCTCGCGATGTCAATATCGGCTACCTGCAGATGGGTCCCTTCCTGCAGACGCAGTCCGCACGAATAGATCGTCGAAAGACAGACCCTGTAGCTCGACGACCGAACCAGCGACAGAATCGTGCGTACCTCGTCGGCGCCGAGGACGACCGGAAGCTTCCTTTCACGAGGCGGCCTCACGAGCCTGAACGTCGCGACGCTGCGATTGAGTGTGTGCTCGTAGAAGAATTTGATCCCGCACAAGGCGACGGTGGTCCCGCTCCGGGACCATTTCTTGACATTCCTGATGTAGAGGAAATACTCTCGGAGTTCTTCTTCCGTAATCAGGTCGGGCGATTTGTTGAAATGCTCGGCGAGTTGGCGAACAGCCCGAACGTACATTTCCTGTGTGCGTTCGGACAGGCCGCGGAGTTGAAGACACTCGATCATTCTCCTTCGTAGTTCTGTCATGGCTACACCTCCAAATAGAATTCGCGTTTCCGTTGGAAAGTGTAATTGCGCGGATATTCTTGAATGAGAATCGAGCCGGAACCTCGCGGACGGGCGCTCGATCTGCGCAAAGCGCTCTAGAGGGTGTCACGCATGTGTCGTCCATGTTGATTGTGCGCGCCCGCCGAGTCAGCGCGTTGGGCGTCGCATTCAACCCCGAAACTGCCGGTGCGAGAAGAGAGGCAATTTGTTCGCAATCAAGGCCGACCTCCGCGATTCAAAGGCAAAGTCCTTTGTGTTTCGCGAGCAAAAGACGATGTACGGTGGCAAGGACATCGCCAAGGGTGACTTGGTCTTTGTCTTCGCGAGCGAAAACGAGGGCGGTCCGGGTCTGGTCGCACGTGGCGTCGTCACATCTGCCGTTGCGAGTCCTAAGATACCCGGGGGCATGCGGCAAACGCCTCGTGTGAGCATCACCATCCGACGCACCGCGCTCGCGAGGCGTCGCCTTGGACGGAATGAGCTCAAGGTGTTTTCCACCTGGAAGGATGGTCGACCCGAGACCGAGCTCAACTTCAAGTTCTATCGTCAAGCAACGAACAAGATTGTGGGAATCTCCGATGAAGCGGCAGCTTTCCTCCAGGGGTTCTTTTCGTAGGGCCGACTATTGAATGGCCACGTTAGCGCTCCGTTTGTCCAGAATGATGGCGAATTGGCGGACGCGGCTGCGCGCGCGCGTCCGTTGACTCAGCTCGTCGCAGTGCCCAAACTGGGATGCGAGCATTGCGAGACCCTGATGAACCGAAGCACAAGACTGCGCGTTGCCCGTCCTACGGACCGTCTCGACGAGGTCGTGCAGTTCTACGTCGCTGGTCTCGGTCTTTCCGTGTTGGGCTCATTCAATGATCACGATGGATTTGATGGTGTAATGATCGGAGTTGCGAACGCGCCGTACCATCTTGAGTTCACTCGGCACCACTCGCACGAGGCCGGGCGCGCGCCGACCCAGGACAATCTGCTCGTGTTCTATCTCCCCGACGAGCACGAATGGCAGGCCGCGGTCGACCGCATGGTCGCTGCCGGATACGCTCCCGTTCCCTCGTTCAATCCGTACTGGGATCTGAACGGACGCACATTCGAGGATCCCGACGGCTACCGCGTGGTGCTTCAGAACGGTCCTTGGGCTGGATGAAACTACGGTCGATCAAACACGCCGATTCAGCCATCGGGACAGTCGAACTCGCGCAGGCAGCGGAGCGCGCGCCAGCCAAATCGTGTCACGCCGATGCGCCGTTCTTCGCGTCGGAGTTGAATGTGCCGGTCCGAAACTTCGAGACCGCGAACAAGTAGTAGCATAAGCTCGTTCAACCGGCGTGGAGGCCCGACAATGGCGAATACGAACTCTCGCGTAACGATACACATGGTGGCGAGCCTCGACGGCTTCATCGCGCGAAGCGACGGACGCGTGGACTGGCTCGAGACCTCAGACACATTCGAGGGCGGGGAGACCATGTCCCCGGAGTTCGTGGCAGAGTTCCTCAAGACGATCGACTGCTACGTGATGGGATCGCGAACCTATGAAACCGCGCTGGGGTTCGAGGCCAAGGGATTCGGGTGGTCTTACGGTGACAAGCCAACCTTCGTCCTCACAAGTCGCGACCTGCCACGGACAAGGGATACCGTCGAGCTTTACTCGGGGGACCTTGCGCGACTGGTAAATGAACGATTGAAGCCAGTCTTCCGGAGCATCTGGTTTGTCGGAGGGGGTGCGGTCTCCGGTGAATGCCTTCGCCTCGGGCTCGCCGACGAGATTCGATATTCGATAGTGCCCGTCCTCATTGGCGATGGAATTTCATTCTTCGACGGGCTCGACAAGGACGTCGCCCTGCACCTTGTCGAGGCAAAGGCCTACAAGAATGGCATGGTGGCGCTTCGCCACGAGGTGCGGAAGTAGTCCGGGCCGATAGGGTTATGTGCCCCAAAGGAGATCCCGTGTCCGAGTCCGAGCTCTTCTGCCCGAAGTGCGGCTCCGAAAGCACCGGCGACATCCGGTATTGTCGGCGATGCGGTACGAACCTCGAGGTCGTCACGAAGGCGATGTTGGTTCCCGCTCTCGCCGACGACGAGCTGGCGCGAGCGCAACGGGCCTTCAGGATGCGGCTCGTACGCGGACTCGGTCTTCTCGTGCTCGCGGCCGGCAGCGGAAAGGCGCTCGTCGGCCTCATCATTGCTGCTCTCGCTTTTGCGACCGGGCCCCTCTCGCTCTGGGCGGTGCTTGGCCTCATCCTGTTCGGCTTTGTCCCTGCCGGCTTCGGGGCCTTTGCGGTTCGCGATCTGCTTCACGCCTACGAGCTGAAGAAGGATCCGCGTGGCGCGCTTTCGTCGTTGCCAAGTCGACAGGCTCTCGAGCTGGCCGGAGCCGAAACACGCGCGTTGGACGCGTCGCGGCTGGAGTACCTCGAGCCGCCAGCGAGCGTCGCCGAGAATACGACCCGATCGCTCGACAGCTCGACGGACGGGGAGAGAAACGTGCGGCGGTCCGAGCTCGAATAAGCACAGCGTCGCACACAGGGACTTCGACTCGCCGCGCTGCTTCAACGTGCTCTGGATCTCCGTTGCGCCGAGGCGTGGGTTCTCACCAATCGGCAGAACGCACCTGCAATGCGGTTGTACGCTTCGCTCGGCGGGAAAGAGGGACCCTCCGGCGATGTGATGTTCACCTTCAAACTGCCATAACATTGTGTTATCTGTCTGGCCGCTGAACAAGCGCGTTCGGCCCCAGCCGGACAAGGCCCGCTGCAAGGCCCCCGCCGCAGAGGATTCGTGACCTGAAAGCGCGTGCAGGCGCAGCTTTTGGAGCAAATCATGGCCAAGACAACGACGTTCCATGGCGACGTCTCACGACGAGACTTCCTGGTGGCTGGTGCTCTGGCGACCGGTCTGTACGGCTCACCCGCGTCCGCGCAGCCTTGTGCGGCGCCAACGTCGAGATTAGCGCGAGGATCAACGATGGATCTCGAACGCTTCGTCGATGACTGCATTGCCGCGAACAAGGAAGCTGAATCGCAAACGGCGGTCCTCGAAGTGCTTGCTCGCGCCGTGCGCGATTCGGCGGCAGTAAGCGCGGCCGTTGGCGAACCACGGGAAGCGGGGTTGCGCGTCCTTCATCGATCGACGACGTTGACCATCTTCTGTGCAACGTGGACGCCCCGAATGAGCCTGATGCCGCACAATCACCTGATGTGGGCCAATATCGGAATCTACACCGGCCGCGAGGACAACATCCTGTGGCGAAGGGGCTCTGGGCGTATCGACGCATTCGGCGCCAAGGCGCTCTTTCGCGGTGACGCCGTCGCCCTGCCCGCGGACGTGATTCACTCGGTAACGAACCCGCTCGTGCGATTCACAGGTGGTATCCACATCTATGGCGGCGACTTCTTTGCAACACCTCGCAGGCAATGGGATCCGGAAACCATGGTCGAAGAGCCGTCCAACGGTGACGTGATTCGCGCCTTATTCAACCGTGAGAACGAACTCCTGCGGCGTTGCGGCCAGGGGTCTGACTAACGGCCGCCGGAGGATCCGCATGAGGCGCACCTGGACGATCATTGGGGTTTCCGACGTGCAAGGCAGCGTTGCATGGTACCAGTCGCTGCTTGGACTGCCGCAGACGGCTCCCGCCCATGACTACTTCGGGCAGATTCTCGACTCGGACGGAACGGTATTGCTCTGCCTGCATGAATGGGGTGCTCACGAGCATCCCACCTTGATGAGCCCCGAGCACGCCCAGCCAGGCAACGGCCTCCTGTTGTTCCTTCGTGTCGATGATTTCGATTCAGCGCTGCCAAGGGCCCGGGCTCTTGTGACTCGCCTCGAAGAGGAGCCCCATGTAAACCCGAGCACTGGAACATCGGAGTTTTCACTCCGGGATCCAGACGGGTACTACGTCACGATCAGTGCGCTCACTCCGGCATGACAAGCAATTGTGTCGGAGTACACACAGCGAGGGTTGATCGGATCAGGTCCCGACACGATTCGTAACGTCATGGCCAACTGGTACTCAAGGCCGGTCTTCTTTGTCACTGACGCGCGCGCGTCGATGGATTTCTACCGTGACAAGCTGGGCTTTTCACTCGACTGGAACTATGAGGAAGACGGCCGCCCTTACGTGTGCCAGGTAAGTCGGTTTGGCTTCGAGCTCATTCTCGCCGTTGATTCGTCGAAGGCCGGTAACGGAAGGGTGTTCATATCGCTCGACGCCGCACAAACGACTGCGCTGCGCGGCGACTTCGAGCGGAACTGCGTTGACGCACGCGATGCTCGCTGGGGAATGCCAATTATCGAAGTCCTGGATCCAGACCGAAACGAACTGTATTTCTCGCCACCCTGATGGGGTGCAGGGGTCCCCTGACTCGAGGACTCGCTCGACCGTGCGCGGATCGTTGCCAAGTCGAGTAAGCTGGACACGTTGAATCGTTCGAACGATTCCGGAGGTTTGCATGAAGAAGGCGAGCTGGATTCTCCTCACCGTCCTCGGCGTCGCGATCACGTTGTTGAGCCTGGTCTCGGCTTTCCACGCGTACCGGACCGGGGACGACTTTGGCATCGGGTCGGCGAGGGTGTCGACCATCGCCGGTGGCGATGCCGGCCTTGCGACCGCGCTGCGCGCGATCCGGGGCACATCCGCCTCGTTCGGTGCGGCATACGGCGTCCTGTTCCTGGCCGTCGTGCTCGGACCGTACCGGCGCGGCGAAGTCTGGGCCTGGAATGCGCTGCTCATCGCCGGACTCACCCAGTGTGTGCTCGTCCTGTTGCGCATCCCGATCCTCGGCACGCAGCTTGGCGTCTCGGCAGCCCTGATTTCGATCGGCGTGCTGGCCGTGGGGCTCGTTCTGGACGTCGGCCGAGTCACTGGGTCGGACGGCCGTCGAACAAGCGGCTGAAGCTCGCGGCGACTCGCGGCCGTTCGTCGCGATTCGACTGTGCACGAAAGGAGCGAGAGGCATGAAGGCACAACAGCGTGAAGAGCTGCTCACAGTACTGAAAGCCCGGTTTGAGAAGAACATGAGCCGCCATAAGGGTCTGGAGTGGGTGAACGTCCACGCAAGGCTGAAGGCGAACGCCGAAAAGCTGAGGTCGCTCAGCGAAATGGAGAGAACCGGCGGTGAGCCGGATGTCGTTGGTTACGACAAGAAGACAGGTGAGTACATTTTTTATGATTGCTCGGCGGAGACCCCCAAGGGCCGCAGAAGTGTTTGTTATGACCGTGAAGCGCTGGATTCGAGGAAGGAGTTCAAGCCGAGTGACTCGGCCATCGATATGGCAGTTGCCATGGGCGTCGAGATTTTGACGGAGGATCAATATCGAGAGATGCAGAAGCTTGGCAAGTTCGATACGAAAACGTCGAGCTGGCTGAAGACGCCTCCTGAAATTCGAAAGTTGGGTGGCGCGATCTATGGCGATCGTCGCTACGATCACGTCTTCGTCAGTCACAACGGTGCGTCCTCGTACTATGCCGTCAGGGGGTTTCGCGGCTCGCTGAGGGTTTGAACGCGTTGCTCATCCCGGGAACTCGTTACGCTCTGCGGACGAATGCACGAGGCATGTTCATGACGTTTCATACGATCCGCGAGGCGCGTCAGGGCGAGGCCGAGGCAGTATGCACCGTCCTCGAGCAATCGTTCCGCGAGTACGTCGGAATCCTCGATCCGCCGTCCGGGGTATTTGCGGAGACGGTCGCGTCGCTTGCCGACCGAATCGCCCGGAACGAAATCCTCGTGTGCGATGTTGCCGGCGAACTGGTTGGCTGCGCCTTCTGCACTCCGGACGACTCGTTCCTGTATGTCGGGCGCTTCGGAGTGCTCCCTGAATGGCGCCAATCGGGCGTGGGATCGCTTCTGCTCGCCGCGGCGGAGAATCGCGCTCGCGCACTCGGGTACCGTCACGCACGGCTCAACGTCCGTGCAAGCCTGCGCGATTTGCAGCAATACTACGAGCGCCGTGGATACCGTCCCGTCGAATTCCTGTCTCACGAGGGCTACGCCGGACCAACGTACATGCAAATGGAGAAGGTGCTCGATGAGCAGATCTCCAATCGATCGATCGGACAGGATTCCGAGGGCAAGAGCCGTTGCCCTTGACGTTTGACGCCGGCGGGCACATCTTCGCGTGCAGCGATTCACACACGCCGCACAAGGAGACGAGCGACAATGCAATACGCTCCCTGCCCGAATTGCCAGGACACAAATGCGACCCAGGTCAGCTTTACCTGGTGGGGTGGATTGGTCGGACCAAGGATGCTGTCGCACGTGAAGTGCTCGCGATGTGCGACGGCCTACAACGGAAAGACGGGCAAGTCCAACACGATGGGTATCGCGTTGTACGTGGGCGTGAGCGTCGCGCTTCTCGTACTGATCGGCCTTAGCTACGCGTTGCAACGATAGCCGCCAGTGTGACTCGCATGCCGATGCTGCATGCATTCGCGACGGCACTTCGACGAGCGCGCAACTCCCTCCAACGAAGCGATCCGAACTACACTGGAATTTGACGCGGCGGCCGAACGAGGCATTGCGGCGAAGTGCGCACGAGTTGATTCAGCCTCGTCGGCCTCCAGCTCGCCGGCCGTAAGAACCTCATTGCCAATCACGTGTCTGGAGCATCAGGAGAAACCATGACGGAGATTCGACCCACAAAGTTCGCCCACGTCGTGTACCGCACGCGCCGCTTCGACCAGATGCTGCACTGGTACCGGGTCGTTTTCGGGGCCCGAGTCCAGTATCAGAATCCGGGCCTGGCGTTCCTGACCTATGACGACGAACACCACCGGTTCGCATTTGCCAACATGGCGGTCTTTCAGCCTGACGGCGTCGACACCGAACGCCGGGGTGCGATCGGCGTCGACCACGTCGCGTATACCTACGCGTCTCTGCGCGATCTGCTGGAGAATTACGCACGACTCAAGGAGGAGGGGATCTGTCCGTACTGGTGCGTGCATCACGGGATCACCGCGTCGCTATACTATGCCGACCCCGACGGCAACCAGATGGAGTTTCAGGTGGACAGCTTTACGTCCAGCGAGGAGGCGAACGCATTCATCCATGCGCACTGGGACGCCAATCCACTAGGCGTCGAATTCGAACCCGACGAGTGGCTTGTCCGAATGCGCGCCGGGGCTCCCGAGTCGGAATTTCTCGTGCGCCGGGTTCACAAACCCGTGTCTCCGTTGCGCGGCGAGATCGCAGCGTTGTTGTCGGCGACGTAGCGGCGGACAGCGCGGCCACGTTGCACACGCGGGAGCGGCGAGAATGACGATCGAAAACAACAAGCAGGTGGTCACAGAGTTCTTTGCACGGTTCAGTGCGGGGAACCTGGCCGGCGCGCTCGAGTTGCTTGGCGACGACGCAACGTGGTGGATCGCTGGCGAGCTCGAAGGTGGCTTCGCGGTCGGTGAACACACGAAGGAGCAGATCGCTCAACTGCTCCGGGGCATGGGGCGACAACTTGCGAACGGTCTTCGCATGACGGTGCATGGCCTGGTGGCGGAAGGCGAGAAGGTGGCGGCAGAGGTCTCCTCGTACGGCGAGCTGCGCAACGGGAAGATCTACCGCAACCAGTACCACTTCGTGCTGACGGTACGTGGTGGCAGAATCACTGCCGTCCGTGAGTACCTGGATACGAAGCACGTTGAGGCGACCTGGGCACGCACATAGCCGCATCCGCTGATGGAGAGCGTCCGCCCTCCACCACGATCCAGGCGCTATACGTCGAGGAGACAGGCATGGCCCAGTCCCGCCGAGACTTCTTGTACAACTCCGCCCGCGCGAGTGCCGTTGCGCTCGCCAGTAGCACAGTGCTTTGGCGTATCGCACCTGCTCGAGCCCAAAGCGAACCAGGGAAGGATCTCGCAAAGATGACCATCGTCGAGCTCTCGAATCTTCTCGCCGGTCGGAAAATCACGAGCCGCCAGCTCGTCGAACAGTCGCTCGCGGCAATCGAAAACCCGGATGGCGAGGGCGCGCGAACGTTCCTCGTCGTCCATCGCAGCGAAGCGCTGGCGGCCGCAGACCGCGTGGACGCCTTGCGGCGCGACGGCGCGAAGCTCCCCGCTCTCGCCGGCATCCCTATTTCCATCAAGGACCTGTTCGACGAGGCCGGTGTCGTCACGCTCGGCGGCTCGACGGTGCTGGTGGGCACGCCGCCCGCGAAACGCGACTCGGCCGTCGTCGAGCGATTGAGAGGATCCGATGCCGTGATCATCGGCCGCACGAACCTCACCGAGTTCGCGTACTCTGGGCTCGGCATCAATCCGCACTACGGCACGCCGAGAAACGTCTACGACCGCACCACGGGACGCATCCCCGGCGGCTCGTCCTCCGGCGCGGCGATTTCGGTTGCCGATGGCATGGCGGCGGGAGCGATCGGCACCGATACGGGCGGGTCGGTTCGCATTCCGGCCGCGCTGAACGGTCTGGTCGGCTTCAAACCCACCGCGCGGCGGGTCCCGCTCGACGGTGTCCTGCCGCTGTCCTTCTCGCTCGATTCGGCGGGACCGATTGCAAAGTCGGTTGCCGACTGCGCGTTGCTGGATCAGGTGCTCGCAGCCGGGAGCGATGGTGTACCACAGCCCGCCGTGTTGAGCAGCTTGCGACTGGCGGTTCCAAGGTCGGTATTCCAGGATGACCTGTCTCCAGCAGTCGCTACCGCGTTTGCCGAGGCGCTGGGACGCCTGTCGGCAGCCGGCGCTACCGTCGTTGAACTGCCCATGAACGATTTCGCGCAGGCTGCTTCACTGAACTTGCGTGGCGTGCTGACCACCGCCGAAGCCTATTCGTGGCACCGGCGATGGATGAAGGACGGAGCCGACAAGTATGACCCGCGGGTCATCATGCGCATTCGACCGGGCGAGACGATCATCGCCGCGGACTACATCGAAGCACTGCAGTCACGCCAGCGCTTCATCCGAACGATCAACGAGGCTGCGAGCGGCTATGACGCAATGCTGATGCCGACCACTCCCGACACGGCGCCGACGATCGCCGAAACCAGTGCGGACGATGCAAGTTATCTTCGACTCAACGGGCGCATGCTGCGCAACACGTCGCTCGTCAATGTCTTTGACGGTTGCGCCCTCACGGTTCCCTGCCACGACCCCGGCGCGGCACCGGTCGGGTTGATGATTTCCGGTACGCAGAACACCGACCGCAGAATCCTCGCGATCGGTCTCGCGGTCGAGGCGGTCGTCACGAACCGGCACCCGTGAATTCCGAGAGGGAGCGACAGTGAAGGAACACCTGAATCCTGCCGATCTTCCGAACTGGAGTGAATCGTTCTCTCAGATCGTCGTGGTGCGGACCGGTACGATCCAAACGATCTACCTCTCGGGTCAAGTGTCCGTCGATGCGGACAACAACGTCGTGGGGCACGGCGACCTTGGAGGACAGACCCGGATGGCGCTCGAGAACCTCGTGAGGGCCCTTGCAGCCGCAGGCGCAACGGTGGCCGACGTCGTCCGGTTGGGCATCTACGTGAAGGATTACACCCGGGATCAATCCGCGATAATAGGTTCGGCGCTGCGCGACGTATTCGCCCCGGGACACATGCCTGCCAGCACGTGGCTTGGGGTTTCGTCGCTTGCACTCGACGAACTCCTCATCGAGATCGAGGCGACGGCGGTGGTCGACGACGAGCCTGTGAAACCCGCGACTGAACGATGAGTCCCGGCACGTTGTCCCGGTGCGCATGCAGGCGTTCGGCGCGACGGCTCAACCGTGATTGAATCGAAGTGCGCTTCGTTGGCTGGCAGGCTCGTTCAACTGCACGACCGCGTGCCAACCTGACCGGTGTAACCGCCACGTGGACCGCATCCGTTGACTCCGCCTGAGCAAAGGCTTGCTATACTCCCTCCGCGCATGCAGACGGTATCGCCACCCCGTGCCCTCCCAGAACGTTGGTCCAGCGCGCTCGTGCGGCACTCGACCGCTGTCGAATCCTACTGCTCGACGGCGCGGAGCATAGACGAAACGACCTGGAACGCGCCGATTGCTGACGGCAAGTGGTCCCCCGCCGAGATCACCGAGCACCTCAACCGCACGTACGACGTCACCCTGGACCAGTTAAACGGCGGTCAGGGAATTCGCGTGCGCACCAATTGGTTCGTGCGTTCGATGCTCAGGGCGACCGCGCTGCGTTGGATCTTTCGAATGCGGGCCTTGCCTCGGGGCGCAAAGGCGCCACGCGAAGTCAAACCTGATTGCGTTGTCGATTCGCGCGTCGACGCCATAGCGCGGATGGTTCTGCTTTCATCCCGGTTTGAGAACCTCGTCGCGGAACGCCACCGAGATGCGGGGCTCAAGCTCACGCACCACATCTTTGGCGAGATCGACCTCCTGCGCGCGATCGACTTCGTGGCGATTCACATCGAGCACCATCACCGCCAGATCGAGGCCGTGGCAGGGTAGCGACGTGACGTATCGTGACGGAACGATGAAGGAGCTCGGACACGTCAGCGACCTTGTGCGGTATCCCGTCAAGTCGATGGCAGGTACCGCAACGGAGTCCGCATTTCTCGGGTGGCACGGTTTCGTTGGTGACCGGCGCTTCGCCTTTCGGCGCCTGGGAGATGACAGTGGATTCCCGTGGCTCTCCGCGACCCGCGTTGCCGAACTTCTGCTGTACCACCCGGTGGGCGTCGACGAGAGTTCGGGCGAGCCCCTGCCAACGCACGTCCGCTCACCCGCAGGAGCGCACCTGGAGCTTCGCAGCGAGGAGCTTCAGAACGAGATCGCCGAGCGCCTCGGCAGCGGCGTCGAATTGATGAAACTCAAGCACGGGATATTCGACGATGCACCGGTGTCCGTGATCAGCCTTGCGACCATTGCCGGCATCGGCGTCGAGGTCGGCGCGGACCTCGATCGAAGGCGCTTCCGGGCAAACATAGTGCTCGATACGCTCGACCGCGAGCCGTTTCTCGAGGATGGCTGGATTGGCGGGACGCTTGTCTTCGGCAACGGCGAGCCTCGACCGGCCGTGCGCGTGACGGTGCGCGACGTGCGTTGCATGATGATCAACCTCGATCCGGACACGGTCGCACAGGACGCGCGCATTCAGAAGACTGTCGTCCGGCTGAACAAGAACAACGCCGGCGTGTACGGGACGGTTGTGCAAACCGGCACGGTTTGCGTTGGCGACCCGGTGAGCCTTGTGCTCGACGCGCATCGCTGAAGGCACGTTTCGGGCTTGTCGCGCCGCCGAGTCCCTCCTCGAGACGCACCGGTTGACACCGAACGCGCGCGTGCGCGCGTCGCGGCGCCGCTCGTCAGACGCGTACGGTTCCCGCTGTCGCCTCGAACCTCTGCTTCACGGACTCGATCAGCTCGATACGGCGCTTCAACAACGCCTTGTAGTCACGACTATCCGTGTGGTGAAGGCCGTGCAGTGCCCGCTTGAGCTCTTCGTCGAGGATCTCTACCAGGAGCTCTCTCTCTTCATTTGACACGTCCGTCATCATGGCCTGGACCTCCTTTCGTGGTCGCGCGGCGCGTCAACTTCCATCCATCTTGAGAATACAACCCTGCGAGTTGCCGTGCCAGCCGTGCCGCAGTGCGGCGCGAGGTCAGGTGTCGCCGTGATGCTCGACGGTTATGACGATCTTTCCTCGGGCATGCTCTTCCAGGACATAGCGGACAGCCTCGGCCACGTCGCTCAACGGATAACGTCTGTCAATGACGGGCGCGAGCTTGCCGGAAGCGACAAGCTCCCCCAGGATGTCCAGGTCCGAACTGGTCACCTTGGCCATGACGAAGCGCATCTTCTTGCTCCCGATCACCGAGAGGAACGGTCCGAGGAGCATCCCCTGGAGCATCTGGGCCCCGCCGCCCCCTGCTATGACATAGATTCCATCCGGGTTCAGCGACCGCCTGTAGTCAAAGATCGAGTGGTACGCGTTTGCTGCAAGGATAAGGTCGTACCGTTGCCCGCTTTGCGTGAAGTCCTCCCGCGTGTAGTCGATCACATGGTCTGCGCCGATCGATCGCGCCGTCTCGACGTTCCTCGTGCTGCACACGGCGGTGACGTCGGCCCCGGACGCCCTGGCGATCTGCACCGCAAACGTGCCCACGCCACCCGACGCGCCGTCGACCAGAACATGCTGGCCACCCTTGATGTGCGCGACGTCGCGAAGAGCCTGGAGCGCGGTGAGTCCGGCCACCGGAGTCGCGGCCGCATCGTCGAAAGACACGCCGGCAGGCTTCATCGCGAGCTTGTCTTCGCGGGCACATCCGTACTCGGCAAACGATCCTCGACACGCACCGAACACCATGTCGCCGGGTTTGAACCGCGTCACGCTGGCGCCGATTGCCTCCACCTCGCCTGAAACGTCGACGCCCAGTCTCGTCACCTTCGGTCGGCGCAGTCCCCCGGTAAACAGGCGGGCAAACAAGGGCTTTCCAGCCACCATGCGCCAGTCGAGCGCGTTGATGGATGCCGCGCGAATTCGTATCAGGACCTCGTCGTCCTTCGGGGCAGGTTTTGGTACCTCCACGAGTCTGAGGACGTCCGGCGGTCCGTATTCCGTGTATTCGATCGCTCTCATCGAAGATCCGCGAGCGCTCGCTCGATCCAGGAAGGGTTCGGGCGCGAGAGGTCCGGAAAGGTCTCGACTCGCGCAAGCATGCAGACCACAAGTCAAACAGGGCCTTTAGTTTATCATGACTCGAGCGGGCCGGGACCGCGGGTTGTGAGACGCGCGCTGGCCTGGTTCGAGCCATTTGAAACCGATCCGCTACTCGGCCTCGCGCCCGCACAACCAACCCGTTCCGCGCTTGTTTCCTGAGAGCACTCGGGCCACCCTAGAGCAATGCTTCGCGAGTACATTTGCAGACTGCTTATCTTGGCTGCCTGCGCGACGGCCTTTGCATCCGCCGTCGCGGCGAGCGCTCCACGTGCGACAACGGAGCCCGCACGTCAGTCGACGACTGGCTTTGTGCTGGGAACGTGGACCGGAACATCGACGTGCGTTGGGGTCCGTCCGGCGTGCAAGAACGAGACGGTGGTCTATCGGTTCGTTGCGATCGACGGTCATCCGCATCAGGTACGCCTGCTCGCCGACAAGATCATCGACGGCAAACGGGTCGCGATGGGCGCGCTCGTTCTCGACGTCGATGAAAAGGCCGGAACGCTACGCGGCGAATTCGTCCGCGGACACACGCACGGCGTGTGGTCCTACTCGGTCGAGGGCGACTCCATGAAGGGCACGCTGGTGATACTGCCGGAAGGAACCGTCGGGCGCGACGTCAAGGCACGCCGCGCGAAGGACGACGAGGTACCCGCAGCACCGCCGCTCAGTGACTATGACGAGTGATCCTCACCGATGTATGCACTCGCTCTGACGACCACCGTCGTTCTGGCGTGCCTGTCGCTGCTCCACGTCTACTGGGCAGCCGGCGGTGTCGCCGGCATCGATTCGGTCATACCGACGGTCGACGGGAAGCGGACGCTCGATCCGTCGCCTCTCGCGTCGGTCGTCGTGGCGACCGCGCTCGCCGTTGCCGCAGCAGTTGTGTTCGCCTCGACGGGAACGCTCCGATCCGTCGCGCCGATGTGGTTCGTTCGAGTTGGGCTCGTCGTGCTTGCGATGGTGTTTCTCGCCAGGGCGATCGGTGACTTTCGGATCATCGGGTTCACAAAGCGAATTCGGGACACGCGATTCGCCCGAATGGACTACCTGGTGTTCTCGCCGCTGTGCGCGAGTCTTTCCATCGCCTGCGGAACGTTGGCGGTGTACGGCACGCCATAACCTGTTTCGGAACTGTGGTTGCCGGAAACGTCGACAACTGGGCCATATGTCCGAAGCCCACGTTGAACGGGTTGGCAGGTTGTCGTATCGATGCTTGCGCGCGCCACTTGATACTGGTCGTTGGGCGGCGTAGGAATCTGCACGTATGGCATTCGGATTCCCCGCACGCTTTGCACGGAGCCACTCCTATCGACTCGGCGAAGCCGAACTGCTCGAGGTTGCGAAGGCCGCGCTCACGAATCTGGACTGGCCTTACGAGGCGCGGTCAGGAACGGAAGTCCGCGCCCGCCCAGCGCGAGACGCCAGGTCGTGGGGCGAAGAGATGCGGGTTGCGATACTTCCGGGCGGCGTGATGCGTGCCGAGAGTCGGTGTGCCGGCGTGCGCTTCCAGATCTTTGACTTTGGAAAGAACAGGAGCAATGTCGACGCCTTCTTCGCACGGGTCGACGGGCTGATCGGTTTGTAGGAGCGACTGACAGACCGGGAGCTCTTGCGCGTTCATCCAGAGCCGTCACATGCATACGAGGATCGCATCATGACACGACACATCGGAATCGTCGGGTGCTCGGCAGAGGGGGCTTCCCTGTGCTATCGAACGATCTGTGCCGAGGGCGCACGAGTCCTTGGTCCCCACGCCCATCCGGAGGTGTCCATGCATACTCCGTCATTCAGGGAGTATGTCGACTGTCTCGATCGAGACGACCTCCAGGGTGTTGCCGAGCTGATGCTCGAGTCGGCGCGAAAGCTGGCTGCAATCGGCGCCGACTTCCTGATCTGCCCGGACAACACGATCCACTCGGCGTTCGGCCTTGTCGAGCCGCGTTCGCCGCGCCCGTGGCTGCACATCGCGGCGGTCGTGGCCGATGAGGCGGTCTCGCGCGGGTACAGGCACGTGGGCATCACGGGGACCGAGTGGCTCGTAAACAGCTCCGTCTACCCGGAGCAGCTCACGGCCAGGGGACTCGAGTACACGCGTCCAGGCGAGGCCGAGCGGCGGGAAATCCACCGGATCATCATGGACGAGCTGGTCGCCGGAGTCTTCGCGCCGCGTTCGGTCGAGTACTTTCAGCACGTTATTCAGCAATTGGCCGGGAACGGCTGCGATTCGGTCGCCCTGGGCTGTACGGAGATCCCGCTCATCATCAACGATCAGAATTCTCCGCTTCCCACGCTTGACAGCACGCGCCTTCTCGCCAGGGCGGCTCTCAAACGCGCGGTGGAAGGCGAGAGCGTATAGTGACCGTGCATCGGCGATCGCACCGGTGCGCGCGTTGGATCATTACATTCGGCGACTGAATATGAGGCGACTCGCATGACGGTCTCGGTCTTTGTCGGTACAAGCGTGGATGGCTTTATCGCGCGGCGGAACGGTGATTTTGACTTCCTGCCCGAAGGCGGAGGCGAGCCCCACGGATACGACGAATTCATGGCAAGCGTCGATGCGCTTGTCATCGGCCGCATGACCTTTGAGAAGGTCGTGACGTTTGAGGCGTGGCCATATGGTGCAAAGCGCGTCGTGGTCCTGAGTAGTCGCCCGGTCGACCTCTCCGCGGCCCGAGGCGGCATTGTTGAGCAGATGGCCGGGCCCCCGGCCGAAATCGTGTCGCAACTCGCCGCTCGTGGGATGCACCACCTCTACGTCGATGGCGGGGTCACGATTCAGCGATTCCTCAGCGCGGGGCTCGTTCAACGTCTGATCATCACGCGGGTACCTGTGCTCATTGGGGATGGAATTCCACTCTTCGGTGCCCTTCCGCACGATGTTCGACTCCATCACATTGCGACGCGGCACTATCCGAGTGGTCTGGTCCAGAGCGAGTACCACGTCCTCGAGGGCCTTGGAATTTGAGTGAAGCACCGTGAAGATCCTCGGACTCGACCACATACAAGTTGCCATTCCGCCGGACGGAGAAGATCGGGCGCGCCGTTTCTACGGCGGCGTCCTCGGACTCGCAGAAATCCCGAAGCCGCCCGACCTGGCAGTTCGCGGCGGCCTCTGGTTCGAATGTGGATCGCAGCAGCTTCATCTCGGCGTCGAGATGGACTTTCGGCCCGCGCGCAAGGCGCACCCGGCGCTGCTCGTCGACGGGCTCGTCGACCTGATGGGCACGCTTGCGGACGCAGGTTGCGTGGTGAAGCCCGGTGAGAGCCTTCGTGGCGTGCGCCGGTGCTTCGTCGACGATCCCTTTGGAAACCGCATCGAGTTGATGGAACACGAATAGACAGGCGCAACTGCTGAATTCAGTCTCCCTGCGGCTGTTCGTCGTATGCGCTCCTTGCGTGAAGGCGGGCTCAGGCACAGACTTGAAGCAAGGGGGGAAGCGAGATGAAGACATCAGCTCTTACACTTCCTGAGGTCTGGCTGATTGCCGCCACGCGCGGCATGCTGGGGGCGGGTATCGGCTTGCTTGTTGCGCATCGGTTGAGTGATCGAAAGCGACGGACGATCGGACGAACCCTGGTTGCAATCGGGGCGCTGACGACGATTCCACTGGTCGTCGACGTGCTGTCCAAGCGGCGATAGGTTTGCAGCTGGCGTCACGGCACGACCGGTCGGGGCCGGACCGACGAGCGCTCGGCAACATCGGCCGATGAGCGCGCGCCCGTCACACAGTCGACATGCGAAAGATCTCGAGACCATCTCCCGGTGAATATGCGCCGCAGGCGGAGGCGTACATCCAACTCGTTCCCCATACGGATCTCGTCCTCGAGTGCCTGCTCGATAGTCTTACGACAACGCGGGACCTCGTGGCCGCTCTCTCGCCCGAACAGCTCGCATACCGGTACGCGCCCGGCAAATGGACCATCAAGCAGATCGTGGCGCATCTGTGTGACGACGAACGAATCTACGTGTACCGGGCGCTGAGATTCGCTCGTGGCGATTCCACGCCGCTGCCCGGGTTCGATCAGGATCTCTTTGCCGAAATGTCGAACGCGGACGAGCGCGACATCGGCGATCTCCTCGAAGAGCTCAGCAGGGTGCGCCTGGCATCGGTCTCGTTCTTCGACGGGCTCGCAGACGACGCGCTCTCGCGTCGGGGGACGGCGGACGGGTCCACCATGACGGTGGGCGCCATTGCCTATCACATTGCGGGGCACGAGCTGCGCCATCTGCAGGTTGTCAGGGAACGGTATCTGTAGCCGCGTTGCTCTGGGACGTGACGGTCGACGTGGCACGGGGCGGTTCCGATTTCGTGCATTGCGACCCGTGTGATGTGGGCGCGGGAGTCCCCTGGCGCCTCACGCACGGCGATCGCACGTCACGCGGCGCCGACGGTCGGCCTCGTCCTGTATCATCTGGCGCCATGAAGCTCATATCGATCAACGTTGGACTGCCCCGCGAGATCGTCTGGCGCGACACAACCGTCACGACGGGGATCTTCAAGCAACCCGTCGAGGGACCGGTGATGGTGCGGACACTGAATCTCGATGGCGACCGGCAAGCCGATCTCTCAGTCCACGGCGGAGTCGACAAGGCAATTTACGCCTACCCGGGCGAGCACTATGGCTACTGGCGCGGCGAGCTGGAGAACACCGAGTTGCCGTGGGGGATGTTCGGCGAGAACTTCACCGTTGAGGGGTTGCACGAGGACTCGGTGTACATCGGGGACCGCTACGGCATTGGCGACGTCGAGGTGGCCGTCACACAACCGCGGCTGCCATGCTACAAGCTCGGCGCACGGTTCGGTCGTGCGGATTTCGTGAAGAGATTTCTCGCAAGTCGACGCACCGGCTTCTACTTCTCAGTGAGGAAGGAAGGGCTCGCACAGGCCGGCGACGCAATACAACTCCTTGACCGGCCGCAAACACGAATCAGCGTGTCCGACATCACGCGAGTTTATGCATTCGAGAAGGACGATCTCGATACGATTCGGGAGGCGTTGCGTGTAGAGGCGCTCCCGGAGAGTTGGAGAAGCTACTTTCAGCATCAGCTCGAGAAGCGAGCCGGGTAGTCGCGTCGCGCGAGCCGGCATCGCGCGTCGCATCGAGTTGCTGGACCACACGTCGCACGAGCAGCGATGTCGCACGAACGACCGCGGATTTCGCTCGTGTCATTTTCGCGCTAGACTCGATTTCGATTATGGATCTTCACGAACTGCTTCTCGAAAACCGCGCGCGTGCCGTCGACGAAGCGCTTGTCGGCCTGTCTCGCTCGGCGTTGCCGCACTACTCGGTTGAACGGACTGCACAGAACCGTGTCCGCCTCGAGCGGCTCTACGACCTGTGTCTCCAGTGCATTGCGGACCGTTCCCTTACGCCGATATGCGACTATGCGCGCCAGGTCGCCGGCGAGCGACATCGGGAAGGCATCGATCTTCGTGAAGTTCACACGGCGTTCAATGTTCTGGAAGAGTCGATCTGGCGCCTCATCACCGCGAACATGCAGCCGCCCGAGGTGGTCAGGGCGTTGGGTCAGGCGAGCACCGTTCTGGGGGCGGGTAAGCAGGCCCTAGCCATCGAGTATGTGAATCTCGCCGGTCACCACGACCCTGGCCAGTCGCTCGACTTGACCGAGCTGTTCAAGGGCACGACGTAGTCACGGTTCTTTCGCTCATGGGGATACCGGGCATGACCCGTACTCGCACAACGCGCGGAACGCTTCTCGCACTCGCAAGCATTTTATTTGCAGTACTTACGGCGGGTGGCCAGGTGGTTCCGGGGCAGTCCGGCTACACGATCGAGCCGGGCGAACCGTCCGACCTCCACGGCGTCAAGACGGTGTTCGTTGCCATCGTTGCGACCGACGTGGAGCGTGCACGTTTCACCCAGGCACTCGAAGCGCTCGACCTGACCGTCGTAGACGACCAGGACACGGCGGATGTCACGTTGCTGCTCGCTTCTCCGGTCACGAGCGTCGGCGGTGTGCCGGTCGCCTCGGGCAGCAGCACGTTGTCCAACGGCGCCGAGAACGCACCCCACATCACGGTCGCGATCATCCGTGCGGCGGGAAAGGACCACGGACGCATCGTGTACACGAGACGCTTCCCGGTCGGTGGCTCGGAGGCTCCACTGGCGAACCTGCTGGAGCGGTTTCGCGAAATCTACAAGAGCGCGAATCCCACGTAGCGCCGGGTGCGATGCGGCGCACTGCGGGCGGCGCGCGTGTTACGAAGCCGGGTGCAAGGGAAGCCCGAAGTGGTGGCACTCGATCCGCATCCGCTTCAGCAGATAGAAGCGATGGGCCGCAAAGCGATGAACCCCCGAGTCCAGGTGCAGCTCGTCGCAGTTGTCCTCCCTGGCATACGCCACGATCCAGTCAAAGAGCGCGCCCCCGTAGCCCTTCGAACGGTCCGCGCTCGCGCACACAAGGTCATCGACATAGAGAAAGCGGCCCCACGCCAGACACTCCGAGACGCGGAATCCGGCGACCGCTCTGACCTCCCCGTCGAGGACATACGCAAGCTGGTAGGCCGCGATCTCGCCTTGTCGCCGCACGCGACGCAGAAACTCGTCGGGTTGCACGTGCGGGCGCAACTCGCTCATCACCGGATAGCAACTTTGAATCTCGCCATCGGAGCGGGCGATTCGAATGTCGTGCGCCATGTGATCCTCCATCAACGTGAACGTGAACGTGAGGATAGCGACGCCTTCCCCGTGGGCATAGGACCATTGACTGCGGCCGTAGCGATACCAATTGCCGTTCCGGCCGAGAACGCGGCCCGTGTGACGCGAATCAAGCGAATGCTGGACGGATTGTGCGGTCCGTCGAGCGCAAGCGACGTGTACTACGGGGACTGTGATCCGTGATAAGAGGAATCATCCGGTCGCGCCCAAGGCTCAACCAAGGCGTCGACACTCGAGTGAGACAACCATGAAGATGAACAGGCTGATCCCGATGCTGCCGGTCAGGAGCATGCCGGCAAGCGTGAACTACTACTGCGGAATGCTGGGTTTTGAGGTCGAGACGCGCAATGACGACTGGGGCTGGGCAATGCTGCGTTTCGACGAGTGCCGGTTGATGCTGGATCAATCGATCAACGCGCACCCGGCGTCGCCTCGGGACGCGATCCTCTACCTGTACCCGGACGACATTGTCGAGTATCACAACCAAGTTCGGAAGAACGGCCTGGTCGTGCCCGATCTCGACGTCACGTTCTACGGCCTCACCGAATTTCGGATAGACGATCCGGACGGGAACCGGTTGTGGATCGGCCAGGACACGTCGACCGGGGAGTAGCCGTTCGGCGCCGCGCCGCCGAGGCTGATCGGCTATTTTCCTGTGAATCGTGTGCCAATGAGTCACCAGTCGGTTGCGCTCCATGACATCGAGCTGCACTTTGACGTCCGGGGCGACGGCGAGCCTCTGATCCTGCTGCACGGAGGCGGCGGCGTCGGGTCGAACTGGAGCGTTTTGTTTCCAGAGCCACCTGCAGGCTTTCGCCTCGTCATTCCCGACCTGCGCGGGCACGGGAAGTCGACGAATCCATCGGGGCAGTTCACATTCCGCCAGTTTGCGCTCGATGTCCTCGCACTGCTCGACCACCTGGAGATCGAGCGGTGCAAGGCTATCGGCGTAAGCCTTGGCGCCAAGACGCTGCTTCACGTGGCGACGCAGCAACCGGCTCGACTCGATGCAATGGTGCTCGCGAGCGCCGCACCATATTTTCCGGAGCAGGCGAGGGCGCTGATGCGCGACATGCGACCGGACAATCGAACCGACGCAGAATGGAAGCAGATGCGGTCGTGGCACCGGGATGACGACCAGATCAGGGCGCTGTGGGGCATGGCGCGCGCGTTTGCAGAAGACCATGACGATCACAACTTCACGCCGTTGCAGCTCTCGACGATCACGGCACGAACGCTGATCGTGCACGGGGATCGCGATGAACTGTACCCGGTGAGGCTGGCGGTGGAGTTGTACGAATCGATCCAGCGTGCGTCGCTGTGGGTCGTCCCGAACGCGGGTCACGGACTGATATTCGGTGCGATGGCGGCGCAGTTCGTGGCGACGGCCCTCGCGTTTCTGAGTGAGGACGCGATTCCATGAGCGTGCGCAATGCCCTTCGAATCCTTGCAGTCCTCGCCGTCGCGGGATCCGCGACGTTCGCGCGCGCGCAATCGCCGGCACCGTCGTCGCCGCTCTCGACTCCGGCCCAGATCGACGCGAGCCTTCACAAGGTCCCCTGCGACAACGACATGCGGCTCGAGGCCGTCAAGCAGCTGTTCCTCGCAAACGGCGCGACGCAGTCCGATCTCTGCCTCGACGAGTTCAGAGAGACGACAAACCTGGTGGTGACGGTTCGTGGCACCGGCTCGGGCTATGTCGTCGTTGGCGCGCACTACGACAAGGTCGCGCACGGTTGCGGTGCGATCGACAACTGGACCGGCATCGTGCTGCTCGCGCACCTCTACGGGACCGTGCGGCAGACTGCGCCGTCCAAGACGTACCTGTTCGTTGCGTTCGGCCGCGAGGAATCCGGGCTGGTCGGCTCCAAGGCAATGGTCAACGCAATGTCGAAACAGGAGCGCAAGCTCTACTGCGCGATGATCAACCTCGACAGCTTTGGCCTTGCGCGCCCGCAGGTGCTCCGAAACGTCTCGTCGGCGGATCTCACGGAGTTCGTTTCAAAGGTCGCAAAGGAGCTGTCCGTACCGTTTGCTTCCGCCTCGGCGTACGCGGATGCCGACTCTACCCCGTTCAGGACCAACGGAATCCCGGCGGTAACACTGCACGCGCTCTCGAACGACTGGGCGCAGATTCTGCACTCGACGAGCGACACGCTCGACAGGATCAACCTTGGCAGCGTGTACCAGAGCTACTACCTCGCGCTCAACGTGCTCGCTCGCCTGGATGGCTGCGATTGCAATCAGTTCAGATGAATGCTGGCAAACTTTTGAATGTACCGGAGCGTCTGGAATGGTCGTGATAAGGTTCGGGAAGCCCTCGCCGACTGTCGCGGGCGCGGCTGGGCAAGTCACAGGCAAGGAGCGATACAGTCATGGAGCGAACACTCTCACGCCGTCACGCGGTCGGCAGGTTGCTGGCGGTGGCAGGCGCCGGAATGGTGGCGGCCTCGTCCGGGCAGGCTGCGGACGAGCAGCCGCACATGAGGGCCGCGCTGGAGGCGCTGCGCAAGGCAGAGGCTGAACTGTCGGTAGCGACAGCCGACAAGGGCGGACATCGCGTCGCAGCCGAGAAGCTGGTGCGCCAGGCGATCAGTGAAGTCCAGGCAGGAATCGGCTACGACAATCGACACCCATAGAACGGGTTTGCCGCTCACAGGCGATCCCGAAGGTGACGACCGGGGCCGGAGCAACCGTGACCGATTCATCCGCGGCCGTCGCGCCGGCCCCTTGAGCCTTCGCGGCCGGTGTCCTTCATCGTTACCAGCATCAGGGGCGACACGGTGATTCTCGGCATCCTCTCTGACACGCACGGTCTGCTTCGGCCGGAAGCGATCTCGGCACTCGGCGGTTCGGACCTCATCCTGCACGCTGGCGACGTCGGCAAACCCGAAGTGCTCGCGCAACTCGAACGAATTGCCCCGACGATTGCGGTGCGAGGCAACAACGATCGCGGGTCGTGGGCTCTCGAACTGGAAGAAGCCAGGCGCATCGAGGTGCGCGAGACCTTCGTGTACCTGTTGCATGATCTCGGCGACCTCGCCATCGATCCGGAGGCGACGGGTATCGGGATCGTCGTAAGCGGGCATTCCCACAAGCCGAAGGCAGAAGTCCGCAACGACGTGCTCTATCTGAACCCCGGCAGCGCGGGACCTCGGAGGTTCCGGCTCCCGGTCACGCTGGCACGAGTGAGACTCGACGGTGCCGGCATCGCGCACGAGATCATCGATCTCGTCGGCGCCGATCGGTAGGGCGCGGGGAACCCGGGGACGCAACGCGTCGGAACGCCTCGGGAGCTTATCGTTGCGCTTGCGGCGGGCGTCCGTATGATCAATGCTGACACGACGGCCTGGTTCGCACGTATCAGGTCATAGCTTGTTCGTCGATGCAGAGGTAACCGGAACGCCATGTATTGCCCGAAATGCGGATCACAGACCCTCGACGAAGCGAAGTTCTGCCGTGGATGCGGCGCGGACGTGAGCCTTGTCCCGATGGCAATCACCGGCCAGCTCACGCCGGTGTCCATGCCTCCGCCGCCGTCCCGCGACATCCAGCGCAGCCAGGCAAGAGCTATCACGAACACGATGACGGGCTTTGGCTTTCTGGTCGTCGCGTTTTCGGCTCTTATCTTCGCGCCGGCTGGCCACTTGTGGTGGTTCTGGATGCTGATCCCGGCGTTCGCTCTCATGGGAACCGGGCTCGCGGCGTACGCGCGCTATCGGACCATGATTCGAGGTATCCCCGGAATGCCATTGCTCCCCACATCGGACGATTTGGCGAACGGTCGGGCGTCGTTGAAGAGCGGATTCACGGGCGCGCTCCCACCGCCGAGCGTGAGCGAGGTCACGACACGTCATCTTGGCGACCGCATTGACAGGTCGACCGAATAGCGATCGACCCGCGGTGCGCGACGGATCTTCGACGGCACGGCTCGATTGCACGAACACGACAGGAGGAACGCATGCGCCCGCAACCTCTGATCGCCGTCTCGGATGTCGAGGCGAGCAGTCGCTGGTACCAGGAGCTCCTCGGCTGCCGCAGTGCCCACGGCGGCCCCGAGTACGAGCGTCTCGAGGTGGATGGCGTCCTCGTCATGCAGCTGCACCGGTTCGAGGTTGACCATCATCACGGTCCGATCGGGAACGCGGACGACAAGCCGTACGGTAACGGCGTGCTGCTGTGGTTCGAGATCGACGATTTCGACGCTGCAGCTTTACGCGCGTCGGCGATGAAGGCGGAGGTTGTGTTGCCGCGGCACCGGAACCCGCCCGATGGAAACGGAGGTCCGAACCACTGGGAAATCTGGCTTCGCGACCCGGATGGATACACGGTGGTGCTTGCGAGCCCGGACGGCAGCGCCGGCCCGGCATAGCTGGAGCGTGACAATGGATACGGACGACGAGGTTCGCGAACGACTTCAACGACTCGAGCGCAAGGTCGAGTTTCTGCTTCGCCATTTTGAGCTCACGGAACAGGCACAGTATGGCCAGCAGGCGTACGGCGAGGTCCTGACCCTGAAACGTGCTGGCCGACTGATCGATGCGATCAAGCTGTATCGTGAATTGACCGGCGTCGGGCTTGCCGAGGCCAAGGCCTATGTCGATCGCCTGCAGTGAACCCCGGGTCAACCGATGCTGACCGGGAGATCAACCTCGCGGGGATGGCACCATGTCTGAAGTGTCGACGTTCCGCCTCTACCTGTTGCGAGCCACGTATCTGTTGCTCGTCGTCGGACTGGGACTCTCGATATGGCCGGGGATTCTCCATCCGCCGCGAGACCTGGCGCTCATGCGCGGTGTGGTTCGCGGTCTCCTCGGGGCGGTCTCGCTCCTGGCGGTCCTGGGGATTCGGTATCCGCTCAAGATGCTGCCGCTGCTCATGTTCGAGCTTGTGTGGAAGTCGATCTGGGTTCTGGTGTTCGGACTTCCCCTGTGGTCTGCTCAACAGATGGACCCGGACACGCACGAAACGTGGAATGCCTGCCTGATGGGTCTTGTGGTGTTTCCGATCGCGATCCCGTGGCGCTATGTGTTTGACCATTACGTAAGGGCCCCCGGCGACAGGTGGGGCAAGCCGCCGGCTGATAAATGACATGAACGGCAACGAGCCACTGAAGCCACTCGCGGAGTACGGTCGGTTGCATCCCGCACCGGCTGCCTTGTCGATCTTTGAGTTCCTTGTTGCCGGGTTACCGACGGCGCTGTATCTGGCCCAAGCCGTCGATGCGCAACAGGCTGTGGCCTTTGGATGCAAGTGCCTCGTCGTGTTCCTGATCACGGGGCTGTTTCGTCACGGCTGCGGCTGGAGCACGCGGCCGACGCTTCTCGCGAGCGTCGTCCTCTTCCTTCCCGCTCTTGTCTGGGTGTATCACGCTGCGGTGCCAGGTCCTCCGCCAAACGCCACAGCGGCGGCGCTCGTCCATCGAATCTCAACGACCGTGTGAACCCGCGTGTCGAGTACGCATCCATCGTTCTTGCGAATCGAGCCATGAGAATTCTCAGATCCATACTTGCCGTCGTGATCGGCTACATGGTCTTTGCCGTGTCCGCGTTCGCATTCTTTCAGCTTTCCGGACGGCCGCCGCATCAAGAGGCGCCGTTCTCGTTCGTGGTCGTCAGCGTTGTGTATGGCATGGCGTTCGCCGCGTTGGGCGGTTATCTGGCGGCGTGGTTGTCGGGGCGAAGGCCGCTCGCACACGCAGTCGCGGTTGCGACGGTTCTTGCGCTTGGCGCGACGGCTTCGTTGCTCGGTACGCTTGGCAAGGGCGCCGTCTGGTCGCAGGTTGCCGCACTCGTCTTCATGGCGCCGTGCGCTGCCCTGGGCGGCTGGCTGCGCGCAAGAAGGACGGCCGGTGCGTAACTCCGCGTTGATCGAGAGCCAGTAACATTCCGCCGCGGCAGCGACGTTTCGTTCCCGGCAGAAAGCTCCGCAGCAGTGATCTCAACTTTCAAGGAGTCTGGATATGGATCGGCGACACTTCATGGCCGCCGGCGGGCTGTCGGCCGCAACACCGTTGCTTGCCCGGACGCTTGGAGCACGGACAATGACAGACACTCCATCTGAGGTCTCCACGCGCATCGATTTCACGTCGGACGGTCTCGGGCTCAACCCCCGCGAGTACGCCGCGCTGTTGCACGAGGCGGTGACGGCTCGAAACCTGGAAGCCGACTACTACTCGAACGGCGGATTCATCGCCGAGCTGGAACGGAAGTTTGCTCAGCTCCTGGGCAAGGAAGCCGCGATGTTCGTGTCGACCGGCACGCTGGCGAACCATCTCGCCATACGAAAGCTGGCGGGCGGCGACCGCCGGGTCCTGGTGCAGGCCGAGAGCCACTTCTATAACGACAGCGGCGATTGTGCCGAGACGTTGAGCGGGCTGAACCTCGTCCCGCTCGCGCTTGGCCGCAGCACGATCGACCTCGCGGACGTGAAGCTCTGGGTCGAGCGATCGGCCGGAGGCAGAGTTGAGATGAAGGTCGGCGTGATCTCCATCGAAAGCCCGGTCCGGCGCAGGGACCACGAGATGGTCGACTTTGCGGAGCTGCAGCGCGTTTGCGGCTACGCGCGCGAGCGGGGCATCCGTCTGCACCTGGACGGAGCGCGCATGTTCAACCTCCCGTATCATTCCGGAAAGAGCGTCCGGGAGTACGCGGCCCTGTTCGACACCGTGTACGTGTCCTTGTGGAAGCACTTCAACGGCGCCTCCGGCGCGATCCTGGCCGGCGACGCAAAGTTCATCGATGGGCTGTTCCACGTTCGGAGGATGTTCGGCGGCTCGTTGCCCCAGGCGTGGCCGGAAGTCGCATTGGTCACACAATTTGCGGATGGCTACGAAGCGGAATACGCCAGGGCGTGGCAGGCCGCGGATCAGTTGATCGCGCTGCTCCAGTCCGACGGCCGCTTCAAGGTGCAGAAGGTGCCGAACGGCACGAGCCGGTTCCTGCTGACGGCCGCCGGCGTGGCGCCCGAGGTTCTGGCCGAGCGAGCGTCGAAGCGGGGCGTGATCCTTCCGCATGCCCGGCCCGACACGGGAGTGTTTCCGCTGCAGGTGAACCCGACGCTCGTGCGGATGCCCGCCGCGACGCTGGCACGAATCCTGGCCGACTCGATTGAGGGCTGACATGCTCGACGTGATCATTGTTGGTGGCGGCACCGCGGGATCTGTTCTCGCGGAGCGGCTCACGCGTTCGGAGAGCCGCCGCGTCATGTTGATCGAGGCGGGCGAGCCTCCCTCGAGCCGATTCGTATCGATCCCCGCAGGCTTCCCCAGGCTCTTCAAGGGCGATCACGATTGGGCTTTCGAATCCGAGCCGCAGCGTACCGTTGGCGGGCGCACGATCTTCACGCCGCGAGGGAAGATGCTGGGGGGCTCGTCGAACATGAACGCAATGATGCACCAGTGGTGTCACCCGGCCGACTTTGATGGCTGGGTGGCCGACGGGGCCACGGGTTGGGGCTGGAATGACGTGGTCCCAACGTTTCGCGAGCAGGAGCGATGGAACGGCGACGACGCGGACCAAGGCCGCGGGCGAAGCGGGCCGATGAACATCGAGCCAAACCGGAATGTTCGCGCGTTGTCACGCCTCTTCGTCGAAGCTGCACACCGCGTCGGGCTCCCCGAGGATCCGCATTACAACGGTCACGCGTACACGGGCGCGTGGATCGCGGAGCTCGCCCACCGCGGCGGCAAGCGATTCAGCGCCTGCGACGCGTACCTCGATCCGGCGTCGAAGCGCCCCAACCTCGAAATCGTCACCGGTGCGCATGCCACGAAGATCGAGATCGTCGACGGCCGCGCCACGGGCGTCACATTTCGACGCGCCGGTGCGGAACGCACCGAATCGGCGCGCGCGGTCGTTCTCGCGGCGGGGGCGTACGCATCGCCCCAGATCCTCATGCTCTCGGGCATTGGGCCCGCGGCGTCGCTGCAGGAATTCGGAATCCCGGTGGTCGTCGACGCGCCTGACGTCGGTCAGAATCTCCAGGACCATCCCGTGATTCCGATGGTCTTTGGCGCTCGAACGAGCGACACAATGCGCCGAGCAGAATCGGTTTCGGAGCTTTTGCGCTACGTGGTGCTCAAGCGGGGAATGCTCGCGTCCAACGGCGTGGAGGCGTTTGCATTCACACAGATCCACGCCGATCCGGTGGATGCGCCCGATCTGGAGCTCCTGTTTCTGCCATTCGAGTACCGCAACCAGTTTCTCGAGCCGCCTCAGGTGGATGCGTTCAGCATTGCGCCGGCGGTAGTCAAGCCGCGCTCGCGGGGGTGCGTGCTCCTACGCAGCGCGGATCCGCTCGTCCCGCCTGCAATCGATCCGGCCCTGCTGAGCGATCCGGATGGCGTCGACGCAGCGGTGCTCTGGGAGGGCGCGCGCCTGTGCCGCACAATCGCGGCGATGTCGCCTCTTGCGGAACAGAATGCCGGCGAGCTTCGCCCCGGGGCGTCCGTCGAGTCCGAACAGGATTTTCTAGCGTACGCGTGCACCGAACTGCAGACCGTCTATCACCCGACGAGCACATGCCGCATGGGCTCGGACTCGCGTGCGGTCGTGGATCCGCGCCTCGGCGTGCGCGGGGTCGACGGGCTTTGGGTCGTCGACGCGTCCGTGATGCCGTCGGTTCCGCGCGGACATCCGAATGCCGTCGTTGCGATGATCGCCAACCGTGCCGCGGAGTGGATCGACGCGGCGACCACACACTGAGTCTGGATGCTCACCGGGTGATGCAATGAACGCGAACCTGCGACAAGCGACGGTCGCCGACCTTGGCGAATTGACCGAAATCGCGCACGAATCCAAGCGGCGCTGGAACTACCCGGAGTCGCTCATCTCGCAATGGTCGTCAACCCTCACCTTCGATGAAAGCTCGCTCGCCGACATGCACGTCGTCGTTGCCGACGGCACTGGGAGCGTTGACGGGTTCTGCGCCGTCGTGCCCGGGCCGGTTCGGTACCAGCTGGAGCACCTCTGGGTCCGTCCGCGCGCAATGGGTCGCGGACTTGGCCGCGCACTGCTCGAATATGCGACAGGGTACTCGCGGTCGCAGGGCGCAGAAGTCCTTGTGATCGAAGCAGATCCGAATGCCGAGCCGTTCTATGAACGTATGGGTGCCGTCCGTGTCGATGCCGTCCCGGCACCCATTCCGGACGACCCTGGTCGGGTGCTCCCAATTCTCGAGATAGCTCTCGGCGACACATCGCCGGGGGAAGCGGCCGAGCGAACACGGGTCTAGGTGTGCGAACACCGTGCTGCCGGGACACGAGCGCATGAATCTCCACCAAGTCAGCATCCGCTTCATCACGGCAGAAGACGCCCGTCCGATTCGCGGCATGGTGCTCAGGCCGGGACAACCGGCGGCCGCGTCCGTGTATCCAGGAGACGAAGATCCCGTGTCGTTTCACCTTGGCGCCTTTCTCGAGCACCGTCTCGTGGCTGTTGCGAGCTTTCTCCCCGAACCCGGCCCCGTTCACGGGAGTGACCGAGGCTGGCGCCTCAGGGGAATGGCGACCGTCGACGACGTTCGGGGCTGTGGGATCGGCGGCCTCATGTTGGCCCGCGGCATACGGGATACCACGGACAGAAGGGGCACAACGCTCTGGTGCTACGGGCGCGCGCAGGCTCGGCCGTTCTATGAACGCCACGGGATGCGTGTGATCGGCGACGAGTTCGAACTGCCGAACACGGGTCCGCTCTTCCTGTTCGTGATGGACCTGGACTCCGGAAGTATCGACAGCCCGGATCTCGAGATCACTGGCTAGCATGCGAACCCATGTGTGCGCGGCTCCAATGCGGATATCGGTGATTGTTTCGGGGTGTTCGCAACTTCTGATCGTGGAGTATCGTTCGGTTTGCTGCGCGCCCCCGGGCCGCTCCGTGCGGCGGGCGGACGACATCAGTGACGAGACCATTCAACGCCACGGGAGGAGATTCCAATGACCGTAACGAACCGCGACTCCGGGACGAATGTTCACGAGATTGCCGACGGGATCTACCGAATCAACACGCCTGTCGACATCGAGGGCGCAGGCGGCTTCTCGTTCAACCAGTACGTCATCGCTGACGACGAGCCGCTGCTGTTTCACACGGGCCCTCGAAAGATGTTCCCTCTCGTGCACGAGGCGGTTGCCAGCATCATGCCCGTCGAGAACCTTCGCTATATTGCGTTCTCGCACGTCGAAGCCGACGAGTGTGGCTCGCTCAACAAGTGGCTTGGCGTTGCGCCGAAGGCGGTGCCGTTGTGCGGGACGGTCGCAGCGATGGTCTCGATCGGCGATCTTGCCGATCGGGCGCCGCGCGCGCTGGCCGATGGAGAGCTTCTGACGCTGGGAACGCACCGCGTGCGCTGGCTCGATGCGCCGCATCTTCCTCACGCGTGGGAATGCGGTTTTCTGACGGAAGAGCACACGTCCACGCTGCTTTGTGGCGACCTGTTTACGCAGGGCGGGAGCCGCCTTCCGGCGGTGACCGAGTCGGACATTCTCGATTCGAGCGAAGCGTTCCGGCACCAGATGGATTACTTCTCGCACTGCAGGAACGCCCGAGAGCTGATCGACAAGCTTGCAGCGACGAACCCGTCCACGCTTGCGGTCATGCATGGCAGCGTGTGGCGTGGCGATGGAGCAGGACTGCTTCGCGCGCTGGCCGACAGACTGACCGCGTGACCTACAGGCATGCCAGTTTGGAAGACGGCGAGAGTCGCAACGTGTCCGACGTCGTCAACGACGCTCGCGTGGCGGGTCCGCGTCCCCTCGTACAGCCATGGTGATCGTTGAACAGGCAACCACTCCCGAGGCGATCGCTGAGGCGCGTCGCCTATTCGAGGAGTATCAGGTATCGCTCGGCGTCGACCTCGCGTTTCAGGGATTTGCAGGTGAAGTTGCCGCGCTTCCCGGCGACTATTCGCCGCCGGCGGGCAGGCTGCTCCTGGCCCGCATCGACGGGGCAGTGGCCGGGTGCGTCGCCATTCGCGCGTTCTCGCCCGGCACGTGCGAGATGAAACGCCTCTACATCCGGCCGGAGTTTCGCGCTGCGGGTGCGGGACGCGCACTCGCCGAGCGCGCGATCGGCGACGCGCGGGCGATCGGCTACGAGCGAATGGTCCTGGACACACTTCCGTCAATGGGCGCGGCCCAGCGGTTATACGAACGACTCGGATTCGTCGACACCGAACCATACAGATACAATCCGATCGAAGGGACGCGGTTTCTGTCGCTTGCTCTGTGATGCGTGTATGTCGCTCTGTGACTTCTTAGAGCATTCGCTGCACCGCGTTGCTTGTTAGGTCAGCCGATCTCGCGCTCTCACAACAGAAGGTGCCGACGCGTTCGGCAACACGACCGGGGGGTTTGCATCGATGACGGCAGCCACGAGAAACGATATGGAATGTCCAAAGTGTAGAGGCTCGATGAGCGTCGGCTTTGTCGTGGATTTCACGGCCGGCGGTCACCGACAGGTCGAGAAATGGATTGCCGGAGAACCGAAGCCGTCGTTCTGGCATGGCGTCGATGTCTCGACGGAGCGTCAGGTCGAGGTCGTGACATATCGATGCGATGCGTGTGGCTACCTGGAGTCGTACGCGCCCGGACGCGAGTAGTCGTCAACGCTCACGAGAGCGATTGCGCAAGAAAAGGAGGCAGTCATGGAGTTGGGAAACTTCTCCGTCAGTCTGGCAGTCAAGGACATCGGGGCGTCAAAGGACTTCTATGAAAAGCTTGGATTTACCGTCTTTGGCGGAAATCAATCGCAGAACTGGCTCATCATGAAGAACGGCGCATGTGTCATCGGGCTGTTTCAGGGAATGTTCGAGAAGAACATTCTGACGTTCAACCCGGGCTGGAACAGTGATGCCCAGCCGATCGGCGAATTCACGGATGTCCGAGAGTTGCAGCGCGAATTGAAGAGCCGCGGTATCGTCATGGTGTCGGAAGCAGACGAGGGTTCGACTGGCCCTGCGAGCTTCGTAATCGTCGATCCTGACGGCAACCCGATCCTCGTGGACCAGCACGTGTAGCCGGCGCCGGTGACGGCTCGAGACGGACGATGAGTGTCCTGAAGATCCTGATGACGAAGCGCAGGGACGGCTCGATCGTCACGCGGCTCGAGCGCGAGGATGGAACCGCCACGTGGCAACGCAAGGACGGCCCGAATGCGCGATTCTTCGCGTTTCACGATCTGGAGCACTACGCCGTGGAGACAAGCCTCCGATACCGGCGCGGATTCTACGGGCTTGTCCTGGAGGGCTGGGACCTCGCCGACTTCGGGAGCCCGTGGCCACGCGGCCCGCTCCCGGCCGACGCCGAGCCCGTCGAACTCGTCGTGGGGCTCCTTGCGCGCGAACGCGCGGATAGGGAGTCATTTGCCGCCGGCGATTTCAATGCGCACATTGCGCAGTACTACGCCGAGCATCACCTTACCGGTCCGCCGTCGTTTGACGACGAAACCCTGGAGAGGCTTCGGGCCGGGATCAGACAGTTTCACGCGCGGTGGGATGCGCTGCCTGCAGGGGAGACGCTCGAGCTCGACTTTGTCGTCGCTGGCGATTGATGGCATTCAAGGCAGTTCTGGCGATGCGTTCGGCGACACGCGATGACTCTAAGGAGCGGCGCCTTGTCATGCGTGACTACGTCGGCTCGCAGGCGCTCGCCGATCAACTGTCGCGCAGGATGCCGTTCGACGAGCCATAGCAGCGGAGCACCCCCGTGCGACGGGGCGCGGGAGTCTGCCGGACTTTGCGCGCGGGCTTTCCTTGGGGTATCGTCGCGCAATTCCAGAGGGCATTGCGGGCCCCTGAGTCGAGGAAGCCCCATGAAGAAACACGTGCTGTTGATTGCGGTACTTGCGCTCGCGATCGGCGTGAGCGCTCCGTTCGAGTCGCTCGCCAAGTCCCATGCGTCGGGCAAGCACGGCGGCAAGCCGCCTGACACCGCAGAAGCCGGAACGTACCCGACGGTCGCCATTCGGAGCGGCAAGGTCTCGGAGGACAAGGCGGCCGGCGTGATCTACTTCGACGCAAGCCAGCGCGACGCGCGTCGCGTGACGATTCGAGACGGGCTCGTGTACGACACCACCGGCACGCTGATCCGCGACACCGAGAGCAAGCACCGCAACCAGAACAATTACGTGATGGACGCGGCAGGCAACTTCTACCTGTTCGACGAGTATTCGAACCCGAAGATCCGCCACTCGAGCATCCTCGCCGGAGCACCCGTGGCGGGCGCCGGCAACATCCAGATCGAGAACGGGCGAATCGTGTACATCGACTCCAACAGCGGCCATTACCCGTCCGCGCGTGTCTTCTCGAACGTGCTCGCGGAACTGGCCGCCCATGGTGTGGACGTGGACGCGCTGACGACTGCAAAGGCCAAGTGAACCGCGGTGCCGCGGTCCGTCCGTGCATCGAGGTCGTCATCCAGTAGCGGTCGTTGACCGTCGATCAAGACTCCCGAGGAGCGTGCGAGATGGCCGACCCAGCCAAGGAGATGATCAAGGCTGCCAAGACCGGTGACGTTGACAAGGTTGCGGCGTTGATCGGCGCGGACTCCGGTCTGATGGAGGCACGTGACAAGGATGGTTCGACAGCGCTGCACTGCGCGACGTGGAAGGGACATCAGGCCGTGGTCGCGCTTCTGCTGAACGCTGGCGCCGACGTCAACGCGCAGAACGAGAACGACCACTGGGGAACGACGCCGCTGCACGCTGCCGCCCACGCGAATCAGACCGGTATCGCGCAACTGCTCATCGACCATGGCGCCGACGTCAACGCGCGGGACATGAACGGTCGGACTCCGCTCCATCACACGACGTTCCACAAGGCCAAGGCAGCCGCGCGTCTTCTTGAAGCGCACGGGGCCGTTTGATCGCACATGGACCTCGGGCGGGAACGTCGTCGAGCGAAAGGTTGCGGCACAGCCGGCGTTTCCGTCACTGGAAGTCCTCTCCAACGCCGTTCTGTCGACCCGGCCTTGCGTCGTCGTGGCCTGCGGCCGGCTCCACCAACGTCCCACACCACGGAGTAGTGAATCGTGTTCAAGAGTGCCGCAGTTGCTGTCGTTACGATGTGTCTTCTTCACACAGCCTCCGCCGGGCCGCAGGTCAGCGTCAACGACCTCGCGTGGATGCAAGGGTGCTGGGAGGGGCGCGATGGCGCGGCCGTCGTGACCGAGCAGTGGATGAAGCCGGCCGGCGGCTGCATGCTCGCGATGAGCCGCACGGTCAAAGGCGAGCAGACGGTTGGGTTCGAGTTTCTGCGGGTCTGGCAGGACACAGACGGCGCGATCTATTTCACGGCTCGCCCTTCGGGTCAGGCGGAGGCCTCGTTCAAACTCGTCCGCGCGTCGAATATGGAGGTCGTCTTCGAGAACCCGGACCATGACTTTCCGCAACGCATCATCTACCGATTGGTTGGCGATGGCAGCCTCGTGGCGCGAATCGAAGGAACAAGTGACGGAAAGACTCGCGGCATCGACTATCCGATGCAGCGCACGAAATGCGACGCGAATTGACCGGTTGGTCAGGCGCGCGAACCTACTGCCTTGCAGACGAATGAGGTTGGGGGCATACGGTGACTGAGCTTGGTCAGCACGTACGACGCGACCGATGCTGTTCGGCGGCTCGTGCTGGAGTCGGCGCGTGATCGCAAACCTCACTGCCGCCGACGTAGCTCGCGAACGTTCCGCGTTGGTCGCGTTGTTGGTGGACGCCGTCGCGAGCGGCGCCTCGGTCGGGTTCCTGCCGCCGCTCAGCAATGACGACGCGGACCGGTACTGGCGCGACATCGAGAACCAGGTCGAAGCCGGCTCCCGGATAGTGCTCGTCGCGCGACTCGAAGGGCGAATTCTCGGCACGGTCCAGCTCGACCTGTGCCTGAAACCGAACGGCCCGCATCGCGCCGAGGTGCAGCGCCTGCTTGTGCACACCGACGCGCGTCGGAACGGGATCGGGCGGCGTCTGATGCTCGCCGTCGAGACCGAGGCGCTGAGGATGGGACGCCACATGCTCGTGCTCGACACCCGTCAGGGAGACCCGTCCGAGTCGCTGTATCGCGGGATTGGGTACGTGGAAGCGGGCGCGATCCCGAACTATGCGCTGAGCTCGGACGGCTCGTATCACGCGACCGTGCTCATGTACAAAATGCTCGGCGACACGGACTGAAACGGATGCGCACGCCCTACGAAGTACTCCTCATCGCGTTCGAGCTGCATTCCGTCGAACGCATTCGCGCCCTGATCGACGCCGGCTTCGACGTGCGAACGCCTGTCGATGGGAAGACACCGGTGACGTCGCTTGTCGAGATGTACACGAGGTCGGACCGATTCCCGGAATGCCTCCGGCTGCTGCTCGATCACGGCGCCGTGCTCGACGACCCGTCGATCGCGCCGGTGCTGCTCGACGACGTGCCGATGCTCGCCGCCGCGGTCGAGGCCAATCCGAATCTTCTGGAACACAGGACATCGATGGCCTCGACGTTCACACCGCTGGTGGGGGCCTCGTTGCTGCACGTCGCGGCAGAGTACGGCCACGTGAATGTCGCGCGGGCGCTTCTTGCATTGGGCGCCGACGTCGATGCGCGAGCGGCAGTCGACGAGTCCGGAATGAATGGCCACACGCCGCTGTTCCACACCGTGAACTCAAACGCGAACCGTTCGGAGCCCCTGATGCGGCTCCTGCTGGAGGCCGGGGCGCGAGCAGACATTCGGCTTGCGGGCATCACGTGGGGCAAGGGATTCGAGTGGGAAACGACGTGTTTCGACGTTACGCCGATCTCGTATGCCCAGCTCGGACTTCTCCCGCAGATGCATCGCGACGAGCGTGACGTGTATGCCAACGTGAGAACTCTGCTGAAGGCCGCCGGCAGGACCGTCCCGCCGCTCGAGAACGTCCCCAACCGGTACCTTCACCCCGAAAGCAGTGAGTGACTCGTCCCACGCGTCCGCTGAACTCCTGGGTCAGGCGGCCGCGACAGGCCGGTCGATGCGGGCGATGAAACAGCCGGCCTCGAAGTTCCGGGTGTGGATGGACGCGACGTCGACGTTGGCGAACATAGACTCGATCGTGGGCTCGATCTCGGCGTCACTCACTCGGCACCGAGCGCCCGCTCGACGGCGCGAAACCGTCCGTTATACCCCGGCCGGCGAATCGTGGAAGCCGCTCGGGGCGCCATTGACATCGGCGGGAGCGCGCCCGACACTGGCCGGTGCTCACCTGTCCTGACAATTCGTGCCCGGACGGCGGACGACACCGTTCCGCAAGGAGAATCCGATGATGTTCAAGCTTCTGGTCGTGCCAGCGTTGATCATTCTGTTCTCGCTGGCTGCACGAGGTGGCGGTGCCACGGACGCCGATACGCTTCAGGGCACCTGGCTGCCATCGGCGGCCGAGCTCGGCGGGACAATGTTCCCCGACGAGATCCGCAAGACCATCAGTCTGGTGATAGCGGGCGACAAGTACACGGTGACCGTCGGGAAGGCCGTCGACCAGGGGACGGTCAAGCTGAATCCCGCGACGAATCCCAGGCAGCTGGACATCACGGGAACCGACGGCCCGAACAAGGGCCGGACGATCCTGGCCATCTATGAGCGAGAGGGCGACACGTTGCGGGTGTGTTACGACCTCGCAGGCACGGGTCGGCCGACGGAATTCAAGACCAGTGCAGGCTCCCAACTGTTTCTGGTCACGTACAAGCTGCAGACGCCGTAACGGCGTATTCGGCGGATCCGACGAATCCTGACTGTTGAGAGTGCACGAGATGGCTCTGCGCGTCGTACGACTTGGATCACCACGCGAATCTGGTGAGGGGTTGCGCATCGGAACGGTGCGCCGCCCTCCGCGCGGCGTGCGCAAGGAGGACTTCGCCCGGCTCGATTTCTTCGACGTCTGGCTCCCCGACCTCGCGCCGAGTGCCGAGCTCGTGTCGTTCGCGCAAGCGACGCTGGACACGCCGAAGGGGTGGGCACAGTTCGAGCGACGGTACCTGCAGGAGATGCGTCAGCCCGCCGCGCAGCGGCTACTTGCCCTGCTGGCGGCGCTCTCCGCGACGACGAATCTCTCGGTCGGCTGCTACTGCGAGGACGAGTCGCGGTGTCACCGCAGCCTGCTGCGACGACTGCTTGTACACCACGGGGCGGTGATGGCCTGATGTGCCCGTGCGTTCTCGCAACTTCAGATGGTGAGGTCTTCGAATCCCAATGATCAACGTTGCGCCGATTAAGCCTCTCGTATCCGCTGACCTGCTCGATCAGATCGACGTTCGAGTCGGCACCATCGAGGCTGTCGAGGACATCCCGAACTCGAAGAAACTGGTGCGGCTGATCGTGGACCTCGGCGATCACAAACGAACGATACTCGCCGGCTTGAAGCAGGAGCGCGAGCGACCGCAGGATATCGTCGGCCGGCAGGCGCTGTTCGTGGTCAATCTCGAGCCGCGTACGATGATGGGCGAACGATCGGACGGAATGCTCTTCGACATCGGGTATCCGGACGGGATCGTCCCGGTGCTTGCGGTGCCGGAGAACCCTGTTCCGAACGGGTCGCGCGCGGGGTAGATCGCCGCAGTCACGTCTTCGATGAGAATGGGGCTCGGCGATCGTCGAGCGCGCCGCACGGCGAGGAGGTAGCGGTGAACAGTGTCGTGCCAATGATCCATGTGCCCGACGTTGCGGCGACCGCCGAATGGTACGAGGCAATCGGGTTCACGTTGGTGCGGGCGAACGTGGAGGACGGCGAGATGGACTGGGCGCTTCTGTCGCTTGGCTCGAGCGAGGTGATGTTCAGCGCGGGAGGCCGCGTGTCGACGGAATTTCGCCGCGAAGTGGACCTCTACATCCACACGGAAGACGTCGACGGCTGGTTCGCGCGGCTCAAGGATCGCGTGGAAATCGTCGAGGGCCTCCACGACACCTTCTACGGAATGAGGGAGTTCATCATCCGCGACCTCAACAGGTTCTGGCTCACGTTCGGTCAGCCAGTTCAGCGAACGTAGATCGCGCGGTGCCGCGCGCGTGTGGCGGCAACGCGATGTGCGTGACGGGTATCGGCGGAAATAGGCTGTCAATGAACTCCGCTCGTTCGAAAAAGCCGCTCTGGAAGTGTCCGAAGTGTGGGCACAGGTTCGTTACGGCGAACCTGTGGCACTCGTGTGGAAATTTCCGCCTCGGCGATCATTTTGCCGGAAAGCCGCCTGACCTCCGGCGCGCGTTCGACGCGTATGTGCGGCTCGCGCGAAGATGCGGCCCTGTGACCGTCTATGCGCAGAAGACACGCATCGTGATCCAGGCGCGGGTTCGGTTTGCTGGCGCGGTGATCCGCTCGACGTACGTCGATGCGAGCATGTGGCTCAAGTACCAGGCCGAGCATCCGCTACTCGTCCGCGTGGAGTCATTCGGCAGACTCGGCTACGGGCATCATTTTCGCCTGCAGACTCCCGACGACGTCGACGACGACCTTGGTCTGCTGATGCGCAACGCCTACCTTGTCGGAGTCCAGATGGATCCACGGCCATAGGGTATTGGGGATTTGAATGACTGGCAGTCCGCGGCAGATCGACGTCGGAGCCGGCGCGAGGGAAAGCGATGCTCGAGTGGCGATGGAACGAATCCTTCGCGTGCTCGCCGAGTGCGGTGATCGTATGACCGTGATCCAGTTGCGGTCAGCACGCGAGGTCGAGCAGTATCTTGCACGTTTGAACGGTCCCGAACGCGAGCTCTCACCTTCGCGCATTTGAAGCCAATGACCAATCGCCTCGATCAGACTCGCGCCGTCTATGACCAGGTTGCGACGGAGTACGCCGCCAGAATCGCCGGCGAGCTCGACGGAAAGCCGCTCGACCGCGCGTTTCTGGAAGCGTTCGCTTCCACGGTGGACGCTGGCGGGCGGGTCTGCGACGCGGGGTGCGGGCCCGGCCACGTCGCGCGGTTCCTGCACGACCTCGGCGTGAATGTCTACGGCATCGACCTCGCGCCGGCGATGGTTGCCGAGGCGCTTCGTCTGAACCCCGGCATCGAATTCAGGACGGGCGATCTCACGACCCTGTCCGGCGAGCCGACGGATCTGGCCGGGATCGTCGCATTCTATTCGCTGATTCACCTCCCCAGAGAACGGGTGGCGTCGGTACTCGAGACCATGCGGCACAAGCTGCGGCCCGGCGGACTCGTGTTCATCGCGTTCCACATCGGAACGGACGAGTTGCACATCGACGAGTGGTGGGGCCACGACGTCTCGCTCGATTTCACGTTCTTCGGGATCCAGGAGATGCGCGGATATCTGCTGCAGGCAGGCTTCGAACTCGACTGGGTCTTCGAGCGTGCGCCGTACCCGGGCGTCGAGCATCCGACGCGGCGCGCGCACATGCTTGCGCGAACGGACGTGCCAACTGGCGTCGCGTCGACCTGACAATCCGCTCGCGCGTTGATCGCGCCTCGCGCGTCGGCGTATCGTGCACCTGTTGGCAGGTCGTTCTCGACGCCGCCGCTGACTTGACAGCGACTACAATCCCGAGGATGACCGTATACGGCAGCTGCGCGTGCTTGGTTGATAGTTCTGCTGCGGTGGCTTCGGTCACAGGCGAGTCGGTTATCCTTGCTCGGTCAGTCGCCGGGCGAGTCTGACAGGCGGCGCGCGCTCAACACGCATCACAGAGGAGCCTGAAATCATGCGCAAGCTGGTCATCTCTATTGCCATCGCCATCATGGCGGCGGGATCTGTGTTCGCATCCGACGAAAGTGACGTTTTGGCGCCCATCCATCAATTCGTCGATGGCTTCAACAAGGGCGACACCACGAATGCCGTCGCGGCGTGCGCGGATCAGACGTCCATCATCGACGAGTTTCCGCCCCACGAATGGCACGGCGTTGGCGCCTGCTCGAACTGGGCGGCGGACTACGAGAGCGATGCCAAGAAGAACGGGATCACGGACGGGATCGTGACACTCGGCAAGCCCCGACACGTCGACATCAGTGGTGACCGTGCGTATGTCGTGTTTCCGGCGAACTACACGTTCAAGAAGAACGGCAAACCGATGAAGGAGACGGGCTCGATATTCACGTTCGCCCTGCAGAAGGGCGCAGGCGGGTGGCGTATCGTCGGCTGGGCGTGGTCCAAGCACTAGCTGTCGGAGTGCCGACGCCCCGGTCGACGACTCGCCGTTCCTGAAGGCTCAACCGGTGCTGTACGTTCTGCGACAGATCGCCTCGATTCTTCTGCTGCCGTTCATGGTCACTGTTGTCGTCCCGTACCTGTACGCCGGACGCGAGATCGCGCAGGGCTTCGCGGTCGAACTGAATCCGGTTCGGCTCGCGGCGCTCGCGATCGGTGCGGCCGCGCTCGTGCTCGGACTCACACTGTTTGTCGCGACGGTCCTGTACTTCGCCCGGATCGGTCGGGGGACGCTCGCGCCGTGGGATCCTCCGCGAGTGCTCGTCGTCGAGGGCGTCTACAGACACGTCCGGAACCCGATGATCAGCGGGGTTCTGTTCATTCTCCTCGGGGAAGCTCTCGTGACGGGTTCGCGTCGCGTGCTCACGTGGTTCGGACTCTTTTTTCTCATCAACCTCGTCTACATCCCGCTCGTCGAGGAACGAGGCCTCGCAAGGCGATTCGGCGAACGATATCGCCTGTACACCGAGAACGTCCCTCGGTGGATACCCCGGCGATCGGCGTGGACGCCGCCGTGGGTGGAAACCGCAGAGTAGATAGAGCTCCGACGAGGCGAGATACGAGTGCGGGCACGCGTTTTGAGCCATATGGCGCAGGCTTGTGCTTGTCGTGCCGGGCGCGGCTACAATCATCGTCATGAACATCGACACGCCCGCCGTTGACGACATCATCGCGGTGCTCGAGCGAACGCCGGCGACGCTCACGGCGCTTCTCGGCGGTCTCCCCGACACGTGGGTGTCGGCAACAGAAGGCGAGGGAACGTGGTCGCCGTACGACGTCATCGGTCATCTCATCCACGGTGAACGGACCGACTGGATCCCCCGAGCGCGCCACATCCTCTCCGGAGACACGCAGCCTTTCGCCCCGTTCGATCGCGAGGCCCAGCTCCGCGAGAGCCAGCGCGCGCCTCTCGGCGAATTGTTGGAGACCTTCGCGCGGCTGCGGCTTGAAAACCTCGCGACGCTGAAAGGGTTCTCGCTCACGACCGAGGACCTCGGGCGGCGCGGCGTGCATCCCGCGCTCGGCGACGTCACGCTGGGGCAGCTGCTCTCCACGTGGGTCGTGCACGATCTGGATCACATCGGGCAGGTGGCACGGACGATGGCCAAGGTCTATCGTTCCGCCGTCGGTCCGTGGACCGTGTATCTGTCGATCCTGCGCGACCGGGAGCCGTCGTGAGCTCTGCCATTCGGCGTTTGAACCGTCACATGCGCGACCTCGGTCAGGACGGCCGTTGGTGCAAGCTCGGAGGTAATGGCGTGATTCGGTTGGCAATGTCGCTTGCAGTCGTCTGGACGCTGTTCGTTCCTCAGACAGGCTTCGGCGCCGGGAATGCCGACAACGTCGCGCCGCTCGTCATCGGGGACACGTTCACGATCGATTCAAAGACGCTCGGCGAGACGCGCCGAATCAATGTCTACCTGCCACCTGGCTACAAGGAGTCGCCCGATGCGCGCGTTCCCGTGCTCTACATGCCGGACGGCGGAATGGCCGAGGACTTCCTGCACATAGCCGGCCTCGTGCAGATCTCGGTCATCAACGGCACGATGCGACCGTTTCTGCTTGTCGGAATCGAGAACACGGAACGCCGCCGCGACATGACGGGTCCGACCGAGAACAGCGAGGACAAGAAGATCGCACCGCATGTCGGCGGATCGCAGCCATTTCGCACCTTTATTCGCGACGAGCTGATGCCGCTGATTCGCGCGCGCTATCGGACGACGAACGAAACGGCGATCGTCGGCGAATCGCTCGCCGGTCTGTTCGTCGTCGAGACGTTCCTGCTCGAACCGGATCTGTTCGACACGTATGTCGCAATCGATCCGAGCCTGTGGTGGAACAACGAGAAGCTCGTCAACGGCGCCGCCGACCGGCTGCGTTCCCGGCCAAGACTCGACAAGACGCTCTTTCTCGCGAGCAGTGACGAACCGGGCATCGCGGTCGTGACAAAGCGCTTCGCCGGAATTCTCACCGCCGCCGCGCCCCCGACGCTGCACTGGCAGTACGAGAGCATGCCGTACGAGAAGCATTCGACGATCTATCACCCGGCGGCGCTCAAGGCGTTTCGTGTCGTGTTCAAGCCGGAGGCGCCACCCGCGAAGTAGATTTGCATTCGTGGCGGCGCGTGGGATACGCCGCCTGACCACGACGGAGCACAACATGGAATCGACGCCAGATCTCAAACACCCCTACGAGGTGGAGCGCCGGGCGTTGCACGCCGAGCGCGCGGGATTCCGGATCAGCGAGCTGCAGATCAGTCCGACGCAAGCCGTTCCGTGGCATCTGCACACCGCGGTTCACGACACGTTCTACGTCATCGAGGGCACGATCAGGATCTTCCTTCGCGGTCCCGAGGAGGACGTTCGTCTTGGTCCCGGCGACACGTATGCGGTTCCTCCGCTCCGCCCGCACCGCGTCGTCAATTGCGGCGACTCGTCCGCGACGTTCCTCGTACTGCAAGGAATCGGAGAGTACGACTACGTCCCAATCGCGTAGCCGAGTCATGGACATCCAGATTCGACCGGCAACTCGCTCCGACGTCGCTCCGCTGCAGGAGCTGATCGCCCGGTCGGTCCGGGCGTTGAGCATCGGGTACTACTCGCACGATCAGATCGAACGTTCGATCGTCGCGGTCTTTGGCGTCGATACGCAACTCGTCGACGACGGGACCTACTTCGTGGCCGAGATCGGTTACGAGACTGCGGGCTGCGGCGGCTGGAGCAGACGATCCACGATGTACGGCGGCGACCAGGCCAAGTCTTCGATCGACGCGGAGATCGATCCTCGCCGGATGCCGGCGCGGATTCGCGCGTTCTTCGTCGATCCTGCGCACGCACGAAGGGGCGTGGGCCGATCGCTCCTCGAAGCGTGCGAAGACGCGGCTCGCAGGGCGGGTTTCGCATCTTCGGAGCTTGTCGCGACGCTTCCAGGAGTGCCGCTGTACGCGGCATTCGGCTACGTGGCCGTGGAACCCGTCAGCGTGGATCTCGGCGACGGACAGTCACTCCCGTGCGTGCGAATGACCCGGAATCTCGCGTTCGCGTAAGGCACGAACCGACGAGTGCAACGGAGCGGGCACGCGTGCGTTTGATCCGTTATTGTACGGAGCGCAGCTTGGACACGTGTCCGGTAAGGCGATTCGCTCGATGAGCCGCGCCGGCGTGGCACGATCACCCAATTCCAGGAGGAACGATGATGGCGAACACGGTCGTCGAACCCTATCTGTTCTTTGGCGGGCGCTGCGAAGAGGCGCTCGAATTCTACAAGTCGGCAATTGGCGCAACGCCCGGCATGCTGTTCCGCTTCAGCGACAGTCCGGAGCCGATACCCGCAGGGATGCTCCAATCCGGCTTCGAGAGCAAGGTCATGCACACGAGCTTTCGGGTCGGCGACTGCACCATCATGGCGTCCGACGGTTGTTCCGAAGGCTCGACGTTCAGCGGTTTCTCGCTTTCGCTCACGGTTCCAACCGAGGCCGACGCCAATCGTGTCTTTAATGCGCTCGCCGAAGGCGGGAACGTGACGATGCCATTGGGCAAGACGTTCTGGTCGCCGTGTTACGGCATGCTCACCGACCGCTTCGGTATTGGCTGGATGGTGATCGTCCCGGGCGAGTCCTCGCATTGATTCGGCACACGTTGCGACACCCGTGGTGAGCGGAACGCTCGCGCGGGTCGCGTCGGCATCTCGATCGCAATAGAATCGACGCATGGCTGAATCCATTCCGATGCGTCCCATTGGCTATGTGCGGAGCTCGTATACCGAGTCCTCCCAGATCCCGAGGGGCTGTGGCGCAAAGCACGATGCGGAGGGTGTTCTCGATGTTCTGCCCGAGTTCGCGCAGGGTCTCACGGATATCGAGGGCTTCTCGCATCTGTTCGTATTGTGGGTGTTCGATCGTGTCGACGGATTCGACCTCATGGCGACGCCTCCCACCGACACGCGACCTCACGGCGTGTTTGCGACCCGTTCGCCGCGGAGGCCGAATCCGATCGGCCTCACCGTGGTCCGGCTTCTCGGACGGGACGGCGAGCGGCTCAGCGTGGCCGGCATCGACATGCTCGACGGGACGCCCATTCTCGACATCAAGCCGTACCTCTCGAGCATCCCGGTCGAGGATATCCGGCGAGGCTGGCTCGGCGTCGCCGAGGCCAACCGGAAGTCCTGACGTGAACCGGCGGTCTGACCGTTGGTACGTGTGCCCTGCGCCGTGGCGACAGCGCTTTGGAACGGGTAAGGTACTCTCCTTGCACGTCGGATGTTGTTCGCAGGGGTGCAAGACAAGGGAGGACTCGCCATGGCGGATGCAACCGTTGAAAACCAGTCAAAGATCATCGCCAACCAGCAGACGATCATCTCGAATCAGGACCGGATCCTTGCAAACCAGGATCGCCTCGAGCAGATCCTCGGCAATCAGGGCGAGATTCTGAGCAATCAGCGCACGATACTCGCCAACCAGGAGAAGATCCTGGCGGGCTTTGAAAAGCTGCTCTCCAAGTAGAGCTTCGTGCGTCTGTCTTACGCGTTCTTCACCGAGCTCGACACGAAGCACGTATAGCGGTCGCGCGAGATGGCCGAGACCGAACGATGACACTCGTGCTTGATGCATCGCCCTTCATTTCGTCAGAAACGGCGCTTCGACTCCTGTTGCTCGTGCCGCTCAGCCTGCTCGGCATCGTGTTCGTCATCGTGTTTCTCAAGGGGCTCGGCCGGATTCGGGATCGTGAGCCATCGCCCGGAGCATCACCCGAACGGGTGTGGCCACCGTCCTCGGGCGAGGTCTCGACGGGGTTCGTCACAGTGTTTTTCGACACGCTCGGCATCGGCTCGTTCGCAACGACAACGGCCATATTCCGTGCGTTTCGGCTCGTGCCCGACGAGCGTATCCCGGGCACTCTCAACGTCGGGCATACGGTGGCGGCTGTCATTGGAGCATTCATCTTCATTCAGCTTGTGCCGGTCGCGACGTCGACGCTCGTTCCGATCATCGCGTCGGCAATGCTCGGCGCGTATTTCGGCGCGGGTGTCGTATCCAGGATGCCTCGACGCTCGATCCGGATGGGCATGGGAGTCCTGCTGCTCGTGGCGGCGTTGCTGATGCTGCTGGGTGCGACGGGGCAACTGCCGGGCGGCGGCGACTCGCTGGCGCTCAGTGGCCCCCGGCTCGTCATCGCCGTCATCGGGAATTTTGTATTTGGAAGCCTGATGACGCTCGGCATCGGCCTCTATGCGCCGTGCATGATCATGGTCAGCCTGCTCGGAATGAACCCGGTTGCGGCATTCCCGATCATGATGGGTTCGTGCGCGTACCTGATGCCGGTGTGCAGCGCGCGGTTCGTGCGGTCTGAGCGGTACTCGCCAAGCGCCACTATCGGTCTTACGCTTGGAGGCGTCCCGGCCTTGCTGATCGCCGCGTATCTCGTGAAGTCGCTTCCAATAACGGCGATCCGATGGGTCGTCGTCGGGGTGGTCGTCTACACCGGGACGATGTTGCTGCGGGCGGCGATCACCGATCGGGCGCCGCAGGTGGTCGATCCGGAGCCCATAGAGTAATACTTGACCGATCGCCACGTGTGCGGGCACCCGTGCCGCGGTCTCGCACGTGGGTCCTTGCTTCGTACCTCGACGCGACGTCCCGTCTGCCGCAGGGAGGTTGGGCTGTCGCGCCGATCGACAACCCTTCGCAGATCTCTCACGGAGCGCGAGCCATGCAATCAAAACCGCAGACCATCGACGAGTACCTCGAACCATTGAGCCCCGACAAGCGTGCCGCGCTCGAGAAACTGCGTGCCGCCGTCAAGGCCGCTGCGCCCGCGGTGGAGGAGTGCATCAGCTATTCGGTTCCTGCATTTCGTCTGGATGGACGAATGCTCGTGGCCTTTGGCGCTGCCGCGAAGCACTGTGCCTTCTACCCCGGCGCGCACCCGGTGGCGGCCCACAAGGACGACCTCAAGGCGTACGACACGAGCAAGGGCACCATCCGGTTCACACCCGAAAAGCCGCTTCCGGCCACGCTCGTGCGAAAGCTCGTCAAGACCCGGATCGCGGAGATGACCGGAAAGCGCGCACGTCGCTGAGGGCTCGGCGTCACGAACGATTTCCGTTGGTGTCGCGGTCGGGGGCATGCGCATAGAATGGGCCGGTCGCTACCGGAGCGGGCCGCGAGCGACACACATCCGCGAAACGACAATGCGCATTCAAGGAGGTGAATCGTGTTCAGCAAGGTCGATTACGTCATGGTGAACGTGTCCGACATGAAACGGTCCGTCGCGTGGTATCGCGACACGCTCGGCATTCCACTCAAGTTCGAGTCACCGGGCTGGAGCGAGTTTCAGACGGGCACGACGACGCTCGCGCTGCACCTGGCGCCACCGGCCACGGCTGGCGCAGGCGGCCACGGAGGTCCGACCGCGGGGTCGTGCTCGATAGGATTCTCGGTCGACGACATCAACGCGACCTACGCCGAGCTGCAGGGACGCGGCGCACGATTCGTCATGCCGCCGACCGAACAGCCGGAGGAGGGCATCCGGCTCGCGGTATGCATCGATCCGGACGGTCTCGCTGTCTCGTTTGCCGAGCAGGTATCGACCGTCACGTAGTGTCGAGGGCTCGCGCTGGCAATGCCCGGGATGCAGAAGCCCGGCATCGACGAGACGAAGCGGGCGCACGACGCGGGGCGACTTCTGCAGTCTGCACATCGACGGCGAACAAACAGTCTTGGTGCCTGCGGGTTTTCTTGGTATGGCTTCGGACCAGGTTCGGGCGAGGCGCGGTCACCTCGCGCGGCGGACCTCAGTCATATCTCGGAGGACACCTCAATGTTGAAACTCCCCGGATGGATGCGCGTGGTCATGCTGGTGACGGCGGTGGTGAACATTCTCGGTTCGTTTGCCTTCATTCCGTCGGCACGCGCGCTGCGCGAAATCTCGGGACTGCCTCCGTTCGCGCATCCGTTCTACCTGGCCTCGATCGGGGCATTCATCCTCATCTTCGGCCTTGCGTACCTGTGGGCTGGAGTTACAGGGAAGGCAGATCGGCTCTTTGTGGCCGTTGCCGCGGCGGGAAAGTTTGCATTCTTCGCCCTGCTTGTCAGGTACTGGGTCGGCGGGCTCGTTCCGTTGTCTGCAGTGCTGTCGGGGACGGGCGACCTGGTGTTCGCCGCGTTGTTCGCGAGCTGGCTGCTCAGCGTTCGGAGTTCGGCCGCGGCGGATGGACGTCCGGCCGATTAGGCGCGGGCGTCGCGCTCGCGTCGAGAGTGCGAGGCTCGTGAGGACGATCGGAGCCACTGGCGGCGTGCGATGGTCCGCGGGAAAGTGACAGACGGATGGCGGAGAACAAGACACAGGCAACTGATGCGTCGGTCGCCGATTTTCTGGATGCGATCCCGGACGCGCAGATTCGCGAGGACTCGCGGACGATCGTCCGAATCATGCAGGCCGCAACGAACGCCCGGCCCAGGATGTGGGGCGCTGGAATTATCGGCTTTGGCGAGTGCCGAATCACCCACTCGGATGGTCGCGAAAGCGACTGGATGCTGATCGGATTCGCTCCTCGAAGGCAGCGCCTCACGCTCTACATCATGGACGGATTCAAGCGATACGACGAGCTGCTGTCCAGGCTGGGGAAGCATTCGCACGGCAAGGCGTGCCTCCATGTCAGGCGGCTTACGGACGTCGACCTCCCGACACTGACGAAACTGATACGCGAATCCGTGCGGCACCGGATCGCGACGAGCGCGCCGCATCACACGCGCAGGTCATCACGCGCGGAGACTCCGACCCGGCGATAGGAGGGGACGAGCATGACGACTGGCAAATCTGTCGCGTGCGCGGCGTCGATTGTCGCCGTCGTGGTGTTTGTCGCACTGGCGTGCGCGCCCGCCGCGAGACAACCCACGCTCACCGAGATCTGGCAGGTCCTCAAGACCAAACAGTACGTCGATCTGACGCACTCGTTCGAACCCGGGATTCCGCACTGGAAGGGATTTCCTGAGGAGAAGCGAGACACGCTCTACTGGTACGATCCGAATGTCGGAACGATGGGCTCCGGCTTCTACATTCAATATTTTTCGCACGTCGGCCAGTGGGGCACGCACGTGGACCCGCCGGCGCATTTCATCCGTGGCCTCCGCACCGTGGACCAGATCGAGGTCAAGGAGATGGTCATGCCCCTCGTGGTGTTCGACGTTCACGAGAAGGTTGCGGCGAATGCTGACTACACGATCACGATGGACGACGTGAAGGCGTGGGAAGCTCGGAACGGAGCGGTTCCCGAAGGGGCATTCGCCGTCATGCGGACCGACTGGTCCAGGCGGTGGCCGGACATGGCGGCGATGCAGAACAAGGACGCCAACGGCGTCTTCCACTACCCCGGATGGAGTCTGGACGTGCTCAAGTATCTGTACGAAGAGCGCAAGATCACCGCGTCGGGCCACGAGACCACCGATACCGACCCGGGCAGCGCCACGACCGCAGACGACTACTCGCTCGAGCGCTACATCCTCGGTCAGAACCATTTCCAGATCGAACTGCTCGCCGATCTGGACAAGGTGCCGGAGGCCGGAGCCCTCGCCGTCGTTTCGTTTCCAAAACCAAAGGACGGGTCGGGATTCCCTGCGCGTGTGTTTGCAATCCTGCCGTGAGCGATGGTCGGCAGTGTGAGATCTCGGAGGACAATCGTGGCGAAGACCTCGAAACATTGGAAGCGCGGTCGCGGCAAGCTCGGGTTGCTGGCTCCCCTGCTTGGAGACTGGTGCGCATCGGCGTCCACCCCCATGGGCACGGTTGAATGCACCCGGTCGTTCGATTCGGTGCTCAACGGCGCATACGTCCAATTGACCGCTCGCTGGAAGTTCGCCAAGGGCGTGTACGAGGAGCGCGCGCTGATCGGCGTCGACTCGGATGGATCGGTTGCGTTCTGGTCGTTCACGTCGGACGGCAAACACTCGCATGGTGTCGTCGCCGACGTCACGGACATTCATCCCGAGGCGATCGGATTCGAAGCGCAGATGCCGGCGGGCCTCGCCAGAATGGCGTACTGGCCGGACGAATCGAACGGCTTTTTCTGGGTCGTGGAATCCAGGACAAAGAAGGGGTGGAACCGGTTCACCGAACACCATTACAGCCACGTACAGCCCCGGTGAGTGAACACGTGACGACGAGTTGGAGGCAACACACGATGCAACCATCGCAGAAGGGGAAGACTGACACAGACGCCGTGGTCGAACGCCTCGCGGAGATGCCTGTGTTTGTCGGCCGGATCGCAGCCGACATGGCGGGCGATCTGCAGCGCTGGAAGCCGGCGGACGACGACTGGTCGCTCGTCGAGCAGGTGTGCCACCTCCGCGATCTCGAAGTCGAAGGGTACGGCGTGCGCATTTCGAGGCTCGTGAACGAGGAGCGGCCGGAACTCGCGGATTTTGACGGAGCGCGCGTCGCGCTCGAGCGGAACTACGTGGCGGACTCGCTGGACGCGGCGCTCGGCGCCTTCAGCGCGGCCCGTGCGGCGAACCTCGACCGGATCGCAGCGCTTACCTCAGACGAGCTCGGCCGAACGGGCCTGCTCGAGGGTGTCGGCGAGATCACGATCGAGCGGCTGCTTTCGAACATGTGCGAGCACGACGACGAGCACCGCCGTCAGATCACGACGTTGCACGAGCAGTTTTCACAGACGCGATAGGCCGCGCACGCGGTCGGCGGATATCCGGAGGTGTTTCGTGGATTCGACGCACGGGAGTTCGTTACCAACCGGCTCCTTTGCGGACTCGCGGATTCTGAGCGCGGCCGAGTTTCTCGTCGGCGCCGCCATCGTCATCGGCCACAACGTCTATCGCATCGTTCCCAACGAAGTCCCGATTCTGTTCGTGCTTGCGCTGGTGTCGTTTCGGCTGCGAAACGGCGGCCTGTCCGCGATGGGCTTTCGGCGGCCGGAGTCGTGGGCGCGCGTGGTGCTCGTCGCGATTGCGGCGGCGGCGGTGCGCATTCTGCTCGGGGACTTTGTCATCGATCCGCTGACGGCTCGCGTGTGGCCTCCTGCCGTTGCGCCCGCCGAGGCCGAGCAGATCGCCGGCAACATCGGATTCGCGCTGCTGGCGCTCGTCGTCGTGTGGGGCTTTGCCGCGTTCGGCGAGGAGATCTCGTACCGGGGCTACCTGCTGACACGCGCGGCGGATATTGGACGGCGGTCTACGGCGGCGTACTGGATCAGCGTCATCCTGGTATCGGTGCTGTTCGGGTTTGGCCACTTCTACAAGGGACCGTCGGGAATCGTCGATTCTGGCGTGGCCGGACTCATTCTTGGCGTCGCGTACATGCTGACGGGGAGAAACCTCTGGACGTGCGTTCTCGCGCACGGATTCATCGACACGTTTGGCGTGATTGCCGTCTTCTTTGGCTGGGATTCGTGAGCCGGACACGCTCTTTCGGTCTGTCGTGGGCAGGTCGTGTCGCATACCATAGCGCGTGGCGCGTGGACGAGAAGGCAGGGGCGACCGGTGCATGGTTGGCGATGCGCCGCTCGACGTAAGGAGGAACGGCAATGAATCGGGAGATCTCGCCTGCCGGCGATTCAACACACTTGGACTGGCCCAGCCTTCCGTTCAGCGAGTGGAAGGACACGTACGCAACGCTGCACATGTGGACGCAGATCGTCGGCAAGATCAGGCTGGCGCGAACGCCGTGGATCAATCACTCGTGGCACACGACGCTCTACGTCACGTCGCGGGGGCTGACGACATCGCCAATCCCGTACGGCGACCGGACGTTCCAGATCGACTTCGATTTCATCGACCACGATCTTCTCATCCGGACGAGCGACGGCGCCGTCAGGGACGTCCAGCTTGCTCCGCGATCCGTCGCCGATTTCTACCGCGAGTTGTTTGCAAAGATGGCCGAGTTGAAGCTGGACGTCGCGATTCACGGATCGCCGAACGAAGTGGCCGAGCCCATTCCGTTCGCGAAGGACGTCACGCACGCCGCGTACGACTCGGAGTATGCGAACCGATTCTGGCGCGCGCTCGTGCAGGCTGACCGGGTGTTCACGAAATTCCGCGCGCGGTTCATTGGAAAGTGCAGCCCGGTGCACTTTTTCTGGGGGAGCTTTGACCTTGCGGTCACGCGGTTCTCGGGGCGGCGCGCGCCCGTCCATCCCGGTGGCATCCCGCACCTGCCGGACTGGGTGACGCGGGAGGCGTATTCGCACGAAGTGAGCAGCTGCGGCTTCTGGCCCGGCAGCGAACAGATGCCCGAGGCCGTGTTCTACTCGTACGCGTATCCGGTGCCCGATGGCTTCGACTCCGCGACGGTTGGCCCGCGCGGTGCGTATTTCAGTGCGGATATGAGAGAGTTCATCTTCCCGTACGAACAGGTCCGTCAATCTGCATCACCCGATGAAGCATTGCTCGAGTTCCTGCAGACGAGCTACGAGGCCGCTGCTGATGCGGGCCACTGGGACCGATCCGAGCTCGAGACGACGACGTATCCGTAAACCTTTGATACAAAGCATGTTTGCCGCCGCCTGCCGATGGACGGCGCTCGGAGGCGAACGCCGAGGATCGACACCGCGTTATGACTCAATCCCGCCCGTATTCGAAAGACGAACTGCTCCAGAGCCTGTCGGCACTTGAGACATCGGGTCTTGCATTCTGGCGCGAGCTCCCGCCCGAGACGTTTGTGGAGTCCGTCGACGGAAAGTGGTCGGCTGCCGACACGGTCCGTCATCTCGGGAAGTCGACGGCGCCCGTCGCCAAGGCGCTCCGAATGCCGCGGCTCGTGTTGCGCACGATGTTCGGGGCGGCGACTGCGCCCTCCATCCGGTTCGAAGAGCTGCAGGCGCGATACGACAGCGCCTTGGCGAACGGCGGCACGGCCGGGAGTTTTGCGCCGTCGCCGCTCGAGCCTGGCGACGACAATGCCGCATTGCGCGACAGCTCGGTGTCGCGACTCGCCGGCTGCGTTCAATCGCTGGCGTCTGCCCTCGGCGCGTGGCGCGACCAGGACCTCGACCGCTACCGGCTGCCGCATCCGCTGCTCGGCAAGCTGACGGTGCGCGAAATGGTCATGTTCACGCTCTACCACCACGAGCACCATACGGACGTCATGGCGCGCCGGCTCGGTCGTGACGTCTGACGTTTTTCGAGCCCGCGCTCGACGACGGCGCTCCTTCACCACTCCGTTTCGACAGGCGTTCAACGGGTCGAATCACCTGCATGGGATACCTCAAGGCATTTGCAGCCGGCATTCTCGCCACCGTGGCGTTTCATCAGGTCGTGATCGCGGCGTTGCACGCCGCTGGGCTCACGTCGATCGTCCCGTATTCGCTCGAGCCGACGGCGCCGTTTGGCGTCCCCGCCGTCGTGTCGATGGCGTTGTGGGGAGGCGTGTGGGGCGCGCTGTTGTGGCGGTTCGTTGGCCGGGTCGGTCCACCGCGCGCGTTCTGGATGTGGGCCGTCGTTCTCGGAACCGTATGCCCAACACTCATCACGTTGTTTGTGGTGAATCCGTTGAAGCACATGCCCGTTGCGTTTGGGTGGGACGTTTGGGCAATTCTCGGAACGGCGCTCGTGAATGCGGCGTGGGGATTCGGGTTTGCCCTTTTCGTCACGGTCGCGTCACGGCTTTCGCAGCGCGGCGAAACGTAGTGTGCGAGCTCGTTGACATTGGCGGACGGAACGCATATCGAGGTGTTCGCGGGACAATAGCCCGCGTCGCCGCCCAACGAACGTACGAGAGGAACCCATGGCAACTCGCAAGCCTCGCGCCACGAAACCGGCACCCGCGCGGAAGGGTGTGCCCACTGTGGACGAGTTCATCACGATGCTCGACCATCCGCTGAAGGATGCGCTTCTGGAGGTCCGCGCAGTGATTCTCGGTGTGCGGCCCGACATTACCGAGGGCATCAAGTGGAACGCGCCGAGCTTTCGCGTCGACGAATGCTTTGCTACAGCCAGCATCAGGAATAACGCCGTCATGGTGATTCTTCACCAGGGCGCAAAGGTGCGGGACAACACGTCCGAGCTCGAGGTGCGCGATCCGGACGGACTGCTCGTGTGGCACGCGAAGGACCGGTGTTCGGTCACGTTTCGAGACATGGACGACGTCGTGGAAAAGCGCGCCGCGTTTGCGGATGTCGTCAGGCAGTGGGTCGCGTTGATGTGACGGTCCGCCGCTGGAATACCCACCGTGTCGGGTATGCTTCGGTAGACCCACGTGCGTCGGCGTCGGTCCTGCAACGTATGCGCAGCGTGACACGAAAACTCACCATGCGTTTCGTGGTTTTTGCCGCCACGGTGTCGCTGTGTGCCGCGACGTCGTTTGGCGAGAACGTCGTCTATTCGCCCGCGGATCGTTCGTTCTCGATCACGTTTCCCGGGACGCCCGACTGTTCGAGCGCCGCGGTGACGTTTCTCGGCGAGTCGCAGATCGTGCACACATGCACGTACGCGAACAAGCCGTCCGGTCTCTATTACTCGGTGATGTACTTTGACCGGCCGCGCGCTTCGCTCGGCGTGGACCCGATGTCGGCGCTGCGCGCCGCGCGTGACGGCGCGCTCGAGCAGACGAACAGCCAGCTCGTCGCCGAGCGCGAGATCACCGTTGACGGGTATTCGGGACTTGAGTGCGCGGTGCGGGGGAACGACGTTGCGATGGCGTCGACGACGCGCTTTGTGATCACCGACCGACAGCTCGTGGTCGTGGATGTGTCGGGCGCGCCGGGAAAGATGCCGGACGAGCTGGTGCGCCCGTTTCTCGAGTCGCTGCATCTCGCCGGGCTGGTGGCCTGACGGACCGATTGACGCCGTTTGCGCCGGCAATAACCCGCGCCGCCGAACTTTTCACTTGACCTGCACTCTGCACGAATAGTACATTACCAATCGGTTATAGAACTGAAAGGTTACAGATGATGCAGAGCAGTCAACTCGATGCAACATTCGCCGCGCTCGCCGATCCGACGCGGCGGGCAATCCTTGCCCGGCTCGCCTCGGGAGAGGCGTCGGTGACGGAACTGGCCGAGCCGTTCGAGATGACCCAGCCCGCGATCTCCAAGCACCTCAAGGTGTTGGAGCGATCAGGTCTGATAACGCGCGGCCGTGACGCCCAGCGGAGGCCGTGCCGGCTCGAGGCCAGGCCGCTCGCCGAGGCCACCGCGTGGCTCGAGGGCTACCGCCAGTTCTGGGAGGCGAACTTCCAGCAACTCGATGCGCTGCTTGACGAGATGAAGGCCATGTCGCCGGCGCCGGTCGCGTCGACGCCTCCGGAAACACACAAGAGACGCTAGGGAGACCACCATGCTGAACACGGGAACACTTGCACTCACGCTGCCGAGCGACCGCGAGGTTCGGATGACTCGCCTGTTCGACGCGCCGCGCGCGCTCGTCTTCGACGCGCTGACCAAGCCCGAACTGCTCATGCGCTGGTTCTCGGGACCGCCAGGATGGTCGCTCGAGGTGTGCGAATTCGACGCGAAGGAGGGCGGCGCATATCGCTATGTGTGGCGAGGCCCGGATGGGACCGAAATGGGAATGGGTGGCGTCCTGCTCGAGTTCGTAGCACCCGAACGCATGGTGAGCACCGAGAAGTTCGACCAGGCGTGGTATCCGGGCGAGGCAACGGGGACGATCGTACTGACGGAGGAGGGCGGCAAGACGACGCTGACGCTCACTGTCGAGTATGACTCGCAGGAGACCCGCGACATGGTCCTCCAGACTCCGATGAAGGAAGGCGTGCAGTTCGGGTACGACCGTCTTGCAGACCTGCTCGCCGCCGAGGGGTCGCACCGGCTTGAAAAGGGAGCGGCCGAGGCATGAGCGCATCAGAACAGAGGCGCCGACCGCTCCGAAGCTTCGGCGCAGTTTTCGCCGGCGTGGTCGTGGTGATCGTGCTCTCGCTCGGCACCGACGCGGTCATGCACGCGTCGGGCGTCTTCCCGCCGATGGGCGCCCAGATGTCCGACGGTCTGTTCGTGCTCGCGACCGCCTATCGCACGGTCTACGCGATCGCGGGGAGCTGGGTCGCCGCGCGGCTCGCGCCAGGCCGTCCGATGGCCCACGCGCTGGCGCTCGGCGTCGTCGGCCTGATCCTGAGTGTCGTCGGACTCGTCGCGACGTGGAACGCGGGTCCGGAGCTCGGACCCAGGTGGTATCCGATCCTGCTCGTCGTCACGGCCCTGCCGAGCGCATGGGTTGGAGGGTGGATTCATGCCGCACAACAACCGACCGCGAGTCGCAATTGAACATGCCGAGGACTGGAAGCTCACATGGATGACAAGATGAAGGCGTCAAAGTCGCCAGCCACAAAGACCCGACCGTCGCAGACCCTCAAGAAACAGGTTGCCGACGCGGTCGCTTGGTTGAAGGCACACGGGTCCGACCGGCGGCGCGACGAGATGGGACCGCGGTTCGGCGTCTATTCCGACACGGCGTTCGGCGTGTCGATGGTCGACACGAAAGCGCTCGCGAAGCAGCTTGGCCGCAATCACGAACTGGCCGCGGCGCTCTGGGAGACGGGTCTCTACGATGCCCGGATGCTCGCATCGCTCGTCGACGAGCCGGATAAGGTGACACCTGCGCAGATGGATCGATGGTGCAGGGACTTTGACAACTGGGGCATCTGCGACACGGTGTGCTTCTGTCTGTTCGACAGGACACCGCACGCCTACGGTAAGGTCGCGCAGTGGGCAAAGCGCCGCGACGAGTTCGTCCGGCGCGGCGCGTTCGCGCTGCTCGCAAGTCTCGCCTTGCACGACAAGAAGGCCGCCAACGACACGTTCATGCCGTTCTTCCCGCTGATCGAGAGTGCCGCCGACGACGACAGGAACTTTGTGAAGAAGGGCGTGAACTGGGCCCTCAGAGCCATCGGCAAACGCAATCCACAGCTGAGAGCGGGCGCCATTGAAGTAGCCGAACGACTTGCGGCGTCGCCGATCGCTTCGGCGCGATGGGTGGGCAAGGACGCGCTGCGCGACCTCGCAAAGACCAGGACGACGAAACCGGCAAAGGGCGCAAAAGCATAGCGGTCCAAACCGGACGAGCGTCGTCGGCGCGACTGCCCGCGTGCAATGCGCACTGCAGCCATGCGTTCTCCAATGGTGACGAATCGTGATCCGACAACTTTGCCGCAAGGAAGAAGTGCCATGACAAGGCTCGTCCGAAGCGCTCCGTATTTTCCCGTCGCCGACGTCGGCGCGTCTGCCGCGTCCTACGAAACGATGCTGGGATTCAGCGTCGAGTACATCGCCGGCAACCCGGCGCAATTTGCGATGTGCAGCCGCGACGGTTTCGCGGTGATGCTCCGCCGGGTCGACGAACCCGGCCTCATCCGGCCGATGGAAGCACAGGGCGGAACGTGGGACGCCTTCTTCTGGGTGGACGACGCGGAAGCCCTGCACGCTGAACTCGTTGGTCGCGGGGCTACGGTCGTGTACGGACCCATTGTCCAAGACGAGTACCATATGCTCGAGTTTGCGGTCCGCGACACGGACGGACACGTGCTCGGCTTTGGCCAACCCATCGAGAGCTGACCGTTCGCCGGAAGACTCGACACCCACGACAACGTCGCGACTGGGGAACATCCGACATGGTCTCGTACTTCAATCCGCCTGGTCTCACCGCATCGCCGTACTACTCCCACAGTGCCCGAATCGAGGGCGGCACGGTCGTGCTCGTTTCCGGGCAGATGGCTCTCGACGCGAGCGGAGCGCTCGTCGGCGCGGGGGATATGAGCATCCAGGCCGCAAAGGTCTTCGCAAACATCAGGACCGGACTCGAGGCCGCGTCCGCCACGGTCGACCAGATCGTGTCGATCGACACGTACTACACGTCGCGTGCGGACCTTGCCGCGTATCGCGAAGCCCGGATGGAGTTCTTCCGCGGCCGAACCGCGCCGCCACCGGTGAGCGTCGCCGTACAGGTCGCCGGACTCGTGCTCGAGGGCGCCGTTGTCGAGGTCTCCGTCGTGGCCATCGTGCCCTGATCGGCAGCGCGCGGCGGGGCCGCGCGTCGCAGGTCGTCAAGAAACTGGCCGAGGTCTGACGGCTGGTCAGACCATAGCCATAGAGCGATATAGTGAGGGGTCGAGCACGATCGGGGGCGTCGCTCGCGCCGATTCGACGTGAAATCACTCACCTCAAAGGACGGGAGCTCCGTAATGCACAAGCGGAAACTTGGAAACAGCACCTTGGAAGTCTCGGCGATCGGGCTCGGCTGCATGGGACTGAGCTTTGGCTATGGACCGGCGACGGACAGGCAGGACGCGATCTCGCTGATTCGGTCTGCCGTCGATCTCGGCGTAACGCTCTTTGATACGGCCGAGGTCTACGGCCCGTTCACGAACGAGGACGTTGTTGGTGAAGCCCTCGCTCCCGTCCGCGATCAGGTCGTCATCGCCACGAAGTTCGGGTTTCACATCGATTCGGAAGGGAAGCAGGCCGGCCTCGACAGCCGGCCGGAACACATCAGGGAGGTCGCCGAGGCGTCGCTGAAGCGGCTCCGAACCGACCGAATCGACCTCTTCTATCAGCACCGTGTCGACAAGGACGTGCCGATCGAGGACGTGGCCGGAGCCGTGAAGGAACTCATCCAGGCGGGGAAGGTCAAGCACTTCGGCCTGTCGGAAGCCGGAGCCAGGACGATCCGCCGCGCGCATGCGGTCCAGCCCGTGACCGCGCTCCAGAGCGAATACTCGCTCTGGTGGCGAGAGCCCGAAGACGAGATTCTCCCGACGCTCGAAGAGCTCGGGATCGGCTTCGTTCCGTTCAGCCCGCTCGGCAGGGGTTTTCTGACGGGCAAGATCGACGAGAACACCACATTCGACAGCAGCGACTTCCGAAACACGGTCCCTCGTTTCACGCCGGAGGCCCGGAAGGCGAACCGGGCGCTCGTCGATCTGCTCGGCCAGATCGCGGAGCGAAAGAGCGCGACGCCGGCCCAGATCGCGCTCGCCTGGCTCCTCAGCAGAAAGCCGTGGATCGTGCCGATCCCCGGTACGACCAAGCTGCATCGACTCGAGGAGAATGTCGCATCGGCAGCGGTCGAGCTCACGGAGAGCGATTTGTGCGAGATCGAACGTGCGGCCTCCGAGATTGCCATTGAAGGGGCTCGATATTCGGAGAATGCTCAGAGGGCGATCGACCGCTGAGCGGTGGGAAGACCGGCTTTGGCGAGTTTTATTACCGGCGACTCCGCGCTTCAACGCGCGGAGGAGGAACTCGACTGGGCGGCACAGCCTTCCGTCGTGGCGTACAATCTGCGGACCGGGACCTCCGGATCGGTGGAACCTCACCATGGCGCCGCGCGCAGAACTGGAACTGACCGTCGACGTTGTCTGCCGGGACCTCCCGGGAATCACGTGCTCAACCCGGTCGGGCGGGGTGCTGACAACCGTCGCACGGGTGCACCTCGGAATCCAGCGCGGCGAGGAGGTCTTGGACGTCACACCGGCCGATCGTGCCGAGGTCGTATTCCATCCGACGTTCCGTGTCGCCGAACTGGCCGGCGGCGCTACGGGGTTCTATGGTCCATTTGCAAAGGGAACCCCCACCGAACGGTTCTTCTACCTTTCGTGGCTCTCACGCGAGAAGAACGGCTGCCTCGCGATGTTCCGGCGCGCAAAGATTCATCTGAGCCACCTGGCGTGGTCGGTCGTCGAGCCAGCCGTGCGGGCGGGACATCCGATTCGAGTGGAGCTCTCGATGACCGACAGGAAGGGTGAACCGCTGTGCGCATCGGTTCGGCCCGGCGTTGCACGCTGGATCGTGTAGTATCGCGCCCGCTCACGGCGTTCGCAGTCGCCATTGGTGCGCCCAATTCTGCCGCACCGCCGCTCGAAAACACGACGCCTGATGCAAAGGAGGTCTGAATGGGAGCAGGTCAGATGGAAGCTATCGAGCGGGGAATCGCCGACGCGTACAAGGGAATCTCGGACCCGCTGGATCCTCCGGGCGTGTGTTGCACGTTCGAGACCCGAAACACGGCGGACGAAGAGGTCTGGATCCAGGTGATCGCTGGCTCAGTCAATATGATGTACCCGTTCGACGACGAGCCGTTCGAACGGTTCAGGTCAACCGGCGTGCGCAGACCACAGAATGTGGACATCATTGACTGGGTGGCGAACAGTTACGCAACCTTTGACGTGGACGACGTCTCGGTGCGCGACCAGGCGTTCCTTGTCGACCAGCTGTTCACAAAGGTGCTCGGCTGCGACGACGGGAGTTACGAAGTCGCTGCGTCGTTCGAAGACCTGGAAGGCTGAGCGAACAAGGCACGGAACGCTACTTGAGCGCTTCGTGCGCGTAGCTGACGACGCGCGTGATCCGCCAGTCGCCGTCGACGTTCTGCCATATGTGCAGGAACTTCGCTTCGCCGCTCGGTGTATCCGGATTTGCGGACTTCAACTCGTAGAACCTGTGGACGCCCACTTCGACGGCCCCATAGCCCGGAATGGGATACACCTCGAGCGATCCTGGGACGAGCTCGCGCCGCACCTTTCCGCACAGGTTGTTCTTGATGCTCTCGACGACGGTTTTTCGGGACCTCGTGAGTCCGCCCTTGTCGTGATAGAACTCGACGTCGTCCGCAAAGTACGAGGCTACCTTGTCGAGATCGCACCGGTTGACCGCGTCAAACAGCGCGGTGTCCAGCGCGGCGACGCGGCGATAGAGTTGCTCCTCGGTTTCTTCGCGAGGCGCCGTCTGGGCGCCAGACGTCCGAGCCAGCGTTGCGAGAAGGAGTACGAGCAGCAGCACGTGCCGCGATGCAGAGGAGTTCATTGATTTGCACCAGCCTTCGGATTCGAATTGGCGGACCTCTGGACTACGCGAGCATACGCGTCGATGTTCCGTGCCGCGCTGTATGGCAGTTGTCGTCACATTGCGCGGCTGATATGAGTTTCGGCGCAAAGACTTGATCCTTTCGGGAATTCGTCCGATTGTTTGACGTTCGAAGCGCGGAGGACACCCCGAAGAGGTACGGGAGAGCGGAATGCCGGATTCAGCAAGCGACCTCGTTGCACGGGCACGGCTCGCGGCCCGTGAACGGAGGTTTGGCGACGCTCGGTCGGATCTGCAGATCGCCATCGACCTGTTGCAGGATGACGGATCCCACGGCGAGCTCGCAGATGCGTTGCGAAGTCTCGGCGAAGTCGAAAGGCGTCTGAGAAAACCGGACGCAGCGCGGGCCCACTACGAGGAAGCGGTTGCGTTGTACAGAGACCTCGACGATCCAAACACGCTCGCGCACACCATCAGACACCTTGGAGACGTGCACAGCGACAGTGGACGCTTTGACCTTGCATCGCCGTGTTACCGCGAGGCACTGTCGATCTACCTGAGTCATGGCGATGCTCCGCCACTCGACCTCGCGAATGCAATCCGGAGCTTTGCGTTGTTGAACGAGCGGACCGGCAACCGCGATCAGGCGAGGCAGCTCTGGGCGGAGGCTGCGGAGCTCTACAAGTCGGTCGATGTGAGCGATGGCGTCGCCGAGTGTGCTCGGCGGCTCGCCGCGCTGAATGCAGCGCCACCAGCCGAGGGCGAAACCCTCGGGATCGCCGGGGGTGAGGAGAACACGTGACGGCCACCACTCATGACCATGCGTACCGGACCGTCGTGACCTGGACGGGGAACGACGGCACGGGGACTGCGAACTACAGGGCGTACCGGCGGGATCACGACATCGGTGCCCCCGGAAAGACTGCGATCGCAGGCTCGAGCGATCCAAAGTTCCGCGGCGACGCGACGCGCTACAACCCCGAAGAACTCCTCGTCGCGTCGTTGTCTTCGTGCCACATGCTCTGGTATCTGCATCTGTGCGCGGTTTCCGGAATCGTCGTAACCGCGTATGTCGACGAAGCGACCGGCGCGATGACCGAGGAGAAGGACGGAAGCGGGCAGTTCACGGCGGTCGTGTTGCATCCGCGGGTCGAGGTCGCGCAGGGTTCTGATATCGAGCTTGCCGAGCGGCTGCACGAACGTGCGCACGAGATGTGCTTCATCGCCCGCTCGGTCAATTTTCCGGTGGAGTGCGAGCCTCGGATTGTCGAGACGCGGGAACCGAGGTAACCGAAGTGACATTGCCGACCGCCATCACTCTATGAAGAGCCCATCCGCAGAGGCGCAACTGGCCGGCTTTCTCGCGCAGTACACGCCGGAAGTCGCCGCGGTCGCGCGCGCGGCCCGCAAGAAGCTTCAGGCCATCCTGCCAGGCGCGGTCGAGATGGTCTATGACAACTACAACGCCCTCGTGATCGGCTTCGGGCCGACCGAGCGGACGTCCGAGGCCATCATGTCGATGGCGCTCTATCCGCGATGGGTCAATCTGTTCTTTCTGGCGGGCGCCGTGCTGCCCGATCCGCACAGAATCCTGAAGGGGAGCGGAAAGATCGTCCGGCACATCCGTCTCGACGACGCCTCGATACTGGACAGACCCGAGGTTCGGGATCTGATTGCAGCCGCGATCGACGATGCCGACAAACCGTTCGACCCGAAGAGCCCAAGACGGCTGATCATCAAGTCGGTTTCGGCTCGGCAGCGGGCGCGCCGGCCGGCCTGAGGAATCCCATGCTGTACATGATCGTCGAGCATTTCAGAGATCGCGATCCGATCCCGGTCTACCGGCGCTTTCGCGATCACGGCCGGCTCGCGCCCGACGGATTGCAGTACGTGTCGAGTTGGGTCGACGAAACGCTCGGGCGGTGCTTCCAGCTTATGGAGACGGACGATCGCAAGCTGCTCGACGAATGGATGGCGAAGTGGGCCGACCTTGCGGAGTTCGAGGTCTATCCCGTGATCACATCGCGCGAAGCCGCCGACCGCGTGGCTCCGCTCCTTTGAGACTTCTCGCCGCGATGGCCTTGAAAGCTGAATGGGGTCCGAAATGCCTGTAAACGTTGAGGGTGTCTGCACTCTGATCGAAGTCTTCGACATGCCGGCCTCGATCGCGTTCTACTGCGAGCTGCTCGGCTTTGAGATCGTCTCGACGTCGAATCCCGACGGGCCGTTTGGGTGGGCGTGGCTGAGGCTCGACGATGCCGAGCTGATGCTCAACACGATGTACGACGACGATGACGAGCGGCCGCCGGAACCGGATTCGCGGCGGGTGGCGGCGCACCGGGACACGTGTCTGTACTTTGGCTGCCGGGACGTCGATGCCGCATACGAGTACCTTCGGACGCACGGAATGAACGTCGAGAAACCCGTCGTCCAGTCGTACGGCATGAAGCAGCTGTATCTGACGGACCCGGACGGCTACGGGATCTGTTTCCAGTGGCGAGCGAGCTGAGCGTTCCTATGGGGAGCTGGCGAGCCCGTCCCCTCACGCCGGCATCCGGCGATGAATGTTGGCGCCGGATGCTGTGCATCGGCGACGTATGGCGGCGGAGCGGTCAGGCTTCGCCGTGCACCTTCATCACCGCGACCGCGACGGCCATACCGAGGAGCACCAGGCCGATGGGCACTCCAACGACACTGTAGATGCAGAGAAGGCCGAGGAACGTGAGCAGGATGACCGGAAAGGCGTTCGCGAGCACGTCGAGAATCGGATCGGTTTCCATGGGTTCCTCCTTTCGCCCGACCGAGCCGGTCGGGCTGCTGGGATCCAGTACTCATTGAGAGGCCATGCAAGTGCCGCACCGGCCCGGCACGTGGTATTTGAGGGTGTTTTTGGGTTGCACTGGGAGCACCCGCCCAGTCACTGAGGGAAAGTCCACACGCAAAGCCGCAAAGAGGCAAAGAAACACGCGCTGATGTCTTGGCGTCTTTGCGCCTTGGCGTGAACTCCGATTCTGCGGTTGCGACTTGCCCACGCGCTGGCCGCGAATGTAATGAAGGAACCACGATGACTACAAACCGGCGATTCCCGCCAGAGATCGTGACGGCGATCCGCGACGGCAAGATTCTAGGGATTCGCGCGGGCTCCGGGCCGCACCGGATCATCGGCATCTGGGCAGTGGTCGTCGAGGGCCGCGTTTTTGTGCGGTCGTGGAGCCTGAAGCCGCGCAGCTGGTACCGGACATTCCTCGAGGATCCGACGGGCGTGATGACCGTCGGCGACGCCGAGATCCCGATACGGGCGGTTCGGACGCGCAGCGAGCGCCTCAAGAGTGCCGTCGATCGCGCGTACCTCGAGAAGTACCACACGCCCGGCTCGATCAAGTATGCACGCGACCTCGGCGGCAAGGCGTCGCGCGCGTCGACGACCGAGCTCGTCCCGGTATAGGAGAATCGACCACATGTCGACATGGAACGGGATCATCTGGGAGCAGTTCGGCGCTGCGATCGACATGCTCGAGAACGCGATCCGCGCATGTCCCGAGGATGTGTGGAGCGACAGGACCGAGACGCCCGAGTTCTGGTACGTCGCGTTTCACACGCTCTTCTTTCTGGACCTCTACCTGTCGGGCACGCTGGAGGGATTCGCCCCGCCGGCGCCATTCACTCTCGACGAGCTCGACCCGGCAGGAGTGCTTCCCGACCGCGTTTACGACCAGGCGCTGCTGCTCGATTATCTCGAACACTGCCGCGCGAAGTGCCGGACGACGCTCATGAACCTCACGGACGAAGCAGCCGGCCGGCGATGCGGCATCGCGCGACTCGACCTTTCGTTCGGCGGCCTGTTGCTCGACAACATGCGACACGTCCAGCATCACACGGCGCAGCTGAACCTCATCCTCAGACAGCGCATCGACTCGGCTCCCGGATGGGTCAGCCGGACCGGCGCCCCGCTCGTGGGAGCGTGAACGCACGTTGCAAGGGATTGACCTTATGAGTGACACGAGCAAGGTCCACGATGTTGCAAAGACCCCGGTGTTCCACGAGCTCCCGGGAGCGGACGCCATACATGTCCGGCATGACCTCCCGTTCGCATCGGTCGACGGCGACGTCCTGACGATGGACGTCTACAGCCCCGCCGGTCAGGAGGACGGCATTCACCTGCCGGCCGTGGTCATCGTCAGCGGCTATCCGGACCTCGGAGTCCGGCGGATCATCGGTTGCCGGCACAAGGAGATGGCGTCGGTCGTGTGCTGGGCGCGGATGATTGCTGCGTCCGGGCTCGTTGCGATCGCATACGAGAACCGTGATCCGGCCCGCGACCTCGACGATTTGCTGGCGCATGTTGGGCAGAACGCGGCGTCGCTTGGTATCGACGGCAACGCGATCGGCGTGTGGGCGTGTTCCGGAAACGGTCCGCTTGCACTGTCGCTGCTGATGCGTGGCGACCACCCGGCAACCAAGTGCGCCGTACTGTGCTATCCGTTCACGGTCGACCTTGAGGAACACACCGCCGTCGCCGACGCCTCACAGGCGTTCGGGTTCGTGAACGCCTGTGCAGGAAGAACCGTCGGGGACATTCGACGCGATGCCCGAATGTTCGTTGCCAGGGCGGGCAGGGACGGTACGCCGGGGCTCAACGAGACCCTTGATCGATTCGTCACGCACGCGCTCGCGTGCAACCTGCCGCTCACGCTCGCCAATCACGCGGAGGGGCCTCACGCGTTCGATCTGTTCGACGACAGCCACGAGACTCGCACGGTGATCGATCAGGCCCTCTTGTTCATGCGGTCGGCGCTCGCGCGTCAGAACGCGCGCGAGGGCTGATTCGTCGTGCGGGTTGAGTCGCCCGGCGGCACCCGCCATGATTTCGGCATGCTGAACATTCGCGAAATCGACCATCTCGTGTTGCGCGTCGTGGACCTCGACCGGATGCTCTCGTTCTATTGCAACGTGCTGGGCTGTACGCGCGAGCGGAGCCAGGAGGAGATCGGACTGTTCCAGCTGCGCGCCGGACGATCGTTGATCGACCTCGTCACGGTTGACGGAAAGCTCGGCGCCGCCGGCGGACGTGCGCCGGGCGTCGAAGGACGAAATCTCGACCATCTGTGCCTGAGAATCGATCCGTTCGACGGCGACGCAATCCTGTCGTATCTCCGTGGCCGAGGAATCGATGCTGGTGAAGTCGCGTCGCGATACGGCGCCGAGGGCGAAGGTCCCTCAATCTACGTTACCGATCCCGAGGGCAACGTGGTCGAGCTCAAGGGCGCGCCGTGGGAGTCTGGTCGCTGACGACGGCCGGCGTGGAGGGCAATCCCGCAGCGCGGCCCATATTGCCTCGCTCTCGCCGGAGTGTTACTGATATGCCTTGTTCGGTGCACGGCGTCGCGGGATTCGCACGTACACAACAGCCCTTGGCATGCACGGTGATTCACAATCCATGAGATACGGAACTCTCCTCGCAACGCTCCTTGTCGTGCTTCCCGGAGTGACGGCGACCGGCGTCGTTGCATCTCCGACGGTTCCGACGACAGAGCGGGTCGCCGCGCCGCAATCACCCGCCGGTGAAGTGGACCTGTCGGTCAATGGTATTCGCTTTGGAACGTCGTACGCGGACGTCGTCAAGGCCGTCGGAAAGCCAAGAAACCAGGCGCGGGAGCGCGTGAGCGCCGATTCGTGCGGCCCTGCATACATGGATCTGGGGCTCACGTACGGAGGTCTGTTCATCCGGATGAAGGGAACGCCCAAGGGCACCGATTTCAAGGCCGTGTCGTTCGACGTGACGTCGGCGCGCTGGACCATTGCGCCAGGAATCCGAGTCGGGATGTCGGACGCCGACCTTCGCAAGGTCGTCGGCGATCCAGGAAGCACCGACGAAGTCGAAGGCACGATCGTCGAGCACTTTGTCAACGCCGGCAACAACGGCATCGCGAACCTGTTCGTGAAGAACGGCAAGCTCGTTCGGGTCGCGTGGGAGATGAAGCTCTGCTGAGTTGGGAACCTGACGCGGGAGGAAGCCACGAATGGCGGAGGCAAACGAGAAGCCGCTCGGCATGGGAGCGATCATCGCGATCATGATCGCCGTTGGCCTGGGAGTCGGGGTTGTCCTGGGCCTGGTCGGCGGTCTGCTGAAACTGCCGCCTGGAGTGACGGGAGGAGCCGTGGGCGGAGCGGTCGGTGTCGTCGGAGTGATCCTGCTCAACCGCCGCCGCGCCCTGATAAAGCAGCAGAACAACGATTGAGCGACCTGGTGTCGCCGGGGGGTGTGGCTACATGAAGGCGTACAGGCAAGGCGCGGTTGGCGCGCTGATGGACGAGTACGAGCGAGTCGTCGGCGAGCTTGCTCACGTCGTCGAGACGCTGTCGGACGATGAATACCAGCAGGTCCGGGACACGGTCACGACTGACGAGGCATGCCGGTCGTTCCGCACGATCCTGACGCACGTGATCGGCGCGGGGTACGGATACGCGGGGATGATGCGCGATTTCTGGGGCGTGGAGCGCGTCGGGCGACCGGACGACGTCCCGACGGCAGCTGCCGCGCTCGATGGTCTGCAGGCGATCCTCGCGTACATGAGCGAGACGCTCGATGGACACTGGGACCTTTCCGAAGAGGACTCGAACGCCATGAAGATGCCCGCCAGGTGGGGCCCCGTGTACGACTTCGAACAGCTCTTCGAGCACGCAATCGTTCACGTCATGCGTCACCGGCGGCAGATCGAACGATTCCTCGCGCGCGATCGGGCAACATCGTGATCGCCTGACGAGTCACCCGCGAATGAAACGGTACATTGCATTCCTGCGAGCCATAAACGTCGGCAGCCACACGGTCCGGATGGACGAGCTGAAGCGGCTGTTCGAGGCGCTCGATCTCGCCAACGTCGAGACATTCATCGCAAGCGGAAACGTCATCTTCGACTCGTCCGCAAAGCCGCAGGTGCTCCAGCGCCGGATTGAGACGCACCTTGCGGAGAGTCTGGGATACGAGGTCGCGACATTTCTGCGCTCGACGGCCGAGCTCTCGGAGGTGGCGGAGTACCAGCCGTTCGGCCCGCTTGACGACGCGTCGTATGCGTCCCTGTATGTCTCGTTCGTCGGGCAGCCCGTGCCGGCCGACGCCGAAGCACGGATTCTTGCGTACCGCAGCGAACTCGACGATTTTCACGTGCACGGCCGCGAGGTCTACTGGCTGTGCAGGACAAAGATGAGCGACTCGAGGTTCATGCCGGGGAAGCTCGAGAAGGCGCTCGGCGGCGCGCCCGCGACGTCGCGAAATACAACCACGATCAAGCGGATTGCCGAAAAGTACTGCGGCGGTGGTTGAGCATTGCGGCTTGTGTGGTGTCGCCCGGTGCCGTCCCCACTTCAAGGAGTCGATCATGATTCACGGGAAGCCAATCGAAATCCTGATGCGGTTCGTGGCAGTTCGTGTGCTCTTGGCCGCCGTTGCCGTGGCGTCGGCGACCATCGACACGGCGCGAGCGCACGGTGGGGATCCGACGGGCTCGACGGACGTGGCAAGCGTCAGCGAGCAATGGGCGAAGCTGTGGAGCGCAAAGAACCTCGACGGAGTCGTTGCGCTGTACGCCGAGGACGCCGTGTTTCTGCCGTCGACCGGGACACGGGTCGAAGGCCGCGACGCGATTCGGGAGCTCTTCAAGTCGGCGCTCGCCGCTTATGATCCCGACATCACCGTCCGGAGCACAAAGAGCGAGATCGTGGGCGACCTCGCATACGATATCGGCGAGTACCGCGAAACTGTTATGAACAAGGGCGTTGCTTCGACGGGCCGGGGCAGCTACCTCGTCGTCCTCAGGCGCTCGCCGTCGAATCGGTGGCTCATCGTTTCGCAGATGTGGACCGACGAACCGACTGGCTCGCACTAGGCGAATCGGCGGCCCGGCAACCGGAGAAGCGTTCCGTGGACATCGTGTACTTCACCTCGCCTGAGGACTTTCGAGCCTGGCTCGAGGCGAACCACGCCACGGCCACTGAACTCCTGGTCGGGTTCCGGAAGAAG
>JBGAKX010000128.1:0-13356 GCA_044224215.1 Blastocatellia bacterium
GACGCTGAGCGCGAGCGCATCGAGCAGCCGCGAATCCCTCGTCCGAACAGTTGAAAGCGTCGCGGGAACCGGACCCGACGCAAAAACCGCGAGCGTTCCGTCGGCGCTCAGACCGACAACCGCGGGCGTGCCGGTGGGCGCGTCGTATTCGCTGCGAACAGTCAGCCGGCCATCGCGGTCGACGTCAAAGAACCGGATCTTTCCGGCCGCCGGCAGCGCGATGACTGCGCCATCCTCGGAGATCGACATCGGCGCAATCCGCTGTCTGGCAATGTCGAAGGACACGTCGACGCCAAGATCGTATGACGTCACATACTCGCCCGATGCCGCATCGACCGTACAGATCAGACGATTCGCGACCAGCGCGAAGAGGTACCTGCCATTGGGGTGCACGATCGCGGGGGCGGCCGCACTGAGCGAAAAGCCGCCCGTCGACGGCGTGAAGCGCTGCAGCACCGCGGCGCCGCGCGGCCCCGGGCTCGCGGGCGCCGCGACTGCAGCAACCGCGGCGAGCGCGCAGGCGAGACGCGCGACGCGCCTACTTGGCCGTGTACTCATAGACGCCAAGATCACTCGACGCCCAACCCTTGCCCGGGGCCACGAGCGTGAACCCGGTGAATGTCGGCTGGCTCTTTCCGTTCGGGTACAACGGATCCGTCGTCTCGATCACCTGACCACCCGTCCAGTCATGCGCGGTCTGTTCGATCCACGTCGCGCCTCCGTCCGTCGAATGGTACGTGCGGCCCTCGGTTCCGACCGCCCATCCGTTCTGGGCGTCCGCGAAACGGATCGCACGGAGCGACGCCGCGAGCTTTGCCTGGCGCTCGAACGTGGCACCCCCGTCGTGCGTCACGAGCACCTCGCTCGGTCCGGGATCGCCGGCGTCGTCCTCTGTGGATCCCACCAGCCAGCCATTTGTGGCATCGAGAAAAAAGACGTCCTCGGGCGACTGCTTCTCGTTGGGCGTGATCTTCTTCCACGACACGCCGCCATCGGTCGTGCGCAGCACCGCCCAACTCGGCTCGTCGTCGACCTCGCCGCCGACCGCCCAGCCGTTCTTGTCGTCGACAAAATACGTCCGCTTGAGCTCGACCGCGGGCAGATCCGGCGCCGACGGATCCATCTTCCATGTCGCGCCGCCGTCAACCGTTCGAACGACGAGAGGACGCGTGACCGAATCGATCCGTCCCGGCTTTGCACCGGGCCGGCGCTCTTCGCGCCCACCGACGGCCCATCCCAGCTTGCCACGAACGAACACGCCGTTCAGCGACTGGTACGGCGCCGAAGCGCCGGCCGTCGCGTCGGCCGGGAGGTTGAACGCAGATCGAAACAGTTCGATCTCGTTCGAGCCGGTCCACGTGGTCCCGCCGTCCTTTGTCGTGTATGCCGTTCCTCCGTCGCTGATCGCCACGCCGTTCTGCGCATCGACGAAGTCGATCGCGACCAACTCGGTCTGCGCCGTGCGCAGGACGCAGTTCCAGTGCGCGCCGTCGTCCGACGTCTTCAACACGACGCTGCCGGTGAATCCCTCATCGTTGGTTCCGAACGCGAACGCCGTGTGGGCGTCCACGACTTCCAACGTGGACAACGTGGTGTTCGACCGTTCCTCCTGCGACCCGCGTGGCGCGGCGCCGGGCATCTGCGTCTTGGGCCCGTCCGCTGTCGACGACGTTCGTTTGCCCTCCGTCTGACAACCGAATGCCGCAAAGGCGGCAATCAGGAGCAACGCTGAAACTGCTTTCGATTTCATCAAGTTCGCCCTTCCTGTCGTGTGTTCGTTGTGGTCGCTGGCACCAAGGCGCCGATCCACGTGTTCCTGCGTCGCGCTTCGGGCTCACGTCAGTCGCACTGGACTCCAATTTGGTGTCCGGCGACGGCCCGTGGTCCGATCAACACGAGTCAACTACTCGACGACTGCTCCGCGTGCTCGCCGTGAACGTAGCGCATGTGGCTCTCGACGATGACGTTGCGGGCCTTGTGTGCGTTGTGCCAGCCGATCATCTCGGTCCGCTTGCCCTCGAGGTCCTTGTAGGTCGCAAAGAAATGCTGAATCTCGCGCAGCATGTGCGGGTAGATCTCAGAGTAGTTCCTGACGTCGCGGTACCGGGGATTGTTCAGGCCGACGGCGAGAATCTTCTCGTCGGTCTTTCCCTGGTCCAGCATCTCGAGCATGCCGATCGGCCGCACTTCGATCAGACATCCCGAGAAGCTCGGCGTGTCGACGAGCACGAGCACGTCGAGCGGGTCTCCGTCTCCCGCCAGCGTGCTCGGCACGAAGCCGTAGTCGCCGGGATAATGCACCGGCGAATGCAGATTCCGATCGAGACGGAATACGTGGAACTTCTTGTCGTACTCGTACTTGTTGACCTCGCCGAGCGGTATCTCGATGACCGCGTTCACAACATCCGGCGCGTTCTCCCCCACGGGGAGGGTCAGGTAGTTCGTCATGGCCCGACAGCTTACACGACGGGAAATGCGAGGTCGACCTCCATACCCCGACGCGCTTCGAGCGTCCGCGCGGCCGACCCCTTGGGGACGCCGATCTCGAGGTAACCCTGCGAACCGAAGTAGCCAAAGGGCTGTTTGGGCGTCGCCTCCGCGTAATGCGTCAGGATGCTGTGGATCTCCTGGCCGTTCACACGGAGCCTTGCCCCGGCGGCGACACGGTCGGACGGCACGTGCTCGGCGGTGAAGTTCGTGACGAGGTTCCCGAACCGGTCGATGTGGATGATCGCGCCCTTCATCATCGTCGGCGCAACGACCTTGGGCACGGGAGTATCGAGGCGGACGTAGTCCGTGATCTCGTCACCCATCTTCCGCGGGTCGATCCCCTTCGCGTGCCACGCTGCGACCGGGCCAAAGATGTCCCGCCCATGGAACGTATCCGACACGGGTTGGCGAAAGTAGTAGTCGGTCGTCAGGTGCACGACGCGGTTCACCTGTTCGAGCTGGTAGATGTAGCTGAAGACGCCGTTGTCGGGACCGACGAAGTTGTAGTTGTCGGTCATGACGAAGATCGGCCGGCGCTGGGAACCGACGCCCGGGTCGACGACGACAACGTGCGTGGTAAATCGTGGAAACGTGGCGTACACGCATCGGAGCGTGTATGCGGCGCCAAAGATGTCGTGGTTCGGGATGTCGTGCGTGATGTCCACGAATTCGATGTCGGGATACGTCGAAATCGCGGCGCCCTTCATCGCTCCGACGAAATAATCGGCCGTCCCAAAGTCAGTCAGGAGCGTGATCAGTTGCCTCTTCTGCGCCACATCGCCTCCACGTTCGCGTGTGCTGGACGGCGCCCATAATACACCGCGACCCCGCACAAAACATCCGCTAATGCCGTCGAGCATTGCACTTGCCAAAGTGGCGCGCGCGGAATGATAATCCGCGCTTGTTCTGGACGTGGCTCACACACCCTTCGCGACACCGGTCGTCGCTCGTCGTCACTGGCGCCATAGTCCTGGCAACCGTGGCGGGGTGCGGCTCTGCGGTGCAGCCGGCGGTTCCGGCAGGCGGTCACGCCGACGTGCCTGAGAACTACCCGATGACGATCGTCGAATCGGCCGAGCATCGCGACTCGATGACGGCGCTGTGGACGCAGCTTTTCGAGACCTACCGCGTCCCGGCCGACCGCAGGAAGATGCCTGATCTGCAGCCATTTACGCATACGCCGCAGTCGATGCTCGGCACTGGGCCGATCAATCTGGCCGGGACCGTGACCGGCGATATTGACGACGAACGGCTGCGGCAGATCGTTCGGGACTTCATCTCCAAGAACGCGCAACTGCTCGGCGTCAACGCGCCGGACCTCTCGCTCGAGAATGTGATGGACTCGGGCAAGCTCGGCAAGCGCTTCACGTTCGTCCAGACGAGTTACTCGTATCCGATCGTTCCGCCGGCCGGACGGCTCGACATGATGGTGTCGCCGACCGGCGGTCTGATCCAGATGTCGGATACGGCGATCCCGGTCGTGGACCTGCCGGCGCAGGCGAGCATCTCGGCCGCCGATGCAGCAAGTCGCGTGGTCGGAATGACGTTCACCTACGGTGACATTGCGGGCCGCCCGCAGAGTGTCACGATTTCGGATCCAAAAGCCGTGTCGGCAAAGCGGCTTGTCGTCTATGCTGACGAGGGCGAAACGGCGCTCCGCATCTGGCTGGCGTGGGAAGTCGAAGCAGGGACCTCGATGACGTGGACGGTCTTTGTGGACGCGGTGTCCGGAAAGATCGTGGCACAGCGGCAGAATTTTCAAACGTGAAGCAGAGAAACTGATGCAGACCGAGGCGAGTCTCGAACGAGACACCGATTCGATCCAGGGGTACGTCGACGCGCTCGGACGGAGCGCCGGAAGGCCGTTCCCGTTCGCCAAGCTGGCGTCGCTTTCCAAGCTGGGCCTACTGCGACGGCGTCTCGCAACGGCGATATCGCGCAATCCGAGCCCCGAGCTCGAGCAGGCCGAGGCCGCTGCGGCCGCGACGGTCTCGTCGACACGCAGCCGCCGGTTCGCCGCGAGCACGTGGGGTTCGCGTGCGCTCATGGCGCTCGTGCTGTTTGGCGGACCCCAGGCCATCCTGGCAATTCTGTGGGTGCTCAGCTCTGCCTATACGAATGTCGTGACGCGGCCCGCGTCGACGCAGACGGGTTACCTGCCGCCATTGACGCGCTTCGCCGTCGTGTTTCTGATCCTGTTCGTCTTTGCGTACTACTTTGCGACGCCGTTCTTCTCGGTCCTCCTGCTGTGGGGCGGCCGGCTTCTGAGGTCGTGGAAGAAGACGCTCCCGATTACGGTGCTGCTGCTACTCGCGGCGTCGACCGCGACGTTTTTCACGTTCAAGGGTATTCAGAATCCGTACTTTGCAGCCGATTCGGTGCACCAGTTCATCGAGTCGCGCAACGCCAGCACGTACGAAGCGTACGAGAAGTGGCTGGATCTGAACTGGCTGCTCAAGGATCCAAAGTTCAAGACGGACTACGAGCAGTACCTGCGCAACGGGCCGGGCCGATGGTTGATGAACAGGTTCGACACCGCCGATCCCGGCGCGTGGGCCGATCCGAAATCGCTCGTTCACATCGGCGAGTTCGTCGATCAGCAGCACGATCAGAACAAGTTCCGCGAATGGCTGCGCGACTATGTCGAGCGAAACCGCATCAACTCGCGCGGCATCGACCAGGACATCGACACGCTCGTGGGACCGGCGAACCAGCGGTTTCTGTCCGTGTGGCAGGCCGAGCCGTACCTGCGCGACCGCGATGTGAACGCGCGCCTTCATTACTTCAGTGAAGTGCATCAGCGCGTCCGCCTCAGGGGCCTCGCGTACATCGGCGGCGTGCTGCTCGTGTTCCTGCTGGCGTACCTCGTCGGTCCGTTGCTGACGCTCGCCGGCGTGCTGTGCCGGGCTGCGAAGCTCACCGCGCTCGCAGGTCGCGTGGAGCGTCTGCGTGCCCGGTACTACGCGTTTCCCGAGGCGGACGAACTGCTGGCGATTTCGCCGGGCGACAGTTCGTACAACATGCTCTCGCGGGTGCACCGCTCCTACGTGCGGAACGTACTTGTGGTTACCGTCGTGGTGCTGGGAGGCTGGGCGATCTGGCTCGCGAGCCGGAGCGATACCGCGCGGCCCGTCGCGACGCAGTCGGCGCTGATGGGCCGATTCGTGGCGATTCCCGGCGGCGAGCGGCCGCTGGGCTCCGGGGTTTCCGTCGGCGCCGGCTCGGCGCCGGGCACGGTGACCGGCGCTGCGCTGCCGGTGGCGGCAGCGGGTGGGCCTGCGGGGTTTTCGGGCGGCACCGGCGATCCATCGCTCGCCGTCGATTCGAACGGCGACGGAATTCCGGACGAGCGTCCGGCGAATTCGACGGAGGCCCGCCTCGCCGAAATCCAGAAGCAGATCGACGATTCGGACTACGAGTTCCGCAAGAAGTTCAAGGCAACGGCGGCGCTTCTCGATGTCTACAAGAAGGAGATCGACACGCTGAAGGCGCAGAACGCGCGGCTCGAGCAGGAGTCCTCGAGCCTGATGTCGACGACGGGTGGACTGACGTCGAGACTTGCGTCCGCGGAAGGTCAGGCGCGCTCCGCGTCCGTGACCGCGGCGGACGCCCAGGCGTACGCGCGCGATCTTGGTTCAAACGTCGAAACGCTCGCTGCGTCGGTCGACGACCACGTCCGGGCGTTCACCCAGAAGGACGCAGCCCTCGACAAGAGGGCGGACGATCTTCAGAGCTCGACGGACATGATCGCGGCGGACCTGGATACGTCGTCACGCGACCTGCAGGCGCGCACGGAACGGCTTGGCGAGCGCGCCACCGATCTCGCGGAGCGCAGCGAACAGATCGCGGGGCTGCAGCGAACGATGTATTCGGCCCTCATCGGCGAATTCGAACGGCAGGTCGACGCGCTCGACCAGAAGGCCAGTTCGCGGTTCTACCGGATGTTCAACAAGAAGGATGGTCGAGCGGCGGCGGCGGATCTGCGCCGGCGGATACAGAATGTCCGTGCGCTGCTTGCGACGAGCACGGATCCGGACGCTCAGTCGATCATGAACCAGCTCGTGGCGCTGCAGGACCGGTTGACGCCAATCGCCGCGCGCTTCGAGTAGGAGTCGCCGCAGATTTTCGCAAATCTGCACATGCAAGCAGGCCGCGATATTCAAGGTCGTGTGGATCGCCCGGAAGTGCCGGGTTCAAAATCGATCACGGCCTGCTTGCATCTGCTTCTACCTGAGCCTGGTATTACATTGGCAATACCTGTGCCATGGCAACTTCTGCTTGATTTGCTGCCATTTGCGTTCATTTGCGGCTTGCCTCCGGCTCCGAATGGGACACTCTTGCCTGCAGAACGGGGCGTCAAAGCCGCAAGAACCTTGGCGTGCTACTGTTATAGGGTTTGGGGCACGACACATCACCACATCATTGACGAGGGAGACAGATGCCAATCCGTACAGCCGTTCTTGCCGGTTTACTAATTGTTCTCATAACGGGGGTTGCGAGCGCGCAGCAATCATCGGGCGGCGACACCAAGCGGCGAACGATCGCCATCACCTATCCGAACCGTGGCAAGATCGACATCAAGCTGACTGGGACAACGCGGACGCCGAAAGCCAACGGGGGCGCACAGGTCCGCCGCGACCGCGGACTGACACGCGTCGAAATCGAGATCGACGACATGGTGCCGGCGTACCTGCTCGGCGCCGACTACACCACGTACGTGCTGTGGGCCATCACTCCCGAAGGCCAGGTCGAGAACATGGGCGAATTCCGACTGAACGGGAGCCGCAGCAAGCTGACCGCCACGACGCGATACGAGACGTTCGCGATGCTGGTCACGGCCGAACCTCACTACGCAGTTTCCAAGCCCTCCCAGCTCGTGTGCCTCGAGAACACCGTGCCCAAGGGGCCGGTCGCCGTCCAATCGGCAGACGTGTTCTTTACCGGCGATTCGGGCCGGTACTTCTCGGACGAACGGCTGCCGGACGCCACGACAAAGGATTGGGCGAAACAGCCGATCGAGCTGCTCGGCGCGCGCCGCGCCGTTCGCATCGCGCAGCTTGCGCGCGCCGACGAGTTTGCAAAGCGCGATCTCGGCGACGCGCAGGATTCGCTGGCAAAGGCCGAGAACGCCTGGCTGAACGCCGACAAGGCGACAACGGAGCTTCTTGGCCGGAAAGCGATCAGGGAGGCCGAACGCGCTCGAGCCCTCAGCGAGGAGCGCGCCGAGCAGAAACGTATCCGCGACGAGATGCGCGCGCGCGAGGAGACGATCGCCGCGAACGAGCGGTCGCTGCAGGACTATCTCGACCAGATCGACGACCTGAAGGGCCAGCTGCGCGTGTCGGAAGCATCACGCGAACGTGCCGAGGACGAGGCCGAGCGGGCGCACGAAGAAGCCGCAGACCTCCGCGTCCAAGTCCGAAACTATAGTGCCCAGGTCGACCAGTTGACGGACCAGGTGCGACAGGCGGAAGACCGGCTCGGCATGGTCGAGAAGGAGCGCGAAGTCGAGAAGATGTCGGTGCAGCGCGCACAGTCGTACCAGTCGCTGAACCAGATGCTCACCCCCGTCGCGTCGACCAAGCCGGACCCGCGCGGATTCAAGGTCGTGCTGCCCGACTCGCTGTTCGACACGGCGGGGCGGCTGAAGCCGAGCGCGGCGGCGAAGCTGAATCCGATCGCCGGCGTCCTGATGGGACAACCGGCCATCGAGTTCGTGATCGAGGGATATCTCGACGATCGCGGCTCTGCTGACGGGATTCTGCAGATGTCGCAGATTCGCGCGCAGTCGGTCGCGGACTTCCTTGCGGCTGCCGGCGTCGATCCGAACCGGTTCAAGGTCACTGGCTACGGGTCGGCGAATCCCGTTGCGCCGAACAAGACTCTCAAGGGGCGCGTTACAAACCGGCGCGTCGAGCTCGTGTTCCTGAAACCATAGGCGAAAGACAGGCCGCAGATTTTCGCAGATGGACACAGATCAGACGAGCAAGAGCGACACCAGGGCGGACGCGGGCGGCGTGACCGAGGACGACTGGGCGCGGATCGACGAACTGCTCCACGCCTCGTGGCGGTCGCTGCACGGAGCTGTGAATTCCTAGCCGCGGATATACGCGGATCAACACGGATCTGAATTTGCGTTCATTCGCGGTCTGCCTTACGATGCGCGGCCATGAACACCGACTGGATGTCACGCCCGCTCGCCGACGTCGATCCCGAGGTCGCCGCCGCGCTCGACAAGGAGCGCATTCGCCAGAACCGCAACCTCGAAATGATCGCGTCAGAGAACTTCGTCTCGCGAGCGGTCCTCGAAGCCGCCGGCTCGATCATGACCAACAAGTACGCCGAAGGGTATCCGGGGCGGCGGTACTACGGCGGGTGCGAGCAGTACGACATCGTCGAGAATCTCGCGCGCGACCGCGCGAAGAAGCTCTTTGGAGCGGAGCACGCGAACGTCCAGCCGCACTCCGGGGCGCAGGCGAACATGGCGGTATTCATGGCCGCGTGCAAGCCTGGCGACACGATCTTCGGAATGGACCTGTCGCACGGCGGGCACCTGACGCACGGCCATCCGCTCAACTATTCGGGCAAGACGTTCCATATCGTGCCGTACGGGGTCCGCAAGGACACCGAGACGATCGACTACGACGCGCTCGCATCGCATGCCGAGGAGCACAAACCGCGCATGATCGTCTGCGGTGCAAGCGCGTACCCGCGGACAATCGACTTTGAGCGCATCGGCCAGATTGCTCGAGACAACGACGCGCTCGTGATGGCAGACATTGCCCACATCGCCGGTCTGGTCGTCGCAGGACTGCATCCAAGTCCCGTTCCCCACTGCGATTTCGTGACGACGACGACGCACAAGACGCTGAGGGGACCCCGCGGAGGGCTGATCCTGTGCCGCGAGCCGTGGGCCAAGGAGATCGATCGATCGGTGTTCCCCGGCGTGCAGGGCGGACCGTTGATGCACGCAGTCGCGGCCAAGGCCGTCAGCTTCAACGAGGCGCTCGAGCCGGCGTTTGCGGTCTACCAGAAGCAGGTCGTCGTGAACGCTTCGGCGCTCGCGGCGGCGCTCGCGGAGAAGGGTTGGCGAATCGTCTCGGGCGGCACGGACAACCACCTGCTGCTTCTCGATGCGTTCTCGCGCGGAGTGACGGGCAAGGTCGCCGAGAAGGCGCTCGAGCACGCCGCGATCACGGTGAACAAGAACACGATCCCGTTCGATACGCAGCCCCCGCTGGTTGCGAGCGGTGTCCGGCTGGGAACGCCTGCTCTTACCACGCGCGGGATGGACGAGGCGGACATGGCGACGATCGCCGGGTTCATCGACCGGGTGCTGTCAGCGCCCGATGACGCGGCGGTGCAGGCTGCCGTCCGCGCCGAGGTCGAAGCGATGTGCGACCGGTTCCCGCTGTACTGACGGACTGCACCCGCCACCTACCGGTGGCCGCGTGTATTCAGATTCGCGTGATTCGCGTTAATCCGCGGCCCTCCCCTTCTTCATCTCCAACCTCGCAAGCGCTTCGTCGACCTGCGCAACGTCCCGCCACCCGAGATCCGCATAGATCTCTGCGCGACCGCGTGAGCGCAAGCTCGGCCTCGACGATCGCCCCCGCCGCGAGGTTCACCTCGCCGATGTACAGCAGCGCCAGCGCGGCGTATTCGCGCCGACCCGTCTCCTCGCACAACCTCAACCCGGCGGTCAGCATCGCGACAGCGCCGTCCGACTCGCCGCACGCCAGCAGCGCGCGGCCCAGGTTGACGCGGCAGTCACCCTCGCACGCCCGGTCGCCGATCTCGACAAACGTCGTCAGGCTCTCCTCGAACGTCGAGCGCGCGCGTTCGAACTGACCGAGCCGGTAGTAGGTCTCGCCGATGTTCGCGAGATCGATTCCCTCCCGGCGTCTGAGCGACAGCGATCTCGACAGCCTGAGCGAGTCCTCGTGCCAGCGAATCGCAGATTCGTGGTCGCCCGTCTCGTCGTACCAGAGCGCCATGACCGAACACGCCTGCTGCTCGGCGATCGGATCCCTTGATTCGCGCGCGAGCGCGAGCGCCTGCCGCGCGAGCTCGCCGCCCTCCTCGAACGCGCCGCGCAGCGTGCATATCCACGCAAGATTCTGTGCGACGAGCGAACGCAGGCTTGCCGGATCCGAACCGGTGAGTATTGCGTGGATCGCTTCGAACCGCTCCTCGGCCTCGACGGTCCGACCGAGTCGGCGCAACACGTTGGCCGCTGTAATTCGCGCAGCGAACGCACGCGCGCGATCGCCCGCGGCGCCCGCGATTTTTGCAGCCTCTTCGGCAACCTCCACGGCACGCTCCAGCTTTCCACGAGCGACGTGACACTGCGCGATCTCGAGCAGCGCCTCGGCATGCATCGTCGCCTCGCCGGACCGCTGGGCAACGGCGACGGCGGATGCGAGCGCGGTCTTCGCCTCCGTGGGCCGCCCGGCTCGCAACAACAACGAGCCGGTGAGCAGGTCGAGCCTCAATATGTCGCTCTCGGGAGGCTCGGTTCCCTCGGCGTGAAGCGCCTCTGCGGCCTCGCGCGCGCGTCCCAGCACCACCTCTGCCGCGTCCGTGTCGGCGCGCGCAATCGCCTCCTCACCCGCACGAACGCCCCAACGCAACGCTTCGCGCCATGAACCTACCGCGTGATTGTGATACGACAGCGCGCGCGCAATGCGATCGAGTCGATCGGCATACACGTCCTCGAGCGCCCGAACGACGCGCTGATGCAGCCTGCGCCGGCGGCGCGTCGGCAGGTCCTCGTAGAGCACACGTCGAATCGTCGCCGAGTAGAAGCGGTAGTCGTCGGGTCGCTGCACGCCCTCCTCGCTGATGATCTGCTGCGCCTCGGCGAGCTCGAGCATCGATTCGAGGTCGAGCTCCTCGAGACCGGTGGCTTCGAGCAACGTGTCGAACCGGAACTGGTCGCCGATCACCGCGGCGGTCTCGACGACCGCCCGCAGTCGCTCGTCGACGCCGCGCAGTTGCGCGCGGACCGCGTTGCTGACCGTCTCTGGCAGCGATACCCGATCGAGGTCCGCGCACTCCCATCCGCCGGGTCGTCGCGCGATCTGCCCCGCGGACACGAGGTTTCGCGTCATCTCGTACAGGTAGTAAGGGTTCCCGCCGGTCGCGTCTTCGAGTCGCTGCACGTCGAGCTGCCGGATGCGGATGCGGTCAAAGACCGACTCGAGCCACGTCCGGACACCGCTCACCGAAAACGGCTTGATCGGGAGCACTGTGCACGTTCGGAGGTTGCCCTGCCCGAGCAGCCAGCTCGCAAGGTCGCTTCCGCTGTTTCGCTGCGTGTCGGTGTCGCGCGCGGTGCCGACGACGAGCGTGCGCCTTCCGGCGAGATTCCGGCCGAGGTACCCGAGCAGCTCGAGGTTCATTCGCGACGCCCACTGGACGTCGTCGAAGACCAGCACCAGCGGCCGCTCGGACGCGAGCCTCTGGAACTCCTCGGTGATCGCGGCGAACACGCGCCACTTGTCGTTCTCGTCGTGGATGCCGCCTTCGTCGCGCGAGAATCCGCCTGCGACGAGCTGGCCGATGCGCTCGTCGGCCCTGAGGTCGCCAGACGTCACGTGCGATTGGAGGCTCGGGTTGTTCGCCGACGCGAGCATGGCGACGAACGTCTGGAACGGAGCGGGCCGGTTGCCTTCGTAATCGAAGAACCGTCCCGTGACGACGAGCGCACCGCGCTCCCGCGCCCAGTCGCCGAACGCGCGCACGAGCGTGGACTTTCCAATGCCGGCATCGCCCGCGATGATCGTGAGGCGAGCGTTCCCCGCGAGCGCGTTCTGGTATTCGCTCTTCAGCGTCTCCATCTCGGCGTCGCGGCAGACAAAGCAGCTCATCTCGGGCCATTCGGAATCTCCCGCAACCGAGAAGCCCTCCGAGTCGGTGTCGCGGGGATTCGTCGTGGGTCCGGCAACGACGTGGGTCTTGTGCCGCGGCTCCGTCGACTGGTCGGGCTCGACCATCGTCGCGTCGAGCCGGATCGGAGCATTTCCGTCGACGAGCCCCATCAGCTCCGCAGGCGACTGGGGACGCTTCTTCGCATCGACGAGCAGAGCCGCGGAGATCGCGCGCGCAATTCCCGCGTGCAGGTCGGGCACGAGGTCGATCGCCGGTTTTTAGCGGCCCGCCACGATGCGGTCCATGACCGCGAACGACGACCCGCCGTTGAACGGCAGCCTTCCAGTCACCAGTTCGTACAGGATGATCCCGAGCGAAAAGACGTCGGTCGCCGGCGAGATCTCTTCCGACAGAATCTGCTCGGGCGACATGTAGCTGTAGGTGCCCACCATCGCGCCGGACACGGTGAGCTTCTCGCCGCCGTCCTCGCCCGTGAATCTGGCGAGGCCAAAGTCGAGGACCTTGACGACTTCGCGTCCGTCGTCCATCCGGCTGAGCATCACGTTGCCCGGTTTGAGGTCCCTGTGCAGGACGCCGCGACGGTGGCCTGCCTCGACGGCCGCGCAGATCGGCCGGAAGACTTCGAGCGTTCGCTCGACGGTAAAGGCCTTGTGCGCCCGGATTTCGTCGTCGAGCGTCGGTCCGTCGAGAAACTCCATCACAAAGTAGGGCGTCTGGGGTCCGGCCTCGCCAAAGTCGAAGATCTGCACCACGTTGGGGTGGCGGATGCGTGCGGCAGCCTGGGCTTCGCGCAGGAACCGCGCGCGGGCGACGTCGTTGTTCTGGCTCGGCAGGATGATCTTGACGGCCACCTGGTCGCCGAGCGCTACGCGTTCGGCGACGTAGACGGTCCCCATGCCGCCGCTGCGCAGCTGCCGCATCAGCCGGTATTTGCCGTCGAGGATGTCTCCGACCTGCATCGTTTGGGGATTC
>JBGAKX010000129.1:0-12714 GCA_044224215.1 Blastocatellia bacterium
CAGTCGAGTCGCCGCCGCCAACGGCGGCACGGCCGGCGCCGAATTCCGCGGTCGGGTTCTTCGGTATCGGACACGATCTCGTCCCGAATGGTGGGACGTTCTCGGGGAACAGGCTCGAATACCTCGATGTTGCGTCTCCCGTCAGCCTGTCGTTCACGACGCACGGCGCCGGAACATTGCTGAGAGCGCTGAACACAAGTGCGCGACCGGTCACACTTTGCGGACTCGAGTCCGGAGGTAAGCGTGTCGTTGTTTCGGACAAGCTCGCGCCGGGCGCCGAGTCGACGTACGAGCTCGCGCCGAACGCCCACGGTCCGGTGTCGGTGGATGCGTGTCTCGATCCGGACGTCCACGGCGACAATGCCCGCACGACCATCGAAATCCAGCGCTTGAATTCCACGGTGATCGTGGCCCCGGGAATTCGCGTGGGATTCGTTCGCTCGTACGAGTACACGATTCCCGAATCCCTCGAGCGCCTTGGCGTCGCCCACCGCGAACTGTCCGTTGCCGACGTTCGCGATGGCGACCTGTCGCGCTTCAGCACGATCATCATAGACAACCGCGCCTATCTGAAGTACCCGGACCTGAAGCGCTACAACGCGCGGCTTCTGGACTATGCGCGAAACGGCGGGAACCTGATCGTCTTCTACCACAAGCGTGGCGAGTACTCGGCGGATCTTGCGCCGTATCCGATCACGATCGGGCCCGACCGGATTACCGACGAGAACGCCCCGGTCGAGATGCTGCTGCCTCAGCACCGGATCTTCCGCTACCCGAACCTCATCTCCGCCGGAGACTTCGAGCATTGGACTCAGGAGCGCGGTCTCTACTTCCCGTCGGAGTGGGACCAGCACTACCAGGCGCTCCTGTCGTCGCACGATCCGGGCGAGAAACCCTTGGCGGGCGGTCTTCTCGTGGCGCGCTACGGCGCGGGCTCGTTCATCTACACGAGCTACGTCTGGTACCGGCAACTGCGAGCACTGGTTCCGGGCGGTTTCCGGATCTTTGCCAACATGATCAGCTACAAGCCAGTGGAGAAACGGCGATGAGCGACTACGACTTCACGATCGTCGATGTGTTTGCCGACGGACCATTTGCGGGAAATCAGCTCGCGGTGTTCACATCGGCGCTTGGACTTGGCGACGACCAGATGCAGAGCGCCGCCAGCGAAATGCACTACTCCGAGACGACGTTTCTGCTCCCGCCTGAATCGCCGGACATGGATCTGCGAATTCGCATCTTCACCCCCTACACCGAGCTCCCGTTCGCGGGTCATCCGCTCGTCGGGTCGGGCTTTGTAGCCGCCGCAAAGCGCGTCGTCCCGTGCGATCCCGGCGTGCTGCGATTCGGAACGGGCGTCGGCGTCATCGAGGTACGCCCCGAAGTCAACGGCAACCGCGAAGGCGGCGCCGTGATGCGACAACCAATGCCGCGAATCGTCGCCGAGTACACGGATGCGTCCGACGTGGCTGCGATCGCGTCGGACATAGGGATCGATCCGCAGCGAATTGCAGCCGGCCGATCACCCGTCGCAGTTCTCGACAACGGCCTGCCTATGATGGTCATTCCGCTCGACGGCATCGCCGCGGTCGCGGAGCTCGATCCGGCGCCCGCGGACCTTCGCAGGCTCGGCGATCGGCTTGGCGCAAAAACGATTCTCCTGTTCTCGACCGAGACGGCTCTCGCACATTCGCACGCGCACTGCCGCGTATTCGCGCCCGGCGCCGGCGTGCACGAGGATCCCGCCACCGGCTCGGCGAACGGACCGTTCGGCTTTTATCTGGACCGGTACCGACTTGTTTCTGCGGACGAGATACGCGTGGAACAGGGATTCGAGATGGGCCGCCCGAGCGCACTGAAAGTGACGCTCGGACGCGATGCAACGGGCGCCGTCGAGTCGGTGCATGTTGGAGGCGGTGTCTTTGTCACCGCCGAGGGGCGGATGTTCTTCTAGATTGGGGGGCTCATGGATCTTGGACTGACCGGACGTGTCGCCGTCATTGCGGGTGCGAGCAGCGGACTTGGTCGCGCGACCGCGGAACGGTTCGCCCGCGAGGGCGCCCGCGTGGTCATCTGTTCACGCACTGCCGAGGCGCTCGAGGCCACGGCGAAGGAGATCGCCTCTGATTCGGGCTCCGAGGTCGTCGCCGTGCCGGCCGACGTCACGGTCGAAGCGGACGTCAAACGGCTCGTCTCCGAGACCGTGATGCGGTTTGGACGGCTCGACGTCCTCGTCACGAACGCGGGCGGCCCGCCGTCCGGCGGCTTTGCGCAGTTCGAGGAGGGTCTCGAGCCCTACCGCAAGGCGCTTGAGCTCAACCTCCTGTCGACAGTCGCGCTGACACAGGCCGCGGTCCCCGAGATGCGAAAGAACAACTGGGGCCGGGTCGTCGCCGTCACGTCGCTCGTCGCCAAACAGCCGTCGATAACCCTCCTGTTGTCATCTATCGCCCGCGCCGGCGTGCTCGCGTTCACCAAGACGCTTGCGACCGAGCTCGCGCACGAGGGGATCACCGTCAACTCGGTCTGCCCCGGATACACGCTGACGGACCGTCTGTCCGAGCTCGCCGAAGCGGAAGCGGGCCGCGCCAACGTGCAGCCGAGCGACATTTATGAACAGTGGGTGCGCGACATCCCCGCAAAGCGACTGGCGGATCCGTCCGAGTTTGCCGACGTCGTCGCGTTTCTCGGATCGGAGCGCGCAAGCTATGTCACGGGTGTCGCGCTGGCGATCGACGGCGGCTACATCAAGAGCCTTCTGTAGCCCGAATGGCCGCGAACTCCATGCATCCGTTTCAGAAGACCGTCGAGGCCGAAGGTCATCTGATCGACTCGAACATCCTCCCGGCGATCTTTGACAAGGTGATCGAGTCCGGCGGGCTGTACGAAGTGGAGAACTTCACGATCGGCCGGAACAACGACGAGATGTCGGTGCTCCGACTGAAGGTGTCCGCGCCGTCCGAGGCGGAGCTCGTTGAACTGCTCGAGGACCTCGTTCCGCTCGGTTGCCATCCGCACACCGAGGTGGATGCGCGCCTGGCGCCCGCCGAGGCCGACCGGGTCGTGCCGGACGACTTCTACTCGACGACGAATATGAAGACGCTGGTGAGGCTGTCGGGGTCGTGGGTCGAAGTCGCGCATCAGCGGATGGATGCCGTCGTCGTTATTCGCGAGAACACCGCCGAATGTCGGAAACTGCGCGACGTGCGCGCGGGCGAGATGGTCGTGTGCGGAACGGAAGGAGTTCGCGTCGTCCCGGTCTTCAAGGAGCGCGATCGCAAGGGATTCTCGTTCATGGCGAACGAGATCAGCTCCGAGCGACGCGTCGAGACCGCCGTGAAGACGACGGCACGCATGTTGAGGGACGCGCGGGCCCGCGGCGGGCGGGTCGTTGTCGTGGCGGGTCCGGTGATCGTCCACACCGGTGCGGGACCCGACTTTTCACGTCTTCTGCGCGGTGGATTTGTGGATGCATTGCTCTCGGGGAACGCGCTCGCCGTGCACGACATCGAGCAGGCGCTCTTTGGTACGTCGCTCGGCGTGTCCTACGAAACGGGCGTCCCCGTCGAGGAAGGACACAAGAATCACATGCGCGCGATCAACGCCGTCAGCCGTGCGGGCTCAATCGCCGAGGCCGTCAGAACCGGCGTCGTGACGAAGGGCGTCATGTACGAACTGGTGCGTAATAACGTGCCGTTCGTCCTGGCCGGTTCGATTCGCGACGACGGCCCGCTACCCGACACGCTCATGGATCTGATCGAAGCGCAGGCCGCCTATGCCCGCGAGCTCGAAGGCGCCGAGATCGTGCTCATGCTTTCATCCATGCTCCATTCGATCGGCGTGGGCAACATGCTGCCCGCGTGGGTGCGCACGATCTGTGTCGACATCAACCCGGCCGTCGTCACAAAGCTCGGAGACCGCGGCTCGGCGCAGGCGATCGGCATCGTCACCGACGTTGGCCTGTTCGTGCATCTGCTCGCCCGCGAGCTCTGTCCGCCGGAGACGGCGGGCTGATCAGTTCGGCGAGTAGTACTTGAGCCCGGCGATACCGGCGACGATCAGCGCGATGCACACGAGGCGGGCCGCATCGCGCGACTCGGAGAAGAGCACCATGCCGAGAACGGCCGTCCCGACGGCCCCGATCCCGGTCCACACGGCGTAGCCCGTGCCGACGGGAATGTCGCGGACCGCGCGCTCGAGCAGCACAAAGCTCACCACGAGTGCGGCCACGGTGCCCACGCTCGGCCACAACCGGGTGAACCCGTTCGAGTACTTCAGTCCGATGGCCCAACCAATCTCGAAGACGCCCGCTACGATCAAGACGAACCACGCCATGTGCGCTCTCCCCTGCCTCGCGGCCGGTGAAGTATAGCACCGGGAATTGGCCGATTTTGGTATATTCCGCTCGATGCAACTCGATGTCGGATGGGTGTGCGACCGTGGGTTGAGCCACAAGCGGCCGGTCAACGAGGACCGGGCGCTGGTGCGTCCCGATGCCGGGCTGTTCGTCGTCTGCGACGGCGTCGGCGGTCACAGTAGCGGCGAGGTTGCGAGTCAGCTGGCTGTTGACACGATCGAGGAGGCGCTTGCGCATCACGACGGCGACGATGTCGAGGAACTGCTCGAGAATGCGGTGCGGTACGCGAATCGCGACATATTCGAGATGGCCGCGTCGGACCCGCGCTACTTTGGCATGGGAACCACGATCGCGTTGCTCTTTCTCGACCGCGACAACGGGCGGGCGATTATCGGGCACGCCGGCGACAGCCGCGTCTACCGTTTCGATTCAACGCTTCATCGCGAGACGTACGATCACACGGATCTCGACGATGCGCTGCGCGCAGGCCGCCTCAGTCCGCAACAGGCGATGCGGCTCGGCAAGCAGAACACGATCAATCGTGCTCTCGGCATCGAGTCGGATGTCGTCGCGGAGTTCAAGACCATCCCCTACACTGAGAGCGACAGTTTTCTTCTGTGTTCGGACGGCGTCACGCGCCACATCGACGACGCCGAGCTCGAAGAACTGTTCGAATCGACGGTGTCGGCGGATGACATGTGCGAGGAGATCCGGACGCGCTGCTACGCGCGTGGCGCCGAGGATAACCTGACGGCAGTCGTGGTGTCGCCCCTTCGCCCGGGCGCTACGGCGAGACCGGCGCTCGAGATTCCCGTTGCCGGATCGACTCCGAGCCGTGGATTCGAGCCGATTCACCAATCCCGGAACTCTGGCGAAATGTCGGCGATGGCTCGCGGAATTCTCGTACTCTGCGCGATCGCCCTTGCGTCGATTGCGTTCTGGGTTGGCCGGGCGTCGGTTACGTGGGTCGCGTCGACGCGTCAGGCGTCCGTGCCCGCGGCAGTCGCCCGTGAGGCCTTCGAGCGTGGCGACTATGCGGCAGCGCGTGCGTCGTTCGAGCGGCTTTCGCACGACGAGCCGCTGCGCGCGGACTACCATTTCTGGCTCGGACGCACCGCGCTGGCGCAGGGCAACGCAGCGGAGGCCGTTGAGCACCTGCAGACGTGCGCATCGCTCGGCGCACCCGTGCCCGAGACATATCTGTATCTTGCGGCCGCGCTCCAGCTCGACCACCGCGACAAGGATGCGGCCGAGGCGCTGCGAAAGTTCGCCGAGCTCGAGAGCGCAGCGACAACCGCGAACGCTCCGCCGTCATCGACTCCACGGACAGTTCCCTAGCTGCAGACGATTCCGATGCCCTCCCTACACCTCGAACACAGCGTCGTCGATGACCGGTACGAAGTGCGCCGGCGCATCAGCCACGGGAGCTATGCCGAGATCTACGAAGCGTTCGACATCGTCTATCATCGCAAGCCGGTGATCCTGAAAGCGTTGAATGCCACGCTGCAGGGCACGCCCGAAGAGGACCTCGAGCGAACCCTCGTCGAGAACTTCCAGAAGGAAGCGATCGCGCTCGATACGGTCAGCCACCCGAACGTCGTGCGCCGGCTTGGGCACGGCACCGCTGCCGACCTGTCCGGAACGCCGTTCCACTACCTGATCCTCGAGTACATGCCGGGCGGCGACCTGATGGCATATTGCAGGCGTCGTCCGTTGACGCTCCTGCAGATGCTCTACTACGTGCGCCAGGTTTCGGAAGCGCTCGCCGAAGCGCACCGGCGCGGCGTCATCCATCGTGACATCAAGCCGAACAACCTGTTGCTGAGCGCCGACGAGCAGATCCTCAAGATCACGGACTTTGGCGTGGCCAAGTTGACGGACGGCGACATGGAATCCGAGCTCACGCGTGTGGGCACCGACATCTATGCGCCGCCAGAGCATCACCCGAATGCCGAGGGCGGCGTGTCGAGCACCCGCCTGACGCCCGCGGCGGACGTCTACTCGCTGGCGAAGACGATCTACGCGCTGATGACCGGCAAGGCGCCGCGTCAGTTCGCGCGGCGCCCCATTTCGGAGCTCCCATCCGATCTCGTAGCGGAACCGTGGGGGCCAAAGCTCCTGTCGATCCTGAAGCGCGCGACGGCCGAGCTCCCATCGGAGCGGTACCAGACTGTTGCGCAGATGTGGGACGAGCTTTCGACGCTGCCCGACGCGACGAGTCTCGACGACGATGATGACGACGACACGCAGGTCCGCGCGCGCGAACAGTTGCGACCGAGCGATCCACTTCCTGCGATCGCGCGCTCGCCGAGCTTTGCTCCACAGGTTCACGTGGCCACGGATGGTCGACAGTTGGGCGGGCGCATCGTCGTTGCGCTGCCCGACGCGCCGCGTGTGCACGCGGTTGGTCCTGCCGGAGCGCTCCAGACAGTCGACGGGGCGGACTACTCGTATGCCGAGGATCTGCGCGAACTGGTCGGTTCAGGCTGGCGGATGCGGATTGCGGTGTTCTTCCTCGTGCTGGCGCTGTTCGGGGCGGTTGCCGTCGTGTACGTACAGGTTCAGCGGGTCATTGCGACGCGATCGTTGAAGACGGGCACGGTCACGGCGCCGAGTCTGACGCTGCGTGACGGGCCGTCCACGTCGGCGAATTCGATCGGGGTGCTTCCGTACGGCACACGCGTGCGCATACTGAAGTCCGAGACCGACGGTCCGTGGTTCGAGGTCCAGGTCGTGCAACTCGGCGGCCCGGTCGACAACGAGCAGCCCGATCGCGGCTGGGTGGGGTCGAAGTATGTCGCGGTGGATGGGCCGTAGGTTCCCAGAGAGGCCGGGCGCTACCGCACCCGGCTCTGGGTCGCGGATTGAGCGACACCCCCCAAACAAACCAGAGCCGGGTCCGGTAGGACTCGGCCCACGGAGATCGGTACGCGCAACGTTCGCCGACTCGGTCGCGCGCAGCTGGGCGGGGTACTAGGTCACCGATTCGGCGTCGTGTCCTCGATGTCCACGGTGTCGACGATGCCCACGATCGCCGCGTCGACCGGGCAGTCCGAACATCCCTGCGCCATTCGGGCCGACGAGCCCTGCACGATCAGCACCGTCTCGCGCACGCCGGCTCCGACGGTATCGACCGCAATCAACGGAGTCCCGCGCGCTGTCCCCGGACTTGCAGCGTCCACGGGCGTCACGACGAGCAGCTTTCGCCCATCGAGACGCGGGTCCTTGCGCGTCGCCACGACGGTACCGACAATGCGCGCAAGGAGCATGACGATCGTCCGGGCAGCGGCCGCCCGGCCCTATCGCTCGATCGTGACGGGCAGCACTTCGTCGACGCTGCCGTGCGGGCGCGGGATGACGTGCACACTGACGAGCTCGCCGACGCGACGCGCAGCTGCGGCGCCAGCATCCGTGGCCGCCTTCACTGCGGCAACGTCGCCGCGAACAATGGCTGTCACAAAGCCGGCGCCGATCTTCTCGTAGCCGACAAGCGTCACGTTCGCGGCCTTCACCATCGCGTCCGAGGCCTCGATCATTGCGACGAGACCCTTGGTCTCGATCATTCCAAGTGCTTCCATCGGTGCGTCCGTTCCTTTCGGGTGTGCTTTCAGAACTAAGCGTCCTAGCGCGTCGAGGCGGCTCCACTCCCGTTGAGCGCGCGCGTCGACTGTTCGATCAGCCTGATCAACTCGGACCGGGTGAGCGTGATCGTCTCTTCGCTGCCAGAGCGAAATGCCGTCTGTTCAACCGTTTGCGGCGTGAACGAGCACGCCTGGCCAGCGCGGGGAGCGCTGCCCATGTAGCCCGCCTTCTCGCGGACCTCGATCAGTTTTTCCACCGCGCGAGCCGGCAGCTGGCGTGCCCCGCCAAGCAGGTGCGCCACCAGACTGATCTTTGCGAAATGCTCGAGCGTCTCCATGTTCGACAACGCCGCTTCCATGTTCGGCCCGTACGCCACCGCGCCGTGGTTTGCCAGAAGCAACGCGTCGTGCGCGGGAATGAACGGCGACAGCGAGTCGACGATCTCGTTCGTCGACGGCGTGCCGTATTCGGTCAGCGGAATGCACCCAAGCGTGAGCACGACCTCGGAGAGCAGCGCGCGGTCGAGCGCGAGCCCGGCAACGGCAAAACCAGTCGCCGTTGGAGGATGCGCATGCACGACGGCTTGAATGTCCGGCCTGAGCCTGTAGATCTCGAGGTGCATCGCGAGCTCGGAGCTGGGCTTGCCCTGTCCGGGAAGCGCCGCACCGTCGGCGTTGCAATGCACGATCATGTCGGGCGTCATGCGCCCCTTGCAGACCATCGTGGGCGTCGCCAGCAACGTCCCGTCGGCAAGGCGCGCCGAGATGTTCCCGTCACCCGCGGCAACAAAGCCGCGATCGTAAAGCATCCGGCCCACTTCGACGATTGCATCGCGAAGCTCTTTTTCGGTTGTGCCTTTCATGGATGACGCGCGCTAGACGGTCTCGTGCTGCTCGGCGATCTCGAGTTCGGCAGCGCCGTGAACGTCGAGAAGAGGCGCGTCGAGTGGCCGAGCGAGTGCATATGATAGGCTCTCGAGTGAGATAGTCAAGTCGACCGTCCGGATCTTCACCCACCCCGGACCTGCGATTCGCGCCGGCGCAAAATTCAGCACGGCACGGATTCCCGAGGCGACAACCGCGTCGAGCGCGGCCTGCGCCGCGTGGGCCGGGACGGCAATTGCAGCAATATCAATGCGATCGCTTGCGACGATCTCCGCCAGACGGCTCGCGGGATAGACCGGAACACCCGTTTTCGACGCCGTTCCGACCTTCTCGGGGTGGTTGTCGAACATCGCGACGACCCGGAAGTTCTCCCCGCTGAACCCGTCGTAGTTGGCCAGCGCCATGCCGAGATTCCCTGCTCCGACGATTGCGAGCCGGTGCTCGGTCTCGAGCCCGAGGATCGACGTGATCTGCCGCCTGAGGTCGTCGACGTAGTAGCCGACGCCACGAACGCCGAACTCTCCAAAGTACGCGAGGTCCTTTCGGATCTGGGCCGAATTCAGGCTGAATCGCTCGGCAAGCGTCTGCGACGAGACGGTCGGCGTTCCCTCGTCGGCGAGCGTATTCAGGCACCTCAGGTAGATCGACAACCGGTTGATCGTGAGCTCTGAAACCTTTTCGGACTTCATCTGCACCGTGGTATTGGTTCCCTGACTTGCCGTGTGACTACCGGCAAAGTATACACGAAAGAGGACCTGCGGGGCGCGGCCAAATTGCCGGAAGTCGCTGCTTGACTTTGACCCGCACAAGGGCGACAATTCGCGAGCAACAAGGCTCAATCCCCCTCTTCAAACGCTCACGTTCTCACCGAGCCGGTTGTACAAGGAAGTCCCGCTCGACAGCGGCTTACCAGGCTTCCGAATGGACACCAGATCCAGGCCCCGTTCGAGGTCATTGATGCAGGGTATTGACTCTTCGACCGTTCTCAATCTGACACTGGAACCCTCGGCTTCGGCCGACCTCACGGATCGCGACATCGCCATTTTGCGGGCAACACGACAGCACTCGCTGTCGACCGTCGCCATAGCCGAACAGGTTGGTCTCGGATGCGATCCCACGCTCGTCACGCCGCTTCTCGACCGGCTCGAACGGCTCGACCTGCTGGATGGATTCTATGCGGCGGGCCGCGTGATGACGTCGGCTGCCGAGGTCCATCGGCGATACTACCGCCTGACCCCGCTCGGCCAGCAACTCGTTTGAATCCGCGGACACGAAAAAGCATTACAATTCGCGGATTTACGATCGTCGAGTTGATGATCATTCTAGCAGTGATCGCCATCCTTTCGGCGATCGCGATCCCGTTCATCAACTCGTGGCTTCAGCAGTACCGGCTCGACATCGCAGCACAGCAGATTGCCGACGGGTTGCAGACGGCAAAGATGCAGGCGGTGTCGAAGACGCGGCGCCGAGAACTGCTCTTCGATGTCGAGGGGAATCGCGTCGGGCTCGACGGCGCCGGGCTGCTTGGTCTCCCGTCCGGGGTGCGTTTTGATACCGGCGGCGTCGACACACCACCGGAGCCCGGCGTGAGCATTTCCGAACCTGTCACATTTCCGGCCACCGACTCGAGCTCGTCGCTTCGTGCGGCCGGCTTCACGGGCCGTGGCCTGCCCGATACGAATCCCGGCACCACGAATGCGGTCTACCTGACGAACACGTCCGGCACGCGCGTCGTGCTGATGACGAGCGCCGGCAACATCAAGACCCGCGAGTGGACGGGCGAGGCCTGGCGCTAACGCGAGACCGGCGCCTTCCCGCCAGCGAAATCGAGCATTCGGGCCGTCGATACGCGCTTGCCCGTCCAAAGCTCGAACTGCGCTGCTGCCTGCGTCGCGAGCATCTCGAGGCCGTTCATGGTATTGCATCCCGCACGCTCGGCATCCTTCAGAAGCCGCGTCGTCGGGGGTTTGTACACGAGATCGAACACCATGCCGATCCCCGGCAAAACCGACGCCGAGACCGGAGACTCGTCGACGAATTGGCCCGACGTGCCAACGGGAGTTGCATTCACGAGGAGATCGAGACGCGCTCCCGCGATCTCATCAATCCCGAGAGCCTGCGCGCCAAATCGCGCGGCAACGGCGGCCGAACGGTCCGCGTCACGTCCGATCACAAACATCTGTGCGCCGAGTGACTCGAGCGCGGTGAGCACGGCATGTGCAGCTCCGCCGGTTCCGATGACGGCCGCCCGCGAACCCGAGAGACTCCCGAGCCGAGCCAACAACGGCTTGCGGACGCCTGCGACGTCCGTGTTGTACCCCTTTATGCGACTGCCAGATACGACGATCGTGTTCACCGACCCCGGTCGCAGGGCCGAATCGTCGAGCTCGTCGACGAGCAGCGCAACACGCTGCTTGAACGGGTTTGTCACGCTCAGTCCTCTGAGGTTCCAACCCGCCCGCGAACCACGAACACCTGCGGCATAGAACCCGTCGAGATCGTCAATCTCGAAGGGGATGTACACCGCGTCGGTTTCGGTCTCGGCGCACGCACGGTTGTGCAGCAACGGAGAGAGCGAATATTCGATACTCCCGGCCAGGAGCCCGAGGACGGGTGTCTGTCTCGAATGACGGTCGACGCGGTAGACATTGCACACCTCGTCGAGCGTCAGCTGCCCCGGCGCACTTTCGGCACCGCGCTCCAGGCTGCAGAACGTGAACGGCGCGCCGTGCGCTGGTCCGAGAATTCGCGTCGCCACGCCCTTCGTGCCCATGGCGATCGCCACGACACTTCGACCCGCGGCCCTCCCGCGCGCGAGAAGGTCGAAATGGACAAACTGATCGCTCGAAGCGCGCGCATGCGTCGCTACCTTGTGGACCCGCGCAGGCACCTTCATCATCCGCTCGAGAACGTCGGCGAGATCGCCGGCCGTCCGCTCCACGTCGTGGTGCGACAGCACGAGCAGGTCAGGCGCGATCCCGAGCGCCGCCAGGCGGTCAACGCGCGAGAATTCGACATCGCACATCGCGCCGTATCGTGCCGAACACTCCGCAAGAAGCGCCAATCTCCACGCGTCATCGACGTCCGCTCGGCCGCCATCCGCTCGCGTGCGCCACGTCAGCAGCACCGGCAGCCTGCGGCACAGCGGCCCGAGCGATTCGACCGTCAGTTCGTGTGCCGAATCGAGCGCGTCGAGCCGGATCTCGCAGAACGCGCCAGCATCGGACGCGGCCGCAGTGGCGCGCTCCGCGCCGTCCATCGTCGGTTCGACGACCGAGACGCAGACTCTGGGCAGCGCGGTCATATGCGCCGTCACTCGCCCGAGAAGAGGCCGTCCTGCCGGCTGAACGTCGAAACCCCGAAATGCTCGTACGCGGCGCGCGTGGCAACGCGACCACGGGGCGTGCGGTTCAGGAATCCGATCTGGATCAGGTACGGCTCGATCATCTCTTCGATCGCGTCCTTCTCTTCGTTGATTGCGGCCGAAAGCGTCCCGAGCCCGACCGGCCCGCCGTCGAACTTCTCCATGATCACGCGCAGCAGCTTCACGTCCGACTCGTCGAGGCCGTACGTGTCGATCTCCAGGCGATTGAGCGCCTCCTGTGCGACGTCGATGGAGACCCGTCCGTCATAGAGCACCTCCGCGATGTCGCGGACGCGGCGCAGCAACCGGTTTGCGATGCGTGGGGTTCCCCGCGCGCGCCTCGCGATCTCGACCGCTCCCGCCTCATCGATCTCGACGCCCAGGATCCCCGCGGACCTCAGCACGATCGTCTTCAGTTCGTCGTGCGGATAGAAGTCGAGGTGCATACGGATCCCGAACCGTCCGCGCAATGGCGACGTCACGAGGCCCGCCCGCGTCGTCGCGCCGACGAGCGTGAAGCGCGGAAG
>JBGAKX010000130.1:0-12420 GCA_044224215.1 Blastocatellia bacterium
GGCGTCGAGCAACATCACCCGCGACGGCGGCCCGCCCTCCAGAATGTCACCGCCCTCGGCGCGATGCTCGGCCAGGTACTTCAGCTCATGCATCTCCTTGGTCACGTAGAGCGACGACACGTCGTGCGTATCCCGCGCAGAGATGATCAGGTTCATCACCGATTTCTGCGTCATCGGATCGAGCCCCGACGTCGGCTCGTCGAACAGCATCACGCGCGGCCACCCGACGAGCGCCCGCGCGAGCTCCAGACGCCGCCGCATACCTATGGATAGCTCTGCCGGCAACAGGTCGACACTCTCGTCGAGACCGACAAACCTCAGAATCTGGTGCACGGCCTCGTCGGTCGCCGCCTCGTCCCATCCGTGCTCGACCAGCCGATACGCCGTATTGTCATAGACCGACATGCTCGTGAACAGCGAATTCTCCTGGAACACGATTCCCATCTTGTTGGTCCTGAGCGTCAGCAGGTGCCGCTCGTCCATGTGATCGATCTCGGTGCCGTCGACGAAGATCTGCCCCGATGTCGGCGGTTCGAGGCCTATCGCGAGGCGCATCAACACGGATTTTCCCGACGCCGAGATTCCGGTGATGAACAGCATCTCGCCGTGCTCGAGACGGAACGACACGTCGTCGAGCGCGAGCACGCCGTCAAAGTCCATCGTGACATTGCGGAATTCGACGGCGGGCGTTTGTGAGGAATCCTGCATCGGTTGTTCTCCGTGACGGGAAGTGCTTCGCGCCATTCTCGGCACGAGGCGGCCGTCACACAATGCCAGACAAGCGGTCTCAGTTCACGGCCGACGAGACGAACGCGTCGGGCTGGAACCGTGTCGGCTCGATCGCGGACGGCAGCAGCGGCGCGACGAACAGCGCGTGATAGCCGGCCGGCGTTCCTGCGAGACCCGCGTAGTCGCCAAGAAAGTACCCGCGCGCCTGTGCGGCAAAGCGCATGTCGAAACTCGAGTCGGTCAGGCGATCCACGCCAAGCCAGGTCGCTCCGCCGTTCGGCGACCGGCGGACATAGACGTCCGCAAGGTATCGCCGCTCGGGGTCGTTCTGAAGAGAGTAGTAGCTGACCGCGACGCCGCCACCGGCCTGTGCGGCGACCGCTACCGTGAACACCGGCGCGTCGGAGGGGCCCGTGCTCACCTGCTGCGCGGGCGTCCACGTCGCGCCTCCGTCGGTCGACGAGATCATCGTCACCTGATCCGTCGGGCCCCACCGTCCGTCGGTCCACGCGACATAGAGGGCGCCCGTCAGCGGGTCCACGTCGAACGAAGGAAGTCCGTTGCCCGACCTGAATTCGGCGACGCCGCGCGAACGGATCGGTTCGAGCAGGCGGAACTTGCTCCACGTCAGTCCGCCGTCGGTGCTCCGCGAGAACATCACGTAAGTCGTGCCCGCCTTGATCCCGTTCCAGACCACGTAGACCGTTCCGTCGGGCGCGACACGCGGAATCACGCCGACGTTGTTGCCCTTGCCGCGGACCTTGACGGGCTTGTTCCACGTCTGTCCGCCGTCGGTCGAGCGCGACACGACGAGCCGCTGGTTCTGGGTGTTTGCGACGTTGATGTCCCACGCCGCATACACGTTTCCGGAATGCGGGCTCGCCAGGAACGCATCCGCGGCGACCGACTCCTTGTCGTTGAAGTTCGCCCGCGCGTCGCTGACGATCACCGGGTCCGCCCACGACAGGCCGCCGTCGGTCGACACGCTCATTCCCACGGCGTTGTCGGGAGTCTGCTCGTTGAACAGCAGGCTGATAAAGTACGCGCGGTTTCCAGGTCCGAATGCCACCCACGGATCCGACGCCCGGTCCCAGTCGCCGCCGTTCGCAACGGTCAGGTGCGGCGGCAGGCCTTCGGACCACGTTGCTCCACCGTCGGTGCTCGTCGCATACGCCAGGCACCGCGCCCCGCCGTCGGCAAACCGGCTCTCCTGCCATGTTGCGATCAGGTTGTCGGAATTGTTCGGATTTGCGGCGATGTACGGTTCTGCCTGCGTCTCGGGCTGCGAGCCGCCAAAGGACGGCAGCAGGTCGTGGCTCACGCGAACAAGACCCGGGATGCCTCGCGCGGTGCCCGGATTCACGCGCGGCACCGGAAGCATTCGGTCGTTTGGAATCACGCCGCCCGAGAACCAGCGGGTGCGCATCTCGCGCTCGATCCATCGGGCGCGCGAGAACGGTTCGCCGGCGGCGGCGGCCGAGAGCATCGCCGCGACGAGCGCGACAGCCAGCAAGAGTCGGGTTTTCATAGTGTTGAGGGTGAGTCGCCTTGAGAACGGAAAAATACGAGAATGCTTACCTGATCACGCATGCCCCACGGAGTACAACTCAATCGTCGAACGTTTCTTCTGGCCGCAGCCGCGCTCGCCGCGTGCCGGCGATTGCCGGACGGCCGCGACCTGCGGCTTGCGATCGGATCCTCGCCACTGACGCTCGACCCGCGCGGAGCGTTCAACCCCGACACGGCGCACGTCCAACAGCTCGTCTACAACACGCTCGTCACCAAGGGACCGCATTACGACTTTGCGCCTGAGCTTGCTCTGTCGTGGCAGCCGGCGGCTGACTTCACGGCACACACGTTCCAGCTGCGTCCCGGCGTACGGTTTCAAGACGGGCGCGAGCTCACGAGCCAGGACGTCGCGTACACCTTCAACTCGATGATTTCAGGGGGTTTTGGGAAATCGTCCGCATTTGCAGCGCTCGAACGTGTCGAGGCCGTCGACCCGCTGACGGTGCGGTTCGTGTCACGCCGCCCGAATCGCGGGCTGCTCGTGGACCTGATCGCGGTCGGCATTCTGCCCGACGGCGAGACGCGGCCTGTCGGGACGGGCGCCTATCGCGTCGCCGGCGAGTGGCCAGGGGAAGGCGACGTGTCGCTCGAGGCATTCGACGGGCATTTCGCCGGCCGGCCGCGATTTGCACGGATCACGGTGCGCGTGATCCCTGATCCGTCGACGCTCGCGTCGTCGATCGAGGCGGGCGAAGTGGACCTTGCGGTCAATCCGGCGATGGCGCCCGAGGCGCTCACGAGGCTCGGCGGCATCGTCTCGGCGCCGGGCGGCGGAATCCAGTTCGTCGTGTTCAACTGCGAGGTCCCGGGGCTGTCGGACGCGGCGGTTCGGCGCGCGTTGCGTGCCGCCGTGGATCGGGAACGGGCCGCCGCGGCACTGCTTGGCGGGCGGGCGCGCCCGGCCTCGTCGGTGCTGCCTCCGGAGCACTACGCGTACGCCGAGGTCGACACCGCGGTCGCGTTGGGCACGGCCCAACCGCCACGGGCGCTTGAAGTGCTGACACTTGTTCGGGATGCGGCGCTTGCATCGGTGCTCCAGGAGTCGTGGCGCAAGGTCGGTGTCGAGGTGACGATCGTGCAGTCGGATGCTGCGACGTTCGTGGAGCGGCTTGCAAAGGGCGAGTTCGCAGCCGCAATCCACCGGCTTTCCGGGGGAAACCAGTTCACGACCATATTCAAGGGCGCGTTCCATTCACAGTCGATCCACGACCGCGAGGGAACGCGCGGCGAGTTGAACTACGCCAGGTATTCCGACGCGGCTGCGGACCGGATGATCGAACGGGCGGACGAGTCGGGGGATTATCGCGAAATCCAGTCAAAGGTGTACCAGGACTGTCCCTGGCTGTTGCTGTGGTACCCGGACAATGTGGCGGTTTCGCGGATAGGCGACGTGGCGCTCAATCCCGGCGGGGATTTCTATTTCCTGCGATCGTGATCGCCGGACAACCCTTTGGAGTGCGCTGGCAAGCGCCGACGGCGCGCGACAGCGCTTTCGACTGGAGGAAGATTCGCGCCGAAAGCGCCGTCGCGCTTCGCTTGCCGGCGCAGTCCAAAGCGCAGCTACTGGCCCGCAAACCCGACGAACTCGCGCAGTTGCATCGGCTCCATCTTGCCCTTCAACCGCACGTCGAACGTTCTTCCCGCACCCAGGAGATCACCAACGGCCTTCGCCACCGCCTCGGACACCAGCACCGTCACGCCGCATTCCTTGGTCGCCGACTCGATCCGGCTCGCCGTATTCACCGTGTCGCCGATCGCCGTGAACTGCCGTTTGCCGGGATACCCGATCTGTCCGACCACCGCCGGTCCGTAATGCACCCCGATGCCGATATGAAACGTCTCGCCAAAGAACCGTCCGACGTATTCGTTGATCGGCCCGAGCGCGGCAACCATCGCCTCCGCCGCCCTGAGCGCCGCCACGCAGGCCGCCTCCGCGTCGTCGCCGTCGAGGCCGAACACCGCCATCATTCCATCGCCCATGTACTTGTCGATGTAGCCGCCGTTCGCGACGACCGCCTCGCCGTGCGTCTGAAAATACCGGTTCAGGATGTGGATCACGTCGTACGGCAGGTTTCGCTCGGCAAACGGCGTGAAGTTGCGAATGTCGCTGAAGAGCACCGCGACGTTCGCCTCTCGCCCGATCGCCTGCTGGTCCTCGATGTCGACGAGCGCGCGGTCCCGCGTGTCGATTACCAGCGGGCGCACCGTGACGTCGCCGATCACATGAGTCTGGCACGCCAGCCGCACACACGGCTGGAATCCGCGGCGGTCCGCCAGCTCCTGCTCCTTCTCGTTGCGCGGACAGAAATTCGCCGGGTTTTCGAGCACCAGCACGCGGCACGTGGAACACCGGGCGTTGCCGCCGCAGACGTGCGTCAGCGGTATTCCGTGCTTGATCGATACCTCGAGCAGCGACTGGTCGAGATCGTCCTCCTCGACCGCGGCCTCAGGAACATAGGTTATTCTTGCCATATTCGGACCCGACACGCTGAGTGTGTCATATAAGCAACCGACCTCGCACGACTAATACGACGACAGATGACTGCGCCGATTCCCGACATCACCGGACAGCTCGAAGAGCACCACACCGATGCGTACCTGTGGTCGCTGGCGTGCTGCGACCGGCGACCCGAGGACGCCGAAGAGGTCCTTCAGACGGTCTATCTGAAGATTCTCGAAGGCAAGGCGCAGTTTCGCGGCCAGTCGAGCCTGCGAACATGGCTCTTTTCACTCATCCGGAACACAGCCACCGACCGGCGGCGACGGGTTGTCCTGCAAAGGCTCCTCGCGCTGAAGGTTGCGGGCGACGAACACCGGCCCGCGCACCGCGTCGACCCCGACGAAGAGGTCTTCCGGTCCCAGCAGCGGGCGATGTTCCTGAAGGCCATCGGAGGGCTTGCCCGCCGGCAACGCGAGGCGCTCGAACTGGTCTTCTACCACGACATGACGCTGGAGGAAGCCGCCGGCGTGATGCAGGTGAGTGTGGGCTCGGCGAGGCAGCATTACGAGCGAGGGAAGCGGCGCGTGCGCGCGGCGCTGGAAGGCGAGGAGGTTGCGTATGTTTCCGAATGGCAGCGACGAGAGAATCCAGGCGAAGTTTCGTGAGTTGCGCGACGCGGAGTCGCGACGCGTTCCGTCCTTCGATCGGGTGATGGCGCGCGAGCCGCACCGGCGGATCCGGTTCACGTGGCTCGTCGTCCCGGTTGCGGCAGTCGCGCTCGCGATCGCGGTGTTCGTGCTGATGCCGGCCTCGCAGCCCGCCATTGCGCCGACGGCTCAGTCGAAACCGGAGCCCGCAGCGCGCGAAGAGAACTCGAATGTCGCGGTTGCGCCGGCCGTTGCGGTCGAGGACACCGAGACACCGCAGAAGTCGCGCAAGCGCACCAAGCAGGCGCGCAGGCCGCAGCCTCAGCAGCAGCCTTCGGATCAGTGCGCCGAGTGCTGACAGAGTTTCCGATTCAAACAAAACCAACTTAGCGAGGACATGTAGCGATGATTACGACCACAATGAAGCGGCTGATCGCGGCCATCGGTATGGTGATGTGCGCCCTGACGTTCGGGTTCGCACAGGAAGCGACAAAGGTGTCGACGGATACGGCCGCCAAGGCGGTGGTGGACCCGGTGCTCATCACCGTCGACAGCGTAAAGAAGGACATGGACGCCGGCGTGAAGGTCACGATTCTGGATTCCCGCGGCGGACTGCAGGCTGAAATGGTCAAGGGCTCGACGCAGGTCACGCTCGACAAGGCCGACGCGTGGGCGGCAGGCGACGGCAGCAAGCTGGCCAAGAACGCGATGATCGTCACCTATTGCGGTTGCGGAGCCGAGCAGGGGAGCAAGGCGCTCGCGGCCAAGCTCGAGCAGCTGGGCTACACGAACGTTCACGCTCTCAAGGGGGGAATCGGCGCATGGAAGGCGGCCGGGCTTCCGGTCGAGAGTCCGAAGTAGCGCACAGGAGCGTCGAACACGATGGCGCGGGCGGAATCGACCGATTCCGTTCGCGCCATTTGCGTTGTAGGTGCGCATGACAACGCGCGAGTTCGCCTATAATCGCGCGACCATGAGAAAACTCGCGCCTCGGATCCTCGCGCTCCTCCTGCTGCTCACGGCAGCACCCCTCAACGGTCGCGCGCAGACGCCCGGGCCGAACGGCACGCGCGTGGCGGCAGGCGCGGTGACGGTCGAAGTGACGGTCGTCGCGGCGGACACGCTCCGGGTGAGGGTTGCTCCGGCGAGCGTGCTCGATCGTCCCGAACGGTCGTACGCGGTCGTCGCGGATCGGCCCGCCGCGCCGCGCGCCGATGTGACTGATGCGAACGGCGTGGTGACGGTCAGGGGGCCCGAGATCTCGGCGCGCATCGTCAGGAACGGGGACAGCCCTCCGCACATCACGGTGCTCGACGCCTCGGGAGACACCGTTGTCGACGACGATCCGAACCGACCGTTCGAGATCAACGCCGCGACGGGCGCCGTCTCGGCGAGCAAGGTGCACCCGGTCGATCAGATGGTGTACGGGTTTGGCGAGAGGGCGCTTCCGCTCGAACGATCGTCGCAGGAGATCGTCAGCTGGAACACCGACGCCCCGGCGTTCAAGACCGGGACGGATCCGATCTATCAAACCGTTCCGTTCTATATCGGCATGAAGAACGGCCGTTCGTACGGCCTCTTCTTCGACAACACGTGGCGGTCGTGGTTCGACGTGGCAAAGCGCGATCCGGATCGGATCGCGTTCGGGTCGGCGGGCGGCGTGCTGGATTACTACGTGTTCGCGGGTGGGCGCGAGCGCGATGCCCACAAGGTCATCGGGCGATACACGGAGCTTACGGGGAGGTCGGCGATTCCGCCGCTCTGGGCCCTCGGATACCAGCAGTGCCGGTACAGCTACACGCCGGACACGCGAGTTCGCGAGATCGCGGCACGCTTCCGGGAGACGCGCACCCCGTGCGATGCCATCTACCTCGATATCGACTACATGGACGGCTACCGCGTGTTCACGTGGAATCCAAAGACGTTCTCGGATCCGGCCAAGCTCGTCGGCGACCTCGCGCGAGACGGATTCCACACGGTGGTCATCATCGACCCCGGGATCAAGGTCGATGACAACTACGCGGTGTACCGTTCGCTCGTCGACGGCGGGTTCGCTTGCAAAGCGGCCGACGGAAAGGAGTTTCGGGGGAAGGTCTGGCCGGGCGTCTGCGCATTCCCCGACTTCACGAATCCCGGCACGCGCGCGTGGTGGGGCGCGCAGTTCGCTGGCCTGATAAAGATCGGAATCGCGGGATTCTGGACCGACATGAACGAGCCGGCGACGTTCGAGCCCGATGGTTGGGACGGCATCAAGTCGATGCACAGCCCGGTGAAGACCTTTCCGCTCGACGTGCGCCACAATGGGGACGGGCAGCCCGGAACGCACGCCGAGTTTCACAACGTCTATGGCCAGCAGATGGCTCGCGCGACGATGGAGGGCTCGAGAAAGCTTGCGCCGGATCATCGTCCGTTTGTGCTGACGCGCGCGACGTATGCGGGCGGCCAGCGGTATTCCGCGTCGTGGACAGGCGACAATGTCTCGAGCTGGGAGCATCTCGAGCTCACCATCCCCATGCTGCTCGGGATGGGCTTGAGCGGGCAGGCGCTCGCGGGCACCGACATCGGCGGCTTCATCGGAGAGCCGTCGGCCGAGCTCTACGCGCGCTGGCTGCAGGCGGCCGCCCTGACGCCGGTCATGCGTTCGCACACGGTGATGGACTCGGCCGATCAGGAGCCCTTTGCGTACGGCGACACCTGGACGGCAATCAATCGTGGAACGATCGAGCTCAGATACCGGCTGCTTCCGTATCTGTACAGTCAGTTTGCGGAAGCGGCGCGGACGGGCGTACCCGTAATGCGACCGTTGTGGCTCGACTATCCGACGGACAAGGGCACCTACCTCGTCGAGGACGAATTTCTGGTCGGCCCCGACCTGCTGGTGGCGCCCGTGCTCTCACCTGGCGCAACGGCGCGGGGGGTCTACCTACCCGCTGGCACGCGGTGGGTCGACTGGTACACCGGAACGGTGTTGGAGGGAGGCACATGGGTGAAGGCCGATGCGCCGATCGACCGGCTGCCGCTCTACGTGCGTGCGGGCGCAATCATTCCGACGCGGCCCGCCGCCGCGAATACGGGCGCGCAACTGGCTCTCCCGATGACACTTCTGGTCTTTCCGGGAGGCGACGGCGAGTGCTCGGTGTACGAGGACGCGGGCGACGGGTACGGGCCGTCGCGCACGACGCGAGTGCGCAACGTCGGCGGTAAAACGGAGATCGTCTCGCGGGAAGGGTCGTACGTGCCTCCCTCAGGCGAGTTCAAGATCGAGCCGTTCAAGCCACGCTGAATCAGCCCTGCTGATCCGTGTGTATTTGCGTGATCTGCGGCATTTCTTGATGTCTCGCAAACGTGCCCGACTTGATGTAGTCATGCACCGTACGAGGAGGCAGCCATGACACCGAACTCTGACACCCCGGACTTCACGGCCGTGAAGGCCAAGCAGCAGAAGACCTGGGCGACCGGCGATTTCTCGATGGTCGCCATCACGATCAATCTCGTCAGCGAGCTGTTGTGCGAGGCGCTCGACCTCAGACCCGACGAACGCGTTCTCGACGTGGCGACGGGCAGCGGCAACACCGCCATCGCCGCGGCGCGCCGGTGGTGCGACGTCACGGGCGTGGACTATGTGCCCGAGCTGCTCGAGCGCGGCCGCGAGCGCGCGAACGCCGAGCGTGTGGACGTGACGTTTGCGGACGGCGACGCCGAAGCGCTGCCGTTTCCGGACGCGTCATTCGACGTGGTGACGTCGACGTTCGGCGTGATGTTCGCGCCGCACCAGGAGAAGACCGCGGCCGAACTGCTCCGCGTCTGCCGGCCGGGCGGGAAGATCGGCCTCGCCAACTGGACCCCCGAAGGCTTTATCGGCCAGCTCTTCAAACTTACGGGCGGATACGTGCCGCCGCCGGCGGGGCTGCGTCCGCCGCCTCAGTGGGGCACCGAGGAACGGTTGCGGGAGCTCTTTGGCGACCAGATCACGTCGCTCACCTCGACGGCGCGTGACTTCACGTTTCGGTTCCGCTCGTTCGATCACTGGATCAGCTTCTTCCGAACGTTTTACGGTCCGACGGCGAAGGCGTTCGAGGCGCTTGGCGAGGAACGCCAGGCCGACTACGTCCACGACCTTGCGGTGCTCGTCGAGAAGCTCAATCGATCGGGCGGTGACGCGATGATCGTCCCTGCAACGTACCTTGAGGTGGTTGCGATCCGGCGTTGACGGGAGATCAGACCGCGGATAAAGGCGAATCAGACGAATTCAACCGGATCTGAAGTGATGTGAATCTATGGGGCGCCGCGGGACCGGAGAAATTCGGCGATCGCGATCTGCCCGCAGTGTTCCGCCCAGTCGAGCGGCGTGCCCTGGTACACGGTATCCCTGAGGTCGAGCCGGGCCCCGCGTTGAACGAGCAGGCGGACCACGTCGTCATGTCCCCCGGCGACGGCCTGATGCAGCGGCACGGAGTGCGCGTGAAGGTATTCGGGGTTGTAGCGGTTCGGGTCTTCGCCGGCGTCGAGCAGGAGCTCGACGATCCGCGCGTGCCCGTGCTGTGCTGCAAGCGCGAGCGCGCGATGCCGGGCGTTCGCGTCCGAGGCAGGGAGCAGCGTCGCCGCTTCGTCAGTGCGACCGGTTGCGGCGGCCGTCGCGAGGTCGACGGCTGCGCCTTGCCGGATCAGCTCGGCGACCGCTTCGAACTCGCCGTGTCCGAGCGCCGGAAGCATCGCGGCGTTCGGATCTGCGCCGCGGTTGCAGAGGAGCTCGATCAAGGGGCGCTGCACGCCGCACTCGCGTGGAACCCGGCCCGAGCAGACGAGCGCGAGGGTTCCGTCGAGGCTCGGCCGATCCGATGCGCCGCCCGCGTCGAGGATCACCTTGGCGACTTCGACGATGTTTGAGGGAAGGCGGTCGTTGCGGACGGGGTTCTCGGCCACGAACTGCAGAAGGGTCGGGTTGCGGAAGTAGTCGTGGCCTGGATAGTCGATGCGCTGGCGCGCGATCTCGGGATGATCGATCAGGTGAGCGCGCAGGCCCTGCGCGTCACCCGCGTCGAGCAGCTCGATCGCGCGGTGGAATGCCGTCTCGTCGGGTGCGTCCGTCACGAAAGTTATTTTGCCGCAGATTTGCGCAAATTGGCGCAAATCTGCGGCAGGAATTCAGATCGACCGCTCCCAGAATTTCGTGTGCTTCTCGAGGGCCTTGTCGACCTTTGCCAGGGCTTCGGTCGGATCGTTGCCTGCACGGAGCACCTCGATCAGGTGTTCCACAGATTGGACAATCTGATCCACTCGGTTTTCGCTCGTCGGCGCGAGCAGATGAAATGCGACAAGCTGAGCATCGAGCTGATCGACCGAGGGTGCGTCGCCGTCAGCCAACTCCTTGCGAATGGTGTCGAGCACCGCTCGAAGGTTCCGCACCCAGTCGTCGACCGACGTTGGTCGCCGCAGCGAAATGGCTCGGCGGAAGATGGATCGAAGGATGCCTGGCTTCTCCAATGCCGCGTCAGGCGCGCTTTCGACGTGATCCATCGACATGGCCGCGTCCATCTCGATATCTGCTGCAGAGAACATCGGTGCGCCAATGCTATAGAGCGCACCGACGCCACGCGTCTGCATCTTCGCCGCTGGCGCCGCCCACATCGCCGGCATCTCCACCGGCTGCACCACGTGCCTCAGCGACCCGTCCGTCACGACCACTTCGTGCTCGTCGACAACCACGAATGCCGTGAACCGGCTGAGCACGCCGAGCCGCACCGACACGTCGATGATCTCGGCCTTCAGCTCGTCCTGCGCCGCGGGCTCGATCCGGTACCGGTCCTCGAGATCCGTGACGCGCGCCCGCCCCCACAGATGCGCGATTGCGGGAAGGTCGATCGGCGCCGGCTCGAGCGTCACGTCATACGTTCCGCCTGCCGCGAGACGTCCCGTTACGCGAACGCGCCCCGCGGACGCAGTCGAAACAAACACCGTTGCGCGGCGGCCGTCAAACAGGTCCGGTACACGCTCGGGCGCGAGGCGAATCGTCTCGCCGTTCTCGGCGATGACCGTGATGTCCGACACGACCGGCCGCCCGATCTCTCGGCTGATCGCGACGAGCGCACGATCGAGATCGGCACCCGGCTCGACGAACGTCGCCGTTCCGCGGCCGAGTTTCGCAATCCGCTTCAGAAAGCCGTCGTTGACGGCCGTGTCGATTCCAACCGTGAAGAGTCGCGTCCGCCCGAGGTGGGTTTGAATGTTTGCGAGCACACGCGACTCGTCGCCGATCTCGCCGTCGGTCAACAGGATCAGGGCAGTCTCGCGTTCGTTCGCAGACGCACCGCGTTTCGCCAGCGCTCCGAGCGCCGCGTCAAGCGCAGCGTTCATCTCCGTACCACCGCGCGATTCGATCCCTCGAAGGTAGCGGCTGCCGCGATCGCGATTCGCCGCGTCGGCGGGCGCGAAGCGCGCATCGTCGAACCACTCGATCGACGTGTCGAACGCCAGGACGGCAAAGCGGTCCGCCGGACCGAGCCCGTCGAGCAGCATCGCGCACGCACGCGCCGCCGAAGCCATCTTTTCGGTCCCCATCGAGCCCGACCGATCCAGCACAAAGAGGACGTCGCGTGGACCGGACGTCGCCGCATCGTTCGCCGGCGCGTCGAGCGAGATCATGCCGTAGGTTTCGCCCGTCGCGGTGGCGCTGACGAAATAGCTCGCACCGATCGCGGTGTCGGCCGATTCGCGCCAGCACAGAACGAAGTCGCGGTTCAGCCGCTCGTCGCTGCGCGCCAGAGCGATTCGGACGGTCCCGTTGCCTATGTGCGTGCGCGTTGCATGCTGTGTGCACGCGAGATCCGAGATCTCCAGCCCTGCAGCGTCGATCACGACGTCGAGCGACAGCGACACGTTCGGGTCAAAGCCCGGCGCAAGCCGCGGTGGCGTGATGCGCGATGCATCGTGCACGACGTCCGTATCGGATTCGACACCGTCGCCAACCGATCCGCCCGACTGCGGGTCACCCGGGATGTAGCGCGGTGCGACGACGAACGGCAGCCGAAGCTCGAC
>JBGAKX010000131.1:0-12431 GCA_044224215.1 Blastocatellia bacterium
TGCCGAGAGCGTCGACCTCGTCCAGCGACTACGTGCGCAAGGCGTTCAGGCGGAACTGCTCGTCTTCCCGGACGAGATCCACGACATGCTGATCCATGCCGACTGGGTACGGGCGTTCCACGCGTCGGCCGACTTTCTCGAGCAGAAACTCATGCCGGAATCACGCAAGTGATTGATGCGCTTCGTGTTCGAGGCCGAGCGCACGATCCAGCTCGGCCTCGACGTCACCCGTCTGCGCGCTGAGGCCTCGGAAGTCGAACAGGTCCGGGTCGAGAAGATGTGACGGCTTCACCCTCCCGAGCGCCGCGAGAAGCGAGCTGCGGACCTCGGGGATCTCGCGTTCGAGCTCGGCGACGAGCCGCGCGACGCGCTTGCGCTTCAGGTTCTCCTGCGAGCCGCACAGGTCGCACGGAATGATCGGGTACTGCTGTTCGTCGGCGAACCGGGCGATGTCGGACTCGCGGCAATAGACCAGCGGCCGGATGACCGTGTTGCGGCCGTCGTCGCTTCGCAGTACCGGCGGCATCGCCTTCAGCGTTCCGCCGTAGAGTATGTTGAGCAGAAACGTCTGCACCACGTCGTCGGAGTGGTGCCCGAGCGCGATCTTCGTGCATCCCTCCTCGACGGCGACGTTGTAGAGGATTCCACGCCTGAGCCTGGAGCAGAGCGAGCACGTCGTCTTGCCCTCGGGGATGTTGGCCTTGACGATCGAGTATGTGTCCCGTTCCACGATGCGGTGCGGCACTCCGACGTCCGAGAGATACCGTGGCAGCACGTCCGCCGGAAATCCGGGCTGCTTCTGATCGAGGTTCACGGCGAGAAGATCGAACTGCACCGGTGCGCGCCGCTGAAGGTCCATAAGCAGCGTCAGCATCGTGTAGCTGTCCTTGCCGCCGCTGAGGCACACCATCACGCGATCGCCGGACTCGATCATGCCAAAATCCTCGATCGCGCTTCCCACGCCTCTGAGCAGCCTTGTCTTCAGCGATCCGCCCACACAATCCTCCTCGAAACGCCCAAGTATACCGGACGAACCGCCGATTCGACGATTCTCGCGCCGCTTGCCAAGGTTCGCGAACGGCACGTATTCTGGCCCTGACGCAGCAACCTCGTCGCTCGACGATCACGCTGCGGTTCGCCTCGCCTTTGCTGCACTTCACCGCGAAGGAGCCCGAGCAGTTCACAGGTGGGTCCCATACGCGTCGTGCGTCAGATCGCCGCACGGCACGACAGGGCCTCACTGTTTCGGAGAAGACTATGTCGATTGTTGCCCCGAGCCGCCCCCGTTCGTTCGCCACCTGCTGTGCGCTGGTTCTGTGTACCATGTTCCTGGTTCCTCAGCCGACGTCTGGACAGTCCCAGGCGTCGACCGGCCAGCTCGTCGGGGTCGTGACGGACCCAGACGGCGCCACGATTCCCGGTTGCCAGATTACCGCGACGAATTCGGATACCGGGCTCGCGCGAACTGTGCATGCGACCGAAAGCGGTCTGTTTTCATTGGTCGCGTTGCCGCCGGGCCGCTACGGCGTGCGCGCCGAGGCATCGGGCTTCCAGCCGCGCACGTTCGACCAGGTGGATGTCGTCGTAGGCCGCACCGTGACGCTCCAGGTCGTGCTGAGCGCGGGCGGTGTCTCGGAGCAGGTCACGGTCACCGCGGGGTCTGTCGACGTTCAGACGACGCGGAGCGAGCCCGAGGCCGTCATCAATGACACGGCGATCTCGAACCTGCCGATCAACGGACGCAGGTTTCAGGACTTTGTGACGCTGACGCCGACCGCGCAGGTCGAGCCGGCGCGGCAGCAGATTTCGCTCGCCGGCCAGCGCGGCATCAACGCGAACATCAACGTCGACGGTGTCGACTACAACAACCCGTACTTTGGCGGGATCAAGGGCGGCGAGCGAAGCAACTTTGCGTACACGATTCCCCAGGAGTCGATCCGCGAGTTCCAGGTCGTGGCAACCGGCTATTCGGCGGAGTTTGGCCGCTCCACGGGCGGTCTCGTCAACGCGGTGACGAAGAGCGGAACGAACGAGTTCCACGGTTCGGCCCTGTATTTCATACGCCCAAAAGACTTTGCGGCACATAACGAGTTCTTTGACACGATCAACGAAGGCGATCCGACAAAGACCGACGACAACCGTGATCTGACGTTCGTGCCGACGCAGCAGCAGTGGGGTGGATCGATCGGGGGCCCGATCCGCAAGGACCGTATCTTCTTCTTTGGCGCGTACGAGCAGCAGAGGATCCGGTTGCCGCGGGCCGTCGAGTTCTCGTCGCTGCAGGGCGTCACGTCGATGCCGAACACGGCCGAAGCGCTGTCATTCTTCAGGTCGCAGGAGCAGTCGTTCGAGGCGACGAACGACGCGCTCGCGGCGCTCGGGCGTGTCGACGCGCAGCTCGACGAGAACAACTCGCTCAACGTCCGCTACAGCTATAGCCGAAACAACGGCGAGAATGCGGTGAACACCGGCGCCGCTGTCCTTCCGCTGACGGCGCGCGCCCTGACAAACGACGGCGAAGAACAGGACCGAACACACACCGTTGTCGGCCAACTCGTCACGATCGTCTCGGCAACGGTGATCAACGAGTTGCGCGGCCAGTTTGCCCGCGAGGAGCGTCCTCGACTTGCGAATTCGACGATTCCGAATCTCGCCACCGCGTTTGCGAATACCGGCAATCGCAACTTCCTCCCAAACTACGAGGACGACAAGCGCATCCAGCTTGCGGACGGCCTGACGGCGACGCTCGGCAACCACACGCTGAAGGTCGGCGGTGAGTACAACTACATTCGAGCGTTCCAGCGATTCGGCTTCAACCAGTTCGGTCAGTACAACGTGCCTTTCAACCCGGACATCAACGTCACGCTCGAGCAGCTCTCGGTTGGCGGGCCGACGCCGAACGTGTTTGACACCGGTGGCTACCGGTACATCCAGCAGATCGGGAATCTCGAGGCGCAACTCAACTCGACCGAGTTCGCGTTCTACGTCCAGGACTCGTGGCGCATCCTGCCGAACTTCACCGTCAACGCCGGGCTCCGCTACGAAGCGCAGTACAACCCACAACCCGACGCGAACAACACGGATCTCGTCGAGACCGTCGCCGGGTTCAGGTTTCCGGTCGGTGCGACGATCGAGCCTTCGATCATCCCCGATGCGAGAAACCAGTGGGCGCCTCGCGCCGGCTTTGCGTGGGATCCCTGGGGCAACGGAAAGACCGTGATCCGCGGCAATGGCGGCATCTACTTCGCGCGGACGCCACTGCTCCTGTTTGCCAGCCCCGTCAACAATTTCCGGCTGCCGCCCGGCGACGTATCGATCACGCTGCCGTTCCCCGTCTCGTCGGGGCAGCCCGCGACGTTGTACGACCAGTTGCTGCTGATCGGCATCGACCTGAACCAGTACTCGCTTGGCCAGCTGCCACAGGTGTCGCCCGATCAGATCCAGCAGGTTGCAGCAGCACTCGGCCTGACCCCGAATCCCTTTCTGGGCGTGTCCGTCTTCGGCGTCGACACGCACTTCCAGAACCCGCGTTCGTACCAGGCGGGAATCGGAGTCGAGCACGAAATTCTGACGAACTTCACGATCGGCGCCGACTTCACATACGTGCACACGACGCGACTCGAGCGGAACCGTGTGGCGAACCTCCCGCTCCCCGTCATCGACCCCACGGACGTTTCGCAGCGGCCTCAGTTCCTCGTGAGCGGGGCCGTCCGGCCGATCCCGACGCTGCGCGACGTGACGGTCCGCGAATCGTCAGCCAAGGCACTGTTCCGCGCGCTCACGATCCGGTCCAAGTTCCAGCGGAACTGGGGCCAGTTCAGCGTGTTCTACACGCTCTCGTCGAACTATGCCGACGACGACAACGAGCGCGAGGCGACAGCCATCTCGGCGGACGATACGTACAACCTGACGCCCGAATACGGCTACTCGAACCTGGACCGGCGTCACCAGTTCACGTCGAATTCGGTGTTCTTTCTCCCGTGGGGCTTTGAGGTCGCCAACACGCTGCGCCTGATGTCCGGAGCGCCATTCGATGCGCGCGTCGGCTATGACGCCAACAAGGACACCATCAACGTGGACCGGCCGTACGCCGCGCCGGGCGTGCCTTTCGTGCGGAATGCCTTCCGGAACGAACCGCTCTACTTTGTCGACCTGCGGGTGCAGAAGAGCTTTGCGTTCTCGGACAACCAGTCGCTCGCGATCATTGCGGACTTCTTCAACCTGTTCAACATCGAGAACGCCACGCTGAACCAGAGCTTCTCGAATGTCGCCAACTACTGCGCCTCGCCCGTCGGTCCGGACTGCGGATTCAACGGTCCGACGAACCTGAATTTCGCCCAACTCCGCGACCAGGTCCCGACCTCGAAGACGTACGGCAAGCTGCTCACGGGAAACAATGCCGGGTCGCCGTTCCAGGTCCAGATCGGAGTCCGGTACCAGTTCTGACCGGCGAACAGGAAATCGCTTGGCCGTGAATTTCACGCCTTCCATGTGGTAAGTTTTCCGTGCGCTCCCTGTAACTTCGTCCGCCCGGCGTACGCAATGACAAGACTTCTCCTCCCCGCTCTGGCGCTGGCGTGCGTGTGCATTGCCGCAGGCTCGGCTCAGGCCGCAACGACATACTATGTCGCGCCGTCGCCCACTGGTTCGGACTCAAACCCCGGAACGTCCGGCCAGCCATTTGCCACGATACAGAAGGCCGCGAACGTCGTGTCGCCGGGCGACACGGTCATCGTCAGACCCGGGACGTACGTCGGAGCGAAGTTCTCCCGCTCGGGCTCGCTGGCCGCACCGATCGTGTTCATGGCGCAGCCCGGCGCCGTCGTCACATCGCCCGGTGCGCTCAACTCGAACAACGACAACCTGTGGATCCGCGACGCGAGCTACATCACGCTCAGCGGCTTTGAAGTCACCACGGCGGGCCGTGCGGGCATTGCCGTTCAGGCCGAACCGACCGCCGAAAGCCACGGCGTGGTGCTGACGAACAACTACTGCCACAACAACACGCGGTGGGGAATCTTCACCGCGTACGCCGAAGGGATCGTCCTCACGTACAACGAGTGCTCGTTCTCGGGTATCGAACACGGAATCTATGTCTCCAACAGCTCCGACAATCCGCTGATCCAGCACAACAAGGTGCATGACAACAACGACTCGGGCATCCAGATCAACGCGGATCCGGCACTCGACGGCGACGGGATCATCTCGAACGCCGAGATCTCGTACAACGTCATCTACCAGAACGGTGTGGGCGGCGCTGCGGGGATCAACCTCGCGTCGGTGATCCAGTCGCGGATCTTCAACAATCTGCTCTACGACAACCACTCGACGGGCATCGCGGGGTGGGACGACGGATTCGATCCCGCATTCGGGACGCACGACAACACGTTTTACAACAACACGGTCATTCAGGCGTCGGACGGCCGGTCCGTGCTCTCGTTCCTGGATGGTTCGTTCAACAACACGGTAAAGAACAACATCCTGATCCACCCGGGCACCAAGGCGTCGATCAGCGTCGATCCCGGCAGCGAGTCCGGATTGAGCTCGGACTACAACGTGATCATCGACCGCTTTGAGTACAACGACACGTTCATCACCTTCTCGGCGTGGGTCGCGCGCGGACACGACGCGCACTCGACAATTTCGACGGCCGCTGCGGTGTGCTTTGATCCGACGAACCACAACTACCATCCAAAGTCGGGAGGTCCCGCCGTCGACCACGGAACGACGATCGCCACCGTAACGAACGATCTGGATGCCAAGAAGAGGCCTCAGGGTACCGCCTACGAGATCGGCTCGTACGAGTTCCGAGGCGACGACACGGCTGGGATCTACATCGCCACGACGGGCACGTGGTTCCTGCGCAACGCGAACTCGCCCGGTGCCGCATCGCTCGCCTTCTCGTACGGTCCGGCGAACCCTGCAATCGTTCCGCTACGCGGAGACTGGAACGGGGACGGGACCGATACTGTCGGCATCTACGATCCGCAAACCGGGACGTTCTTTCTCAAGAACTCGAACGCCAGCGGACCGGCCGACATCACGTTCTCGTTCGGCGCGGGCAATGCGGGGTACATCCCCATCGTCGGCGACTGGAACGGGGACGGTATCGACACCGTCGGCCTGTTCGAGCCGGTGGCGAGCTTCTTCTTTCTCCGCAACAGCAATGCCAGCGGCGCCGCGGATGTCGTCTTTGGATTCGGTGCGTCGAACTCGGGCTGGAAGCCGGTTGTCGGCGACTGGAACAACGACGGCGTCGACACCGTGGGTCTGTACGCCGCGGCGACAGGGGCGTTCTTTCTTCGCAACGTCAACGCGGCGGGTCCGGCCGACCTGACGTTCAACTACGGCCCCGCCGGCGCGACGGCCGTGACGGGTGACTGGAACGCTGACGGCGGCGACTCGATCGGAGTCTACGTCGCGTCGACGGGCGCCTGGTTCCTGCGCAACTCGAATTCTCCGGGGAACGCCGACGTCGTGTTCAACTACGGCCCGGCCAACGCCGCGCCGATTGCCGGCGACTGGAACAGCCAGTAGCGTGTGTCCGCCTCAGCCGAGCCGCGGCAACACGAAGTACACGACGCCGACGGCGGCCGCGATCAGAAGCAGGACGACCAGCAACCAGATCCACATCGAGCTCGACTTCTCCACGGCAGGCGCGGCCGCGGCTGGCGCGGCCGCGACGGGCGCCGGTGCGTCAGGGAGCGCCGCAGGCATCGTCAGGATCTGGGTGATGTGCCCCGGCTCGATCCCGGGTGGCGGCGCCGGCGTCGGGCTTGCGGCAGTCGCAGGCACGACCGCCGCCTGCTGTTGCCCCTTGGCGGCGCGTGCCAGGTCGAACTCCTGTACCGAGTCGAGCGTCTGCGTAATACCGCGCCGTTCCGTTTGCTCGGGAATGCCTTCGCCGGACACTTCGCCGATGACGACCGTGATGTTGTCCTCGCCACCTCGCTGCTTGGCAAGCGTGATCAGCCGATCGCACACGACGTCGAACGCCTGGCCCTGAAGTACGATGTCCCGGATCTCGTCGTCGGCGACCTTGCCGGACAGCCCGTCCGAGCACAGCACGAAGACGTCGCCACGGCAGAGCTGGAGCTTTCCGATGGCGACCGTAACCTCGGGGTTCTGTCCCATCGCCTGGAGTATGACGTTTCGATACGGCGACTTTTCGGCCTGGTCGCGCGTCAGCATCCCCTGTTCGATGAGCAACTGGACAAAGCTCTGGTCGCGCGTGACCTGGCGCAGACGCCCGTTTCGCACGAGGTACGCGCGCGAGTCGCCGACCTCGGCGATGTGCGCCATCGGGCCTCTGATCAGCACGGCAGTCAGCGTCGCGCCCATTCCCTGGCGCTCGGTGGATTGCGCGGCATCGTGAACGTTGCGATTTGCCTGCTCGACCGCCGACTTCATCAGATGGTGCGTGCCAACGCCGGCGTGATCCTCAGCCAGCCACTGTTGCAGCGACGAGACCGTGATTGCGCTCGCGATCTCGCCCGCCGCCGCGCCGCCCATGCCGTCCGACACGGCGAGCAGGACGCCCCGGTCCGATACGCGAACGTCGGCGACCGACACGGCGTCCATCGCCTGATCCGTCGCGAGGTCCGCGATCAGGAACGCGTCCTCATTGTTCGTGCGCACCATCCCAACGTCGGACTTGCCGAACACGCGCAGCAGAACACCGGCGCTCTGCTCATCCATCGAATGTCCTCCAGGAGTCGCTCCCGAAAGAAGTTCCGTGGGAGCGCCTATGCGAGTCCGTGAAGCATATACCAACGCCGTCACGTGATCCACACTCGCCGCCGCGCGACGGCGTCACCCACGGGTCCAATCCCTATTTCACGTCTTTTGAGCTGCTTGGCTGTTCGAAATACTTGGAGTCGATAGCAACGTTGTACCGAACCGTCTCATATGTGATCCGCGCCGTCTGGGCCTGGTCGCGATAGAGATCCACGGTACGGGGCGTCTTGACGCCGTCAAATTCGAGGTACACGTCGTGGTAGCGGGTCTCGATGAGCGAACCCGCGGCTCCGCTCTCGGCGCCCTCGCGATATCGCGACGCCATCGGAAGCTTTGTTCGCGTATCGAAAAGGATGTCCACCGCAAAGCCGTCCTCGAATTCGATCGTCACGCCCTCTGTCCAGACGCGCGGTGCGAACTCGACCCTCCCGAGATAGCGAAGCTCCACGCCGGGCTGCCGCCAGTTCTGCCGCAGCAGGTTGTAGAGATTGGCCCGGATGTAGCGCTGGAACGCCTGAATCTCGGATGGATCCTGCGGCGTGAGCACCTCGCGCCGGCCATCGTACTTCCAACCCGTGGTGCCTGCATTCGACTGAATGACGCGCCCCTTCTTCTTCCCGAACTCGGTGCGGTTCCGGTCCGGCAGGACGTACGTGTCGATGAACGGCAGCGGCACCCCGGGCTGACCCTGCACGAACGCAGTGAACACGCCGGTCGCGACGAAAGAATTCGCGCCGAGAAACTTGGGGCCGCCGAGCGCTGCGATGCACGACTCGATGAGCTGGGTTGCGCGTGCCGCCTCGTCCGTATCCTCGTCCGCCCGCGCAACACCCACCCTGTCGGCGCCGACGAATGCGAGCACCAAGACCGTTGCAATCACACTGTGCAGCAGCCAGCCGCGTCGACCCTGCATCACGAAACGGGCTCCACGACAATTGCATCGTCACGCACGTCGACGAGAAAACTGTCGGCAGTGGCCCACAGGTGCGTAATGGGAACCTTTACCAGCTCGTCGATGGTGCGCTTCAGAAACCGGGCGCCGTAGGCGGGGCTGAATCCCTTTACAACGAGCAACTCCTCGGCCGCAGTCGTCACGTTGACCGTCTTGCCCATCGCTTCCATCTGACTCCGCAACCGTCCGAGGTACAGCATCGCGATCTCGAAGACCTCTTCCTGCGTCAGCGGCGAGAACACGACGATCTCGTCGATGCGGTTTCGAAACTCCGGCGAGAACCGGGATTCCGCGGCCTTCAGCACGTCGCGTTTCACCTGCTCCATGTCCGACCGCTTGTCGGTGGCAAACCCGAGCGGCTTCAGGTACTTCTTGAAGTTGTCGCTGCCAAGGTTGCTGGTCATGATCACGATCGCGTCCGACAGGTACACGCGCTTGCCGCGTCCGTCGGTCAGCCAGCCCTCGTCGAACGCCTGAAGAAACAGGTTGAGCAGGTACGGCGACGCCTTCTCGATCTCGTCGAGCAGCAGCACGGTGTAGGGATTGTCGCGGAGCCGCTCGGTCAGGATGCCGCCGCGTTCCGAGCCGACGATTCCTCGCGGCATGCCGATGAGCTTCTCGACGGCGACCGTGCCGTCCTGATACTCGCTCATGTCGATGCGCACCATCTTGTGCTCGTCACCGAACATGAATTCGGCGACCGCCTTGGCGAGCTCGGTCTTGCCGACTCCCGTCGGCCCGAGGAATAGCAGGACGCCGTCCGGCTTGTAGTAGTTCTCCTTGAGCGGGCCCTTGTTCAGTCGCAACCGCCGCGCGACGGCCTTTGTGGCGAGCTCCTGGCCGACGACGCGCTCGGCGATGCGTTGCTCCATCTCGACGAATCGCTCGTTTGTGTCGCGGAATACCATGTCCCGCGGAATCCGAGATTCCTGCGAGATGACCTCGATGACGTGCTCGCGCCGGACTTCCGGAAGATCCGGGTTGGCGATCTCGACCTTGACCGCGGCGGTGTCCAGCCACCCGATGACCTTGTCCGGCATGTGCAGGTTGCGGTCGTAACGCGGCGCCATCTCGAGCGCAGTGTTGATGGCCTCTTCCGTGATCTGCACGGAGTAGTTCTTCTCGAGCCGCGGCCGCACGCCGTCGATGATCAGACGTGTCTCGGCGATCGACGGCTCGTCGACGCGCACAAGCCTGAAGCGGCGCGCCAGCGCTTCGTCCTCGGCGATGTATTCCTTGTACTCGGTGAGCGTCGTCGCGCCGATGATTCGAATCTCGCCTCGTGCGAGCGCCGCCTTGAACATGTTCGCCGCGTCCGACGACGCCCCGAGCGCCGAACCAGCGCCGATGATCGTGTGCGCCTCGTCGATGAACAGGATGAGGTTCTCGCGCTCCTTGACCTCGTTGATGATCCCCTGGATCCGCTCCTCGAACATGCCGCGCAGCATCGTCCCCGCAACGATTCCCGACATCTGAAGCTGCACGACGTGCGAGTTTCTGAGCCGTTGCGGGACGCGTTCGGGCTCGAGCTCGATCCGGCGAGCGAGACCCTCGACGACGGCCGTCTTGCCGACGCCCGCCTCGCCGACGAGCATCGGCGAGTTCGCGCGCTCGCGATGGCACAGGATCTCCATCATCTGCTGGATCTCGTCGTCCCGACCGATGACGGGCGGCAGCTTGTCCTGACGGGCGAGCTTGTTCAGGCTGACGCCAAAGTGCTTGAGATACGCGGGGAGCTCGTACCGGCGGCGATACCGCTCTTCGCGCTCCTCGCGCGTGCGGACGCGCGTCGAGATCTTCTCGACCACGATCTCGGGCTCGGCCCCGAGCTTCTTCAGGATGTCGACCGGCGAGCTCGCGCGGTCCTGGAACAGCGCGTGAAAGAGGTCCGTCGAATCGATCGTCCGCCGGCCTCGCGTGCGGGCGCGATCGAGCGCGTGCTTGAGCAGCACGCGCAGGCCGTCGCTCATGCGCATCCCGCGTCCGAGGTATTCGCGCGCCGTCAGCTTGCTCTCGAGCGACGTCGCCACGGCCTGCGGATCGACGTTCAGGCTCTGCATCAACTCGTTGAAGAAGTTGCGTTCAAGGTCGGCGAGCGCAAAGAACACGTGCTCGGGCGCCACCTGATTGTGGTCGCGGCGGCGCGACTCGTCGTATGCGCGCTTCATCACGCGCTGCCCGCTCTCCGAGAACTTGTCCTGAAACTGCTCGAAATCGATCATGGCAATACCACCGCCCTGACGAACTCCTGTGGGACAGATGTCTCAACAGCGAAGGCGCCGCCGGAGCCACGCTCGCGAAGAGACCAGTCAATGATACCACCCGTGTCGCCCAACCCACGACGACGAGCGACGGTCGTCACTCTCCCGTGGCAGCCGCGTCTGCGGCATCGGGCGTTGCGCGCCCGACGCGGACGATCGCGGGACGAACAAGTCGCTCGCCGCACCTGAATCCGCGCTGCATCTCCTCGACGACGCGCCCGTCCTGCGCCGGATCGTCGACCACAACCTCGTCAACCGCCTCGTGGATCTCGGGATCGAACACTTCGCCGACTGATGAAATCGCACTGATCCCGAGCTCGTCGAGCTTGCGAAGGAAGATGTCGCGCGTTGCGAGAATGCCTTCGTAGAGCGCGCTCTCGTGCGCCGCGGGCGCAGAAAGCGCGCGTTCGAGATTGTCAAACACCTCGAGAACGCCGGCCGCGATCTCGGAACGTGCCGATGCCAGGCGGCCTTCGAAGTGGCGTTCGAGCCGTGTCCGCGCGGCCTCGATCTCGGCCTTGCTGTGCGCCTCGGCGCGCTCGGCGCGCTGCTTCAGCTCTTCGACGTAGGACGGCAGATGCCGCTCGTCACCCGCGGCATCGTCGTCGACCTCGTCGTCGCCTCCGCCAAACCCGAGAAATCTCGCAAATCGCCGCTTGTCGACGACCTTCACGGATTTCGCAGGAGCCTCGTCGACGCCCTCCGGCGCCGTCGCCTCAACCTCAATTGCCTCGTCGTCCCCGTTACCCATCTGTCGTTCTACTCCACTGAGATCTGGAACTGGCCGCCGCGCTCTGCCGAGCGCTTTGGCATTCGAATGATAAGCACACCGTCGCGCTGAGTCGCCGAGATGCGCTGTTCGTCGACCTGTGGCGGTATGTCAAAGCTCCTCGAGAACGGCCCGTATGCCCGCTCGAGCCAGAGCGGTTGCGCGCCCGCCACCACGTCGGACGGCTGCCGATCGCCACCGATCGTCAGCCTGCTGCCGTCGACCCTCAACTCGATCTGATCGCGCACAATCCCCGTGGTCTCGACGAGGAGCACGAACTCGGACTCGGTTTCGAACGCGTCCGCGACAGGTTCCCATCGGCCCTCGACGAGCTCTTCGGCCTCGGCGGGCGACTGCAACAGGCTCTCTTCGAGCAGAGAGTTCATCCGTTCCTGCATCAGCTTGAGGTCCTTGAGCGGATCCTCCCAATCGGCGTTCATTCCGCACTCCTTCAGATCGACTGTTTGCAAGTGAGAGGATAGCAAAGTGGTAGACTCTGCGACGACCGGAAAAGGGGAGGCTCAATGGGCGGGTATGGTGCGGTTCAAACGCGTTCGAGCAGGGGCGCCGTCATTGGCGCGGTCATCGGTGTGCTGGCGCTCGTCGGTGTGGCGCTCGGTGTCATCTACTACCAGACTGCCGAGCGAAAGCGTCTCGATGCAATGGATTACGAGACGCTGAACATCGAGCTGGACGCGCTGCGCGCGGTCGT
>JBGAKX010000132.1:0-12104 GCA_044224215.1 Blastocatellia bacterium
CTATTTTCCCGCACCCCTTCGGGGTGCCTCGACCCCCGGCTATTTTCCCGCACCCCGTCGGGGTGCCTCGGAGCAATGAGGGAGGCCGCGCATGAACGCAGATCAGGCGGATTTGCGCGGAGACGATGGCTGACGGCGGGACCGCTAGCCGTGGTCTCCTATGGTTTCAGGGCCTTTCCTACCTTCTTGACCCCAGAGGCGGTCTTCTCGGCCGCGGTCTTCGTGGCGTCGGCCGTCTTCTCGGCCGCGGTCTTCGTCGCGTCGACGGTCGCGTCGGCGGCCTTCTCGGCGCCGCTCGCGACCACCTTGCCGGTCGTCTTTCCGGCCGAGGCGACCTCGCTACCCGTCCATTCCATTGCGTGTGCGACCGTGTTCTTGTCCTGTGTCTCGACCGTCTTGCCGTCGCGATACTGGATGCGCGCCGTCTCGGTGTCGCCGCTCGTCGTGACCGTCACCTTCTCGACCGGGCCGCTCGGCCAGGTGCGCTCCGTGACGGTCTGGCCGTTTGCATCGACGCGGGTCGTGATGTGCGAGCCGTCGGGGCCGACTTCATCCTTCGGCGCCGGCGTCGCGGTGGCCGGTGAGGCGTTGGTCGCAGCCGTACTTGCGGACGGCGCGGAGGTCGGAGCGGGCTGAGGTGCGGGTTGCTCCGAACTTCCGCACGCGCCACTCATGCCGAGGGCCAGCGCGGCGGCCGTGTAGAGAATCGCACGTTTCATGGTCATCTGTTCTACCTCCTCATGCCTGGCTGCGCGTTATGTCAGCGCAGCGCTCGAAGGCCAACGTTCCAAAAAAACCGGACTCGTCGCCAAGTCTTCCAGAGCAGGGCGCTCGTGCGCAATGCACCGAGACCCACGTCTTGAATGGCCGAATGATGCCAATCAGCGGTCGGACGCGCGGCGGATACGATCCATCAGCGCCAGACCGATGCCAACCGGCGCGACCTCCTGGCAGTAGACCACCTCGACACCCGCCGCATCGCACGCCCTGAAGAACGCAAACAACGCACGCGCATACTCGTCCACCGAAGCGCACTCGCGCACCAGCGCAAACGCCGCCATCGGCCGCTCCAACCCGATCCACGCCGCGTGCTCGCCGCCCGGCGCCGCGAGCGCCGTCGCGGCCACCTCCACCCGAGCCCGCGGCGCGTAGTGCTTGTACCGTGTGCCGGGGCTCCGCATCTCGCCTTCGCCCGTGTCGTCGATCCCGAGCCGCGTCGACGGAACCACCTCCTGCAACCGTTCCAGCGACACCGCCCCCGCGCGCAACACCACCGGATCGTCGCCCGTGCAATCGACCACCGTCGACTCCAGCCCCACCTCGGTCTGATCGCCCTCCAGCACGCACGCGATCCGCCCGTCGAGATCCTCGAGCACCGCCGCCGCCGTCGTCGGGCTCGGCCGCCCCGACCGGTTCGCCGAAGGCGCCGCCACCGGCGTCCCGCACGCCGACAGAAACTCGTGCGCAAGTGCGTGTCCCGGCATCCGGACGCCGATCGTGTCGAGCCCCGCCGTCGCTATGCCCGGCACCGTGTCGCGCTTTGGCAGCACCACCGTCAGCGGGCCCGGAAAGAACACGTCCACGAACCACGACGCCGCAGGCGGAACCGACCGCGCGACCAGCAGCAACTGCCGTGGATCGGAAATGTGCGCGATCAGCGGGTTGTCGGCCGGCCGGCCTTTCGCCTCGAAGATCTTCGCGAGCGCGCCCTCGTCGAACAGGTTCGCGCCCAGCCCGTACACCGTCTCGGTCGGGAACGCCACCAGCTCGCCGCGCCGGATGAACTCGGCAGCTTCCTCAACCGATCGCGTGACGACGGTCTTCACGACCCCACCACGGCGCGGATCTTCTCGAGCGCAGCCCCGATCGCCGTCCGCACCGCGTCGTCGAATTCAACCGTCCAGCGCCCGCCGGTCTTCCGCGTGTCCGCGACCGCAACCGCCACGACGAGCGCCTTCTCGACTCGGAGCATCTCGCGCGCCGACTCAGCCACGCGACCGAGCGCAGCGACCGACACGTCGCGCGCGGTCACGATCACCGCCACCGACTGCAGCGCGCCCGCCATCACGAATGCCTCGACGTCGCCCGCCGCCGCGCGCGTCACGAACGCCGCGCGCACCGGGATCGCCGCGTCCAGACCGATCACCACCGGCGGCCAGCCGGAACCGATGTCGAGATCCGCGCTGCGCTCGAACGCCATCGTCAGCGCCGCGTCATACGTTGCGCCGAGCGACGACACCGCCGAGATCATCACTGGCCCGGACATCGTCTCGAACTCGTCGATCACCTGCACGCCGGTCAGCTCGGCGCCGTCGCCGGCGTACGCGATCCGGTACAGCTCGAGCTTTGCCGTCTCCTCGCCGCGCGGAAAGATCCCGGCGCCAACCGGCTGGCCTTCTTGGCCGAGAATGTCGCGCACCGTCGCGCTCATCGGATCACTCCGCGCGCCTTGAGCAGCCCGACGACGCGGTCGAGCGGGAGCCCCGGGCAGAGCGCTCCGTCGAGCCCAATCACATCGACGCCCATCGCGAGCGCGTTCAGCACGGCCTCCTCGGTCGATTCGACGACCGCCTGGTAGAGCGGCGTCACCTTCTCGTCTTCGAGGGGCACCGCGCCGACGGGAGCCGTCGAAAATGCCAGCATCAGGTCGCCCGATGACGTGTTCGCGGTCGAGCCGGTTCGCGCAAGCCCCATCGACATCCGCAGCGCGAGCCGTTCGAGCTGTCGCGACGTGAGCGGCGCGTCGGTGGCCGCGACCATCACGATGGAGCTTGCCGGACGGGCGCGCTCCTGTGGGTAGGTCTTGAGGAGCGAGCCAATGGGAACTCCCGCGATCAGCAGCTGTTCGCGCGCGCCGTGGTTTGCGTTGACGATCACGCCGACCGTGTAGCCACCATGCGCCTTGGACACCACGCGCGACGACGTGCCGATCCCGCCCTTGAAGCCGTACGACGTCATGCCGGCGCCTCCGCCGACACCGCCTTCGGCGACGGGGCCAGGCCGGGCGGAGCGGAGCGTCTCGCGGACGTTTTCGGGGGTGAGGTGGCGGCCGCGGATGTCTCCCAGCGCGTCCCAGCATTCGGCGACGACCGGCGTCGGAGGGATGTCGTTGCCGCGGATGGGGAAGACCGTCTCGAGCGCGGCCTGGTAGACGATGCCGATGTTGCCGGTGCCGGTCAGCAGCACGGGGGCGTCGAGCTGGCCGGTGCGGCGGATCGCCATCACACCGGTCATCTCGCCGTTGCCGTTCAGGATGGCGGCGCCGGCGGTGACGGGCGCGGATGCGAGGGTTCCGCGGGGGAGGATCGCGGTGACGCCGGTGCGGATCTTCTTGGAGTCGTCGACGAGCGTGACCTGGCCGACGGTGATGCCGGCGACGTCGGTGATCGCTCCCGATGCGCCCGTCGGAAGAAGGCCCAACTGCAACCCGAATTCGCGCAGGCGCTTGCGGGAAGGGGAGGCGGAAAGAGCAAATGGCGCAATGGCAGCGGCTTTCAGAAGGTCACGGCGATGGACTGTCCTGGGCATGCAAGGCTACTGGGCAGCATTTTCACGCAAAGACGCAAAGACGCAAAGGCGCCAAGTCATACAAACTTGGCGCCCTTGTTTCCTTTGCGTCTTTGCGTGAACTTCCCCCGGCTACCCAGCAGCAGCCGAACCCTTCACCGCGTCATCCACCAGCGCCTTCAACCGGTCGAGACCCGCCGCGACATCCTTGCCCAAATGCACACGGATCGCCCGCCGCTTCCGCGACGCCAGCGACTCGAAATCGCCGCGCGACTGCGCCTCCTTCAACGCCGAGAACCCGTACTTCTCACCCGGGATCGGAATGTCCGCGGCATCGTCGCACGTCAGCTGGATGAACACACCCGTCGCAGGACCGCCCTTGTGGAGCTGCCCGGTCGAATGCAGGAACCGGGGCCCATACCCGGTCGTCGTCGCCACCTTGAAGTGGTCGCGGATCGCCGTCCGCATCGACTGCAGCACCGCGTCGTGCGCCGGCGTCTCCTCGATGTACTGCGTGATCGCGACATAGTCGCCGCGCTTGACCGACGCGAGGTGCGCAGAGATGACCTCGCCAATCGTCTTGCCAGACACCGAAGAACCCGGATAGCTGTACACCGCCAGATCGCCCTCAGTCGCGATCGGCGTCTCGTCGGCAAACTTGCCGTTCTTGGCAAAATCGCCGAGCAGACGCACCGTGTTGTCCTTGGACTCCTGCACGTTCGGCTGATCGAACGAATCGATCCCGATCAGCGCGCCCGACAGGCCCACAGCGAACTCCCAGAGGAAGAACTCGACGCCAAGACCCAACGGCGTCGACAGCAGGTGATGCACGACCGGATGGCCGGCGGCCTCGAGCGCCGCGAGTTTTGCCGTCGTGTCCGCATCGTCCGTGCCCTCGACGCTGATGTGCGCAAACACGCGGTCATTGCCATAGGCCTCGGGCGCGCCGAGCGGCTCGCCCGCTACGGGGATGATCCCCTTGCCCTCCTTGCCCGTGCTCTCGGCGATCAACTGCTCGATCCACAGCCCGAGCGAGTCGATCGGCGCAGGCGTCACGAACGTCACCTTGTCGCGCCCCTCGACCGCGAGCCGGCCGAGAATCGCGCCAAGCCGCGCGCCGGGGTTGTCGATCGTAGGAACAGACGAGCTGCACGCATGCACCGCGTGCATCGCGCGATCCACGAGCCTCGTGACATCGATTCCGGCAACGGCAGCCGGGACCATGCCAAAGAACGACAGCGCCGAGTACCGCCCGCCGATGTCGGCCGGATTGACGAACGTCCGCCGGAACCCGTCGCTCGCCGCTTCCGCGCCGAGCTTCGTGTTCGGATCCGTGATCGCGATGAAGTTCTTGCCGGCGTCGCCCTTCAGCGACTTCACGCGATCGTAGAAGTAATGATGGAAGACACGCGGCTCGGTCGTTCCGCCCGACTTGGACGACACGATGAACAGCGTCTTCCCAAGGTCGATCCTGCCCTCGAGCGACTTCACGGCCGCCGGGACCGTCGAATCGAGCACGTGCAGCGTCGGGAAGCCCTTCTGCGGTCCAAACGTGCGTCGCAGCACCTCCGGACAAAGGCTCGACCCGCCCATGCCGAGGACGACGACGTGCGTGAACCCGTCCGCCTTGATCCGCTCCGCAAACGCCACCAGATCCGCGGTGTTCTCGTCGAGCATCTGCACGACGTTCAGCCAGCCGAGCGCGTTCTTGATGATCTTCTGGTGCGCGTCGTCGGTCTTCCAGACGGTCGGGTCGGCGTTCCACATCCGCTGGACCCACCTGGCCGAATCCATCTCGGCGAGCGACTCGTCGACGACCTTCTGGTAGCCGCCGAGATTGGCGGTCTGGCGGTCGAGGATCATGCGGATCGCGTCGCCGCGCCGCTGCTCGATGACGCTCATCAGGCCGTCAAAGCTCGTCATGAACGACGCGACCGCGTCGTCCTGGAGCTTCTGCGTGACTTCGTCGAGGCTGATGCCGACTTCGCCGAGCGTCTTGACGAGCGCATGCGCCTCGTCAAAGCCCTTCGACAGCGTGATCCCCGGCGTCGCGTGGTCGCGCGCGCAGGCGTACGTTGCCGGCGGCACGGTGTTGACCGTCTCGTCGCCGATCAGCTCGTTGATGTAGATGACGTCCGAGTACTCGGGATTCTTGGTCCCCGTCGATGCCCACAGCTGTCGCTGCGGCAGCGCGCCGGCGGCCTTCATTGCCGCGAACCGGTCACCGTGGAACAGCTCGAGGTAGCGTTCGTGCGCGATCTTTGCGTTCGCGATCGCAATCTTTCCGACGAGCGACTGCAGCTTTGCCGTCTCTGCAGCGTCCGTCGACCGGCGGATCTTCAGGCCAAGCTCGTTGTCAATGTGCGAATCGATGCGGCTGACAAAGAAGCTCGCGACCGATCCGATCCGCTCGACCGACTTGCCGGCCGCGTGGCGTTTCTCGAGGCCGCGAATGTAGGCTTCGGCCACGTCGTCGTAGCACTGTTTGGAGAAGATCAGCGTGACGTTGATGTTCACGCCTTCCGAGATCAGGTGCTCGATGGCGGGCAGGCCTTCCGTGCACGCCGGCACCTTGATCATGACGTTCTTGCGGTTGAGCGCGCCGAACAGTTTGAGCGCGTCGCGGATCGTACCTTCGGTGTCGTGGGCGAGCTTGGGGCTCACCTCGAGCGAGACGTATCCGTCGACGCCCTTCGTCCGCTCCCAGATCGGTTTCAGGATGTCGGCCGCGTTGCCGATGTCCTCGAGCACGAGGTTCTCGTAGATCTCGTCGACCGATTTGTTCTGCTCGACGAGCCCGGCGATGGCCGTGTTGTAGTCGGTGCTGCCGCCGATCGATTTTTCAAAGATGGTCGGGTTCGACGTGACGCCGCGCAGGTCGTCCTCGTCGATCATCCGCTGCAGTTCGCCGCTCGTCATGAGCGCGCGCCGCACCTGGTCGAACCAGATGCTCTGGCCAAGTTTGGCTATCTCGCGAATCGGATTGGTGCTCATTGCTATCTCCTTAGCTACGCGACACGGTCGATTGACCGGGCGCTACCGCACCCGGCTCTGTTGTCCGTTGTTGCTAGGCCCGAGAGGCCTGCTCGGCTTCGATGGCGTCGACCTTTGCCGAGCGGCGTCTGTGGCGCTCTTCGGTCGAAAACGTGGCGCTCATGTAGGAACGGACGAGCTCGAGCGCGAGCTCGAACCCGACGATGCGGGCCCCGAGGCACAGCACGTTCATGTTGTCGTGCTCGACGCCCTGGCGTGCCGAGTAGGTGTCGTGGCACAGGCACGAGCGAATTCCGCGGAACTTGTTCGCGGTAATGGCGACGCCGACGCCGCTGCCGCAGATCAGGATCCCCCGGTCGGCCTCACCCTTCTGGATCGCTTCGGCGACCGAGCGGGCATAGTCGGGATAGTCGTCCGCCGCGCTGCCGTCGTGCGTTCCGAAATCGAGCACTTCGTGGCCGAGGGCCTGGATCTGGGCGATGACCTTCTCGTTGAGCGGATACCCGCCGTGGTCGCATCCAATGGCTACTTTCATGGTTTAGAACCCTTTTTTCGGCCGCAGATGAACGCAGATTTCGCGGATCAGAGCGGACACCTGAAGCGGCGGTGACGGTGAGCGGGGAGGCGGACCTGGGTCCGCGCAAGGATGTCAGTGAGCGAGAACCTGGACAGGCCGCCAGAGTATGAGAAAAGCGCGCCCGTTACAAGCGGGGACTAGGCCCTCGTTGACTCGCCGCACGCCCCGTCCCACAATCGCCCTCCAGCCCTTCATGACGTCGCAACACACCACCGCGCAGACGGCCGAACCATTCTGGTCCGCCCCGGGCGACGAAGTTCTCTCGACGCTCGAATCGTCGCGAACAGGGCTCTCGACTCCCGAAGCCGCGCGCCGGCTCACCCGCTACGGCCCAAACCGCCTCGCGCCGCCCGAAGCCCACTCGCGACTCCGCCTGCTGCTCGCGCAGTTCCGCAGCCCCATCACGCTGCTCCTCGTCGTGGCCGCCGGGTTGTCGCTCGCGGTCGGCGAACAGATCGACGGCTCGATCATCCTCGGGATCATCGTGGTGAGCGGTCTGCTCGGCTACTGGCAGGAACAGCGGGCCGCCGACGCCGTCGCGTCGCTGCTCGAAATGGTCCAGACGCGGACCACGGTTCTGCGCGACAGCACACCCGGGCAGGTTCCCGTCGAGGCCGTCGTGCCGGGCGACGTTGTGGTTCTTGCCGCAGGCGACACGATCCCGGGCGACGCCCGCATCCTCGACGAGAAGGACCTGTTCGTCGACGAGGCCGCGCTTACCGGCGAATCGTTCGCGGCCGAAAAACGCGTCGACGTCGTCGCGGCGGACGCCGAGCTACGCGAACGCACGAACGCGGTCTTTTTTGGAACGCACGTGATCAGCGGGTCCGCCACGGCCGTCGTCGTTACGACCGGCGTGAATACCGTGTTCGGCCGCATCTCGTCGGAGCTCTCCAAAAAGGCCCCTTCGACGGAGTTCGAGATCGGCGTGCGCCACTTCGGCTACCTGCTGCTCGACATCGCGGTCGTGATGTCGCTCGCGATCTTTGCCATCAACGTCGCGTTCCACCGGCCGGTGCTCGATTCGCTGCTGTTCACGCTTGCGCTCGCGGTGGGCCTCACTCCACAGCTCCTGCCGGCGATCGTCAGCGTCACGCTCGCCGAGGGGGCCCGCAGCATGGCGCGCGCCGAGGTGATCGTGCGGCGGCTGACCTCGATCGAGGACATCGGCGGCATCACGATCCTCTGCACCGACAAGACCGGCACGCTGACCGAGGGCGTCGTGGAGATCGACACGGCCGTCGGTGTCGACGGCGAGGCCAGTGAGAAGACGCGCCTGTTCGTCTATCTGAATGCCGTCCACGAGACCGGCTACTCCAACCCGATCGACGACGCGATCCGGCGCACGCCGGTTGTCGGGTCCGACGCGTTTCACAAGGTCGACGAAGTGCCGTACGACTTTGCGAGGAAGCGGCAGAGCGTTGCCGTCGCCGACGCCGACCGCGTGCTGCTGATCACAAAGGGCGCGCTCTCCAACATTCTCGACGTGTGCACGATGGCCGAGCTGACGGATGGTTCCGTTACGCCGCTCGAGCCGCACCGGGCCCGGATTCAGGCGGAATTCGAAGCGCGAAGCCGCCAGGGAAACCGCTGTCTCGGCGTCGCGTACCGGCAGATCGAAGCGGGCGTGCCCGTCGACACGCGCGACGAGCGCGACATGGTCTTTCTCGGGCTACTGTGTCTCGCCGATCCGCCAAAGTCGGGAGCGATCGACAGCCTCGCGAGGCTCAAGAAGCTCGGCATCACGGTCAAGCTCGTGACCGGCGACAACCGGCTGGTGGCGGCAAAGATTGCGGGCGACACCGGGCTCAATGCGTCGTCGATGCTCACTGGCGGCGAGATCTCGCGGCTCGCGGAAGCTGCGCTCGTGCGACGCGTCCGGCACGTCAGCGTCTTTGCGGAAGTCGACCCGAATCAGAAGGAGCGCATCATCCTCGCGCTCAAGAAGTCGGGGCTCGCCGTCGGCTACCTGGGCGACGGCATCAACGATGCGGCCGCGCTTCACGCCGCCGACGTCGGGATCTCGGTCGACACGGCCGTCAACGTGACCAAGCAGGCTGCCGACATCGTCCTGCTGCGCAAGGACCTCGGCGTGCTCGTCGACGGCGTACGCGAAGGCCGCCGCGCGTTCGCCAACACGCTGAAGTATGTCTTCATCACGACGAGCGCGAACTTTGGCAACATGTTCTCGATGGCGGGCGCATCGCTGTTCGCCGAGTTCCTGCCGATGCTGCCGATGCAGATCCTGCTGCTGAACGTGCTCAGCGACCTGCCGGCGATGGCGATCGCGTCGGACCGGCTCGACGACGAGCTCGTCGCGCGGCCGCGGCGGTGGAACGTTCGCTCGATCGGCCAGTTCATGATGACGTTCGGGCTGATCAGCTCGGTGTTCGACTTTCTGACGTTCTTCACGCTGCTCGCGCTCGGGACGTCGGCGGCGCTGTTTCGCGCGGGGTGGTTCCAGGAGTCGCTGCTTTCGGAGTTGTTGATCCTGCTGGTGATCCGGACGCGGCGGCCATTCTTCAAGAGTCGCCCGGGGACGGTATTGCTGGTGCTGAGCCTTGTCGTCGGGGTGGCATCGATGCTGCTGCCGTATCTGCCGTTTGCGGGCGCGCTCGGCTTCGCGCCGATCCCGCTCGGGTTGTGGGGAATCCTGGCGGTGATCCTCGGGGCGTACGTATTGACGTCAGAGCTGGCAAAGCGCGTGTTCTTCAAGCGCGTGCATTTGTGATCTGCGTGTCGCACAACCCGCAAACCAGAGCCGGATGCGGTAGCGCCCGGTCCATCCGTCAGGCACAACCCGCGAACCAGAGCCGGGTGCGGTAGCGCCCGGTCCATCCGTCAGGAGGGTTCATTTGAAAGTCGGGCCGAGCCCTACCGGGCCCGGCTCTGGTTCATCGGTTGATTGACCCGCTCTCGACTCTGTCAGATAGTAATTGGCCGGCGTAGATCCCGACACAACGAGGACAGGATGAGACACCAACCGCAAAGACGACGGGCGGCACTCGCCGTGGCAATGCTGCTCGGCTCGCTCGTGCTCGCCGGCTGCTCGCAGGAAGCAAAGAAGGAACCCGCTCCGGGAACGACGGGCGCCCCCACGCTTTCCTCCGCCGACATCGACAACATCGTGCGCCGGTCGTACCAGTACATCGCCATGTACAACACGAACAACAAGTTCGCGCTGGACAAGACCAACCCGATGAACAGCGGCGGCTACAACAAGATCTACAAGGCCACAGAACTTGCCAACGCGGACGTGAAGGCGCTCGCCCGGCCGAACAACGACACGCTCTACCAGCTTGCGATGCTCGACCTGCGCGACGAGCCGATGATCCTCGACGTGCCGTCGTTCGACACGCAGTACGCCTCGATGGAGACCTCCGCGTACGACGGCTACATCGGCATCCCGCTGGCGACGAGTGAGGGTGATTTCAAGAAACCGGTGAAGCTCCTGTTCTACTCGGCGCGCACCAAGGGCTTCAAGACCGGCGACAAGATCGACGGCATCGACAAGTACGTCGAGATGACCGGCGACTTTGCCGTGGCGTTTCTGCGGTTGATGCCGGAGTCCAGCAATCCCGCAAAACACGCCGCCATCATCAAGCAGATTGGCCTGCTGAAGCTCCTGGGGCTGTCCGAATTCCAGGGCAAGCCGGCTCTCACGCCGAGCGCGGTCAACTTCCCCGCATTCGGCGCGACCGACGAGGACGTATACGGCACCAACCTGCTCGAAGTGATGCAGTTCGTCTTCAACTCGACGACGTTCGATCCGGCGAACGAGCTCGACCAGGGCGTGCTCGCCGCGTTCAAGCCGCTCGGCGTCGAACCGGGCAAGACGTACGATGCCTCAAAGGTGGCCAAGATCGACAATGCCGCGTTCCGCCAGTCGTGTGTGGCGCTCAAGGCGGCCAACGTCGCCATCATGCAGGACCCGGCCAAGGCCCTCGCGTTGCTGCTGAAGGCGTTTCTGCCAAAGGGCAAGATGGACCTCGACACGCTCATCTTCCAGAACGTCATCGGCCCGGCGGGTCAGCCAGCCAGTCAGGCGCTCTATCTTCCGGTCCATTCATCGGATGGCAAGCCGATGAATGCCCAGAACGACTATGTCATGAAGATGACAAAGGACCAGCTGCCGCCGGCGCTCGCATTCTGGTCGCTGACGCTCTATGACACCGACCACGGGTTCTTCATTCCGAACAAGGAGAACAAGTACTCGGTGGGCCAGAACGCCGGATTCAAGCTCAACGCCGAGGGCGGGATCGAGATCCACATCGCGGCGGTGAAACCGGACGGTGTTCCGCCCGAGAACTGGCTGCCGATCAACCGCGGGGATATCGGGATCAGCCCGATGTTCCGGCTCTACGCCCCGGATCTCGCCAAGGCGAAGACCTGGACCGAGCCGACGATGGAGATCGTCCCGGCGAAGTAGGCGGTCGACGCTTTTCCGTCGGCAGGTCGAGTCAGCGCAGCACGCGCTCGATCTGCCGGCGGAAACCCGCGTAGTACGCGGCGCCCCACATCGGCGTCTGGTCAAAGTACACGAGCTGGCCGGTGGAGACGTCGAACACGACGCGCATCTCGCCCGAGGACCAGTGTTTGGGGGGCGTGGTCGTGCGGACCCACTCCGCCGCCTGCGGGTGGAGGCCGGAGGTGATTGCGACCGCAAAGCACCAGACGCTCTCGAAGAAGCCGCACGGCAACGGGACGACCTTGGACTGGATCGCGTAGCGGTAGGCGGCGTCGCTGAATGCGGCGAGCGCTTCCGGGGTCAGGACGGGCACGTCGCCGAACACGAAGAACGTTTCGGCCATCCCGAACTTCGAGATTTCGAAGCGGCTGCGGTGTGCGGCAAAACGGAAGTTCCACGGCCGGTACTGCTGTTCGTGCATCGGCGTGAATGCGTCGGCGGCAAGCAGTGGGTGGACGTATTGCTGGAGCCACGTGTCGGGGTTGTTGGACATGTCACCTCCTCACAAAAGGAACCGCACGCAAAGACGCAGAGATGCAAAGTCGCGGAGAATAATAC
>JBGAKX010000133.1:0-12455 GCA_044224215.1 Blastocatellia bacterium
GACCCCCGGCTATTCTCCGGCACCCCTTCGGGGTGCCCGGAAATGATCGCCGGGTGGTTCAAAGCACATTGAAGGGGTGCCCGGAAATGATCGCCGGGTGGTTCGAAGCACATTGAAGGGGTGCCCAGATACGATCGCCGGATGGTTCGAAGCACCCTGAAAGGGTGCGCGACAATAGCCCGGGGTCGAGGAGCGAAGCGACGACGACCCCGGGTACGTCCAGAGCGAACCGACGACCCAGAAAGGGTCGTCCATTACGTATTTTTACATCTCGTGTAATCAAATCGCACATTCTGCCGATACATGCTCATGTCCGCAGAATGCGTCCGCGACGGTCCGCATTCCGACCCGTTTCACCCCTTTCTCACATTTCGAGGTGCAACCATGCGCAGAGCCACGATGTTCATGTGTGTCGCGCTTCTGGTGCTCTCGTCCGCCACGTTCGGTGGCGCCCAGACCGCACGAAGCCTCCTTCTCTACCGCTTTGACGACGAACCTTTGAACGTCGAAAAGGGCGACTACGACCAGTCCGACAACTGGCTGCGCAGCCTGTCGCTCCTCGTCAAGAACACGTCGTCGAAACCGATCTACTATGCCGAGTTCGAGGTCACGCTGAAAGGCGTCCGCGTCGCCGGCCAGCCCGCGATGCTGAAGGTCCGGTTCGGCAACGAAGCATTCGCCGGCAAGAAGGCCGCGAATGACGACGACAAGTCGATCGGTCCGTCAAAGACCGTCAGGCTGAAGCTTCCGACGGACGCCTACGAACAGCTCGCCCAGCAGATGCGCGCCGAAGGCCTCCGCATGCCGTCAATGGCCGGCGTACGGCTCCGCCGTGTCGGCTTCGGCGACGGAACCTACTGGCAGGACGGCCACTTCCTGACGCAGTAGCCGCACCCTCGCGCCACGGTACCGCCGCCGGCAGGCGGCGGGTACTGTGGCTAGAGTGTCGGTATGTACTACTCGTCCGGGATCGTCCAGCTCGGGTCGGGGTTGTACGCCGACATCGCAGCGACATCGGCCGTCGTATTGGCGCCCAGGTTCTTCTGATAGACGCGCCCCTGCTGATTGATGATGAACGTCATCACACCCGACTTTCCCCACGACTCGGGATACGCCACGAGCGCGTAGCCTCCGATCATGTTGCCGTTGACGATGTACGAATACGCACCACCGGGCGCCGCAGGTCCCTGTGCCGTCAGGATCTTGAACCGGTAGCCGTAGAACGGCGCGCCCGTCTCGGTATTCCCCTTGTTCTTGACGCTGTAGCCCTTCGCCGTGGCGAACGCCACGAGCGGCCCCAGCGGGCTCGGCGTTTCATCGTCGGCGGTCGGCCAGTACAGCCCGTCCTGCATGCCCTCGCTGCTCGAGAGCTTCTGTGCGTACTCCGCGACGCTGTCGTTGTCCCAGTCGCCGTTCGTGAAGTACTCCCACTGTGCCATCGCGTACGCGCGACAGAGCAGAATCGCCGCGGTCTCGTTGGCGCCGATGCGTCGCGAGAGGATCTCGTCGATCCCGGCGTGCGTGTCGAACCGCCAGCCCGCGGCGTCGCGAACGACGGGGATCGGAAACGGCCACTGCAGGTCGCCGAGCAGCGCGATCGACAGGTTCGGCGTCTGCTCGTCGAACGAGAGCTTCTCCGCAACCAGGCTCGCAAACCGGTCGCCGTCCATCTTGTCACGGACCGGGTCGCCGGAAAGGGCCTCCTTGAACTCGGGCCCGAGAATGTCGTCGAGCGCGGCCGCGTCGTGCGCGCGCGCGGCCTCGGCAAGCGTCTCGATCGCCGCCTGCGGCGTGGCGAAGCTCCGCTGCTTGGCGCCCTGTGCGAACGCAGGCGCGTGTGAACCGAATGCAGCAACCATCGCGCCGGCAACGGCAAATGCCTTCAGTCTCAACAGATACAGTCTTGAACGTCCGTAGGTCATTGGTCTCTTCCTTCCAGATGGGCAGTCACACCGGATCGGGACGGTGTACGGCGTCCCGACGCGACGGGCGCGTTACGGCCGTTTGCGGCCGCCTCCGCCACCGCGTTGCTGGCCTTCGGGCTTGGCGCGACCTCCGCCCTCGCCGCGGCCGCCGGCCTTTGCTCCAGGCTGAGCGTTCTGGTTCTGCCGGCCGCCACCCTTGTTGGCAGGGGCCATCTGCTCGCGGCTCGCGCGTCCGCGCGACGCGTCCGCGTTCGCCTCGCCTCGAGGCTTGTAGCCTTCGAACGCGCCCTTCTGTCCGGTCTGCCGCGTATCGGCCGCGCCGGCGTTCTGACGTCCGCCTCCGCCACCGCCCTGGTTCGTGGTGCGCCCGCGATACGCGTCGACGCGCGCATCGTTCGCATTGATGTTCTTGTTGAGGGTGCTGTTGTTGACGTTGTTCCGGTTCACGTTGTTCGCGTTGACGCTGTTTCGGTTCACGTTGTTGACGTTGTTGCGGTTCACGTTCACGTTGTTGTAGTTCACGTTCTTGTTGACGCTGTTGTACCGGTTGATGTTGTTGTAGTTGACGTTCCGGTTCACAACGTTCCGGTTGACGTTCACGTTCGTGTAGCTGCGGTTGACGTAGTAGTTGTTGTTGACGTTGACGTACGTCCGCGACGCGCCGACCCAGCCCCCGCCCGTCCATCCGTGGTAGTAGACGTTGCCGTGGTGCCAGTCGCAGTCGTTGTTGAGCCACGCGCCCATCGCGAGGCCCGCGCCGAACGCAATCGCTGTTGCCGCAACCACAGTGCCCGTCGACGGTCCCGAGCTCTGCTGGACGTAGACGACCTGCGGGTTGTAGGTCGGGACGTAGATCACCTGCGGCTGCGCCGGCACGATCGTGATGTAGCTTCCGTCGACGACGACCTTCTGCTCCGAGTTCGACACGAGCGTACCCGCGGAACGCGCGCGTGCGCGAAGCCGCTGGATCGACGTCATCACGTCGGTCGACTGTTCGACGTACGCCTGGCCGACGGCCGCGGTCCAGTCGAGATCGTCCGCCATCTTGTATACGACCGACGGGTAGTGTGCGACGGCCTTTACCGCGACGTCCCAGTTCTGGCTGTCGATCTTGTTCTTGTCGTTGCCGGCGCGCAGCCACCTCGCGGCGCTGTCGACCTCGTCGACAAACGTCGCCGCCGGAAGCACCTGCGCAAGCAGCGGATCCGGATAGAGCGCAATTGGCGCAAGCAGATTGTCGAGCTGGTCGGCGTCAAAGAGCGCCGCGGGCGCGGCCGCAAGCGCCCGAGCAGGTCCGGTCCAGGCCAATGTTGCACACACGAATGCGGCAACAACGAGTCCAACACCTCGTCTTCGCACGGTAGTTCTCCCTTGGGCTCAGGTTCTACGTCGCCCCGGGAGTCTATCCGTGAGCCGCAGATCAACGCAAATAAACGCCAATCCGCGAGAATTCGCGTTCATCTGCGGCTTCCATCTGGCTTCCGGCCGCAGAGTTCTTCTTGTCGAACTCCTCCTTGCTGAGCGGCGTCACCGGCTGCAGCCCCTTCGCCTTCAGCTTGTCGTTGATCGTCGTCAGGTCCGCCCCGGCGAGCGCCGTGTACGCCTGGTTCGCCTTGTCCACCTCGCCGTTGAGCACGGTGATCCGATCCAGCTGAGCCTGCGTCGGACGCCCCGCATATCCGTTCACGTCGCCATACACGAGCCCGAGCTTCTCGCGCAGCTGCTCCTCGCTCTGCACGCGCCCTTCCTTTGTCGCGACGAGCGTCTTGTAGAACGCGTCGAGCCGGTCCGAGTACGCGCCGAGGTCCTTCTTCAGCGGATCATCGGCTTTGAGCCCCGCCGCCCGTTCATCGACCTGCTTCTTGAGCGACTGCACGGCTTCGCCGATGTACCCGAGCCGCTCGAGCATACCGTAGAGCTGCATCACCGTCGCCTGCTGCAGCGCGCGGTCCTTTGCCGAGTGCGAGAGCGTCGGGTCACCCACCAGCGTGACCTTGCCGAGGTATTCCTTGCCGTCCTTGATCAGCTTGACCGTGTAGACGCCCTCGGGAACGACCGGTCCAAACACCGAACCGCCCTCGATCTGCGCGCCTGACGGCACTTTCGGCGGCTTCAGCCGCATCGGCCACGCCACGCGGTTGATTCCCTTTCGCTTGCCGGCCGTGAGCGTCGTGATCAGCGTGCCCTTGGCGTCCAGGATCTGGATCGAGAAGTCGCCCGTCACGTGCCGTTCCTTCAGCCAGTAGGTGATGAACGCGGCTTCGGGCCGGTTTGCTCCGACGAACTCGTCGTCGCCGGGAAAGTCCTGGATCTGCGCGCCGAACTTCACCTCGGACGGCTTCCCTTCGAGGAACGCGACGTCTGACTGCATCACGTCGGGCGTCAGCTTCCGGATCGGCGAGATGTCGTCGAGGATGTAGATTCCCCGCCCGTGCGTCGCGATGACGACGTCCATGTCGCGCGGATGGATCGCGATGTCGCGAACGGCTGCCGGCGGGAACTTGCCAGTGAACTGCGCCCAGCTGCCGCCGCCGTCGAGCGAGAACCAGAGCCCGTGCTCGGTTCCAAGGAACAAGAGCTTCGGATTGACGAGGTCCTCGCGCACGACGTGCGCATATCCCTTCATCGAGTCTGTCGCGAGCGATGTCCACGTCTTCCCGAGGTCGGTCGTCTTGTAGACATAGGTCTTCATGTCGCCCGTCGTGTGGCCGTCGAACGTCGCGTACGCCGTCGCGCGATCCGACGGGCTCGCCTCGATCGTGCTGACCCACGTGAACTTGGGCAGGTTCGGAATGTTCGCCGTGACGTTGGTCCACGACTTGCCGCCGTCGGTCGTCACCTGCACGTTGCCGTCGTCGGTGCCCGCCCACACGAGCTGCGGGTCCTTTGGCGATTCGGCGATCGTGTAGACCGTGCAGTGGTTCTCGGCCGACGAGTTGTCGGGCGTCAGACCACCCGAGTCGTCCTGTTGCAGTTTCTTGGGATCGTTCGTGGTCAGGTCGTCCGAGATGCGCTCCCACGTCTGTCCGCGGTCACGCGACCGGAAGACGAACTGTGCGCCAATGTAGATCGTGTTCGGCGTCGTCGGGCTCAGCTCGATCGGAGTGTTCCAGTTGAACCGGTACTTCGGCTCGCCTGCCTTTGGCAGCGGCTGGATCGACTGTCGCTCCTTTGTCCTGAGGTTGAACCGCGAGACCTTTCCTCCCTGGTACTCGGCATAGACGATCTCGGGGCTCGCGGGATCCGCGAACGTCCAGAATCCGTCGCCTATCCCTGTGTTCTGCCAGTCGGCGTTCGTGATTCCAGCGACGCCCTGCGAGGGGCCGGTCCACGAGCCGTTGTCCTGCAATCCGCCATAGACGTCGTACGGCTGCTTCATGTCGAACGACACGTGGTAGAACTGCGACACGGGGAGATTCCGGATCTGGATCCAGTGCTGGCCCGAGTCGTTCGACCGGTACACGCCGCCGTCGGTACCCATGTACAGCACGGCCGTGTCGACGGGATTGACCCACAGTGCGTGCACGTCGCCGTGGTACTGGCCGCCGGCGTTCTGAAACGACTTGCCGCCGTCCTTGCTGATCGCGAGGTTGAAGCCGGGCTTGAAGATCTTGTTGTAGTCCTTGGGATCGACCGTGAGCGTGTTGAAGTAGAACGGCCGCGAGCCGACTTCGGCGGCCGAGCTGACGTTCGTCCACGTCGTGCCCTGGTCGTCGGACCGGAATAGTGACGTCTTCCTTGCCTCCACGACTGCGTAGACGACGCTTGCGCGCGTCGGAGCGACGGCGACCGATATGCGGCCGAGCGTTCCGTCAGGAAGTCCCTTCGTGATCTTGTTCCAGGTCTTGCCGGCGTCCGTGCTCTTGTAGAGCCCGCTGCCGGGGCCACCCGACGAGAAGCTCCACGCCTTGCGGCGGAACTGCCACATCGACGCGTAGACGACGTTCGGCTCCTGCGGATCGACGGCGACATCGGCGCATCCCGTGTCCGCGTCGACGTAGAGGATCTTGTTCCACGTCTTGCCGCCGTCGGTCGTCTTGTAGAGCCCTCGATTCTCGTTCGAGTTCCACAGGTGGCCGGTCGCCGCGACGTAGACGGTGTCGGAGTTCTTTGGATCGATCACGATCTGCCCGACGCGCTCGGAATCCTCGAGCCCGACGAATTGCCAGTTCTCTCCCCCGTCTGTCGTCTTGTAGACGCCCGTGCCGACCGAGACGCTGTTGCGCACCCAGCTCTCGCCCGTTCCGACCCAGACGGTTTCGGGATGCGCCTGGTCGACGGCGACGGCGCCGATCGACTGCGTGTACTTGTCAAAGACCGACTTGAAGTTCGTCCCGCCGTTCGTGGTCTTCCAGACTCCGCCCGAGGCGGATCCTACATAGACGATTGACGGGTCTTTCGCGACGCCGTCGATGGCCGAGATCCGGCCGCTCATGCGCGCCGGCCCGATCGAACGCGCTTCGATGGCGCCGAACGTCGAGGAATCGACCTTTACCGGGGTCTGGGCCGCTGCCGAGCCCGTGATGACGAGCTGCAGCGCGAGACACACGACTTGCAGAATGGGTGCCGTTGCACGCATTTGAACCTCCTCGGAGTGCCGCCCCGCCGGCGAGACTCTGGCGAAACGGGGGTGCGCGACGTCGCGACGAATCGGACGGCGTCGACTGCTGGAACCGGCGCGGTACGCCCCGCGCCGGTTCGGTGTCTTTGGGAGTCGATCCGGCTACTTTGGCGCCGCGGGGGCTGCCGCGGCTGGCGCCGGGAACTTGTAGATCGAGCCGTCGATCGGCTTGTTGACGACGATCGACGTCAGCGTGAGCGTGAACTGTGTCTGGCCGCCGATCTTGTTCTCGATCGAATACGGGAACATCACGCCTTCGACCGCCTTGTAGTTGCCGGGGTAGCTCTCGACCTCGATCTCCTGGCCGTCGTGCTTTCGCTTGGTCGTCGACTTGAGCTCGAGGTACGAGGTTGCGTCGAGGTACTCGTAGCTGACGTCGCCGTTCTTCTTGGTGACCTTCAGCTTGTAGACCTCCGAGCCCTCGAAGTCCTCCTTGCCCATCAACTCGACGGTGTTTCCCTTGGCCTTGTAGTCGACGAGGTTGCCGTCGAAGTCGGCCTGTTCGGTGATGTCGTCGGCGTCTTCGCCTGAGAGCTTCTCGGGATCGTTGGCGCCCTGGAACGGGTTGATGCCCCACGGCGTCGTGCCGTCGGTCGCCTGGACGAGGCTCTTGCCCTGGATGGTGATCTCCATGCGCATCTGGCCTGGACGGGTGAGCCGCATCGAGAACGGCGCCTCGAGGCCGGGGCCGACGGTCGCCTTGCCGGTCATTTCGAGCGTGTTGACGGCCTTGATCTTGTCGAGGCCGCCGACGGCGGCGATGTGTTTGTTGACGATGTCGTCGGCCGACTGGGCGGAAGCGATCACGCAGAACAGCGCGGGCGCAAGGAAGACGGACAGCAAGAGTTTCCGGATCATGTGCTCCTCCAACAATGTGTGAAACCGATAGCTGGAGTACGACCGGCTAATTGGTTGTGTTTCATGAGTTTCTGGCGAATGGGACGGAGGAGTTTCACGCAAAGGCGCAAAGGGACGCAGAGACGCGGAGAGTGAAATGAAAATTTGCTTTGCGGCTTTGCGTGAACCAACTCTCTACGCCTACAACGTCACGCCCCGCAGGCCCTCGGCCAGCGTGCGCTCGTCCACGATGATCCCCTGCCCCTCGAGCGCGGTCATCACGTCCGCCCGCAACCGCTCGAGCGAGTAGTTCGGATCCCCGTGATACATCTCACGGAACCGTGCTGCAATCTTGCGGACCTCGTAGATCGGATCTTCCGAAGACACATCTTTAAGACTTGTTTTTAAATATTTATTACTGGTCTCACGGACTAGGCTGCTCTTCCTGACTGGGCTGGTCTCCTGGACTGGGCTATTCCCTGAGACCACCTCATAGACCACGCCCTGGACCTTGCTCTTGCCGAAGATCCGCTCCGATTTTCGGATCAACCCCTTGGCCTCGAGGTCAGCAATCGCCCGCTGGACGCTCGACTGCGAGATCTGCGTCTTCTCGGCGAGCTTTGGCAAACTGACCGCACAGAAGGGTTTACCGAATCCCCACGAGAGCCGGTACAGCCTGACGAACACGAGCTGCGAGTATGGTGCAAGCAGCGGCAACAGGTGATCCGTGATCCGGTTCGGGATCTGAAGGTACCCCTCGACATCGGGCAGGCTCGCGACCAGATCGACCTTATCAAGGCTGGTCACAAGGACTGGGCTGGTCTCAGTGACTAGGCTAGTCGGTGTGGTTAGGCTGCTCTCTGACCAGGCTTGCGGCTGTTCAGGGACTAGGCTAGTCTCAGTGACTGGGCTAGTCGGTGTGACCGGCCTTGGTATCTCGCTGATTTTATACCCTATTGCAGGGCTGGTCTCGGTGACTAGGCTGGTCTCAGTGGTTGGCCTAGTCTCACTGACTAGGGTAGTCTGTATGGGTAGGCTAGTCTCCGCGACTGGGCTGGTCTCTGTGACTATACTAGTCTGTGTGACCACGCTTGATTCGGGAGTCGGATTGCTCTCGAACGAGGGGATTTGTGACGGCGGTTGCGGCGGAACGTTGCCCTCGGCCTCGTCCAGGATCTGGCGCATCGGCGACACGCGGCTGATCTGGAACGACGTTGGGATGACGGGGCGCTTCGTCTTGGGACCCGGAACCCGGCGGGCCTCGTCCTTCCGCTCTTTGGGGTCGGTCACGTTACGTCACCTCACGCAGGCGGATGGCCGTTTCCTTGACCGCCGGCATATTGAGCCGTTCGAGAATCTCCGTCGTCAACTCGTCGAACTGCTGGATCGCGCGCGTCACGCCCGGCGTCACCGGAGTCATCAGGTAGATCGGGGTGTGGTATGCGGGCGCCTCCGCAAGCTTTGTGTTTACAGTAATTACCGTTGCAATGAGCCTGCTGCCGAGTATCGGGTCGGTTTCGATCTTGAGCCGTGCCTCGCGCGAGAGGTTCGTATTGTTGAACTGCGTGATCAGCGAACCGAGGATCGTCAGCTTGCCGCGCGCAATCAGCTCGTCGAGCGATACGAGCAGGTCGCCGACGCCTTCGAGCGGCAGGTACTGCGCCGCCACGGGCACGATCACGTGCGTCGCCGCCTTGAGCGCGGCGGTGAAGAGAAGTCCGAGGTTCGGCGGCGTGTCGATCACGATCAGGTCATAGGTCTTCGAGACTTCGTGAACCGCCTCGACCAGCCGGTCGATGACCGTGGCCGGTTCGCGGTCGAACTGCGCGAGGCCGAGGCTGGACGGAATCAGGTCCAGGTTCGGCATCTCGGTCTCGTAAATAGCTGACTGTATTGACTCGAAGGGAAGTCGCACGGGCCGCGTCGGCGTCGAGTAGTCCCACCGCGGGCACACGACTTCGGTGAGCGTGGACCCCAGCTGTTCGCGGTCGTACACGCTCGTCGACGCATTCGCCTGAGGATCGCAGTCGATCAGGGCCACCGAGTAGCCGGCCACGGCAAAGCCGGCCGCCAGATTGACGGCGGTCGTCGTCTTGCCGACACCGCCTTTCTGGTTTGCTACCGCGATAATCGTCGTCACTGACTGTCTCCGATTGAATATTTCAGCCATGAGTACCACACCGGAATCGGAAAATCGAGTCGCACCGCGCCGCGAACGGCATGTTTCGCGCGGGTTTCACGCGCACACGCATTCCGCCAGTAATTCGCCGGATCATGAACAAATACATGGATTCGCGGACAGTGTAACCCGGCAGGGGGCCGTGGAACAATTCCCGAATTTGAAAAGCGAGAATCAATGCATAGCCGATCGCGTCAGCGATCGGGGTAACTCCAAGGATCGGGGACAAGGTTCCCCCGATCGCTGACGCGATCGGCTCTGCGTTCAACCTGCGAGAGAGCCGCAAGCGTCGCGACGACCTCGGACGGCTTCCCTCGTTGCCGCGATAGACCTTCACGAGCGTTCCATCGGAGACACCACCGCCGTCCTCAGCGAATGCACGATCTGATCGTTCTCGGTCCGGTACACGAGTCCGTAGCTCTCTGCCACGCGGCGAATGTCCTCGGGAGTCCCCGTCGCGAACACCCAGCCCTCGGGCAGCGCGCCCGACGCCGACGCGTGCTTGAGTGCATACGCGCGCATCACCGCAGGCGAGTCGTAATCGGGATCGATGCTGATGCTCACGAGCTCGACGTCGGCTCCCAGACCAGGATTGCGGTCGAGCTCCTTGCGGATCTCGGCAAAATTGTCCGTCATCAACGGGCAGTAATCCGGCAGCGGGCACCGCGTATATATAAAGGTTATGACGACGGCCTTGCCGCGGAACTGCTCGAGCGTGACGGGCCGTCCGTCCTGATCGAGCAGCGAGAATCCGGGCGCCGCCGCGCCGGGAACCGGGTCCGCGGGGCCTTCGATTCTGCTCGGCAGCGACTGCGTGCCCGTGGCCGCCGTGACGACGATGTTCTCGAGCCACGAGCTCTTTCCTGCGACGACGAGATCGGCCGTGATCGCGCGCCCCGGCGCGAGCGCCTGGACCATCTGCGCGTCCTTCAGCCGAAAGGGCATCGTCATCGCCGGCATGTAGCCGGGGATCTCGGCGTGCGCGACCGTAACGCGCAATGCGTCCCCGTCGACCGAAACGACCGTTCCGTGAAGCTCGTACCGCTCGGCCGGTTCCGGCCGTGCGCACGACACTGCCGCGAGGGCGACCAACAGGACCACCACTGAGCGCATCACGCGGCGAGTGTAGCAGAAGCCGCAGATGAACGCAGATTCGCGGAATTTGCGTGTATCTGCGGCCCTCTTATTGTATTCATTGCAGGGGTCGTCCGGTCATCGCGTCCAGAGGTTTCGCATGAAGAGAACGCTCACGGCAGTCGCGGTCCTGCTCGTGCTGGGTTTGAGCGCCCGCGCACAGCAACCATCCCCTCCCACCGGATCGATCTCAGGCCAAGTCGTCCTCGACGGCAAACCCGTCGCGGGCATCGGCGTGCTCGTCTCGACGCGGCAGGATTTCGGCGACGCGAAGACCGTGGCGCGAACCTCGACCGACAAGGAAGGCAACTTCACATTCTCCGACCTCGCAGCCGGGAATTACACGCTGCTTCCCGACGCACCGGCCTACGTCATCAACGGGCAGAAACGCAGCTGGAATCCTGGCATGAGCGTGACGCTCGCCGCCGGCGAAACCGTCGACGCACTCTCGCTCGTACTCGAGCGCGGTGGTGTGATCACCGGCCGCGTCTACGACTCCAACGGGAAGCCGGTCATCGAGGAGAATGTTCAGATCCGGCCGGTTGACGAGAATGGAAAGCCCGTTCAGACGTCGTTCTCGTTTTCGAGCAACCGGACCGACGATCGCGGGATATACCGCGTGTTCGGGCTCAAGCCCGGCCGGTACATCGTGTCGGCTGGGATGCGTAGCGACGGCGGGCAGATGAACTACGGAACCGCGCGGAAGCAGTTTCCCGAGACGTTCTATCCGGGCGTGATGGACGAAGGCCGGGCAACCCCCGTCGAAGTAACCACCGGCGGCGAGGTGTCCGGGATCGATATCGGCTTTGGTCGGCTGACGCAAACGTTCACGGTATCGGGCCGCGTCCTCGACGAATCCGGCGCGCCCGTCGCCAAAGTCAACTGCGGGTACGGGATGGTGACTGGCGGCCGGTTCTCCGGGGGCATCGGATTCGGAGGCACTTCGAACGACCGTGGCGAGTTCGAGTTCAACGGGCTCGGTCCCGGTTCGTACGCCGCCATCGTGTGGCCCGACGGAAAGAACCCGCGGTACGCTAGTCCTACGCCCTTTGAGGTGGCCGATCGCAACGTCTCCGGTCTCGTGATCAACATGAAGAAGGGCACGACCGTTTCGGGCTCGGTCGTGTTCGAAGGCGCGGCGGCGCGCGAGTCCGCGTCGGCGGCGCAGAACGTTGCCGTGGTGCTGTCCCGGCCTCCGTCTGGATCGAACGGATCGCTCGAGAATCAGCTGTCGGCAAAGAGCGGGCGACTCAATGCGGACGGATCCTTCACGCTTGCGGGCGTGGCTGCGGGTCAGTACCAGATCGGAATCTGGAGCTACGGCGGAGCCAAGGGCATGAGTGTCGTTCGGATCGAACGAAACGGCACGCCAATCCCCAGCGAGATCGAGGTCACCGCCGAAACGGACGTGACCGGGCTTGTGATCGTCGTCGCGAGCGGAACCGGCGCGTTGCGCGGACATGTCACCGTAACCGGTGGCACGCTGCCGAACGACCACATGAGCGTCGCATATCGGCGCGCGGACGTTTCGACGCAGGCGCAGCGCGCGAGGATCGACGATCGCGGACAGTTCCTTGTCGAGGGACTCGCCGCGGGCGAGTACATCGCCTCGATCGATGGGTACACCGGGGACACGCCGGGGAACTGGGTCGTTCACAAAGGCAAGGAGCAGCACATCACGGTGGCCGATGGCGCGACGGCGGACGTCAGCCTGACACTCGACCTCGAGCACGATCCGACGGAGAAGCCGTGATGCCAC
>JBGAKX010000134.1:0-12084 GCA_044224215.1 Blastocatellia bacterium
ACCAGACGTGAGGGGCGGGTGAAGAAGATCTGCGCAGATCTGCGCAAATCTGCGGCCAGTCCTATTCCGCGTCGTGGACGCTCGACAACAGCTGCTCGGTTGAATCGTCACGACCCAACGCGAAGGCCTCGTCGCCACGTGCGTCGCCCAACCGCCCCCGCAGCTCGCCAACCGTCCGCGCCGTCAGCTCCGGGTCTTCCAGAAGCGCCTCGGTCTCGGTCGTTTCGCGCAGCGCCGACGCGTGCCCGAGCGCGCGCATCGCGAGCGCGTCCCTGCCCACCCCCGCAAGCGCGCACCCCAGGCCCTCCACCGCCAGCACCAGGCGGTGCTGTTCGCCGATCTCGAGACACAGGTTCACCGCCTCGGCGCACCGTTCCGCCGCGGGCTCGAACCGATCACGCACGAGCTCCAGCAACCCGAGAAACGTCGTGGCGCTCGCGACCCCCGCGACGTGTCCCACGCGAGCGCTCGTCGCGAGGCTCTCGGCCAGAAACGCCTCGGCGCGCTCGAACTGGCCGGCAATCGTCGCCAGGTACCCGAGGTTGTACAGCAGCACGATCACGCTCGCGTCGTCGCCGACCGACCGGTACGCCGCCAGGCTTTCAGTAAAGTGCACGAGCGCTGCCTCGTGGTCACCCGTGCGCGCCGCCAGCACGCCGAGGTCGTTCGCGAGACACGCGCGCAACTCCACGTCGCCGCTCGCCGTTGCGATCTCGAATCCCTGCAACACCCGCGAACGCGCCTCTTCAAAATCTCCCTTTCGCGCCGCGATGTGACCAAGCCCGCCGAGAATGTACCCGGTCGTCCGCGGATCCTCGTCCCCGTGCCCGAGATCGATCGCTCGGTCCAGGCCGTGCTTCGCATCCACGAGGTCGCCCTCGGCCAGTGCGAGCTCGCCCGCATACCGCAGCCCGCGCCTGAGCAATCGCCGCGGCAACCGGTCGCCGCCGAGCACGACGGCTTCGTTCAGCCAGCGGCGCGCCTCGCGCTGGCGCGAGCGCGCGATCCAGTAGCGGCTCAGCGCGACGAACACCCGGACGACCGTCTCGGCGTCGCCGGCGCGCAACGACCAGTCGAGCGCCGCGCGGACGTTGTCAAAGTCCGCATCGAGCCGTTCGAGCCACGCCGACTGTTCAGGACCGCTCAATCGTTCGAACGCCTCCTCGGACACGTCGAGAAACAGCTGGGCGTGCCGGCGGCGCAGGCCGTCGCGCTCGTCGGGCGACAACTGCTCGAGCGCGAACTCGCGGATCGTCTCGAGCATCCGGAACCTGCGCGCTCCCGCGCGGTCGTACGCTTCGACGAGCGACACCTCGCACATGCGCTCGATCATCGCGTCGGTTTCGAATGAGGCGCAGATCGCCTCGGCCTCCTCGAGCGACCAGCCGCCGCGGAAGACGGACAATTGGGCGAACGCACGCCGGGCCTCCTCGCGCAGCGCGTGAAAGCTCCAGTCGATCGCCGCGCTCAGCGTGCGGTGCCGTTCGGGGACGTCGCGCTGCGCGCCGACGAGCACCTCGAAGCGTTTTTCGAGCCGGCCGATCAGCTGCGATGCCGGCAGGACGCGTTCGCGCACCGCCGCGAGCTCGAGCGCGAGCGGAATTCCCTCCAGCCGCGTGCAGAGCCGAGCCACGGCGGCGGCGTTCGCCTCGGTCAACTTGAAGTCGGCGCGCTTTGCCCGCACGCGGTCGACGTACATCGCAACGCTCGGGTTGCGGGCAAGGTCCTCGGGCAGCTCCCAGTCGGTCGGCGTCGGTAGCGGGCCGAGACGAACCTCGACCTCGCCCGGAACCCCGAGCGGCCGTCGCGACGTCACCAGCACGCGCAACGCGGGAACGCCCGCGAGAAGGTAACGCGCCGCCGCCGCGACCATTGGCGCGACGCGCTCCGCGTTGTCGACGACGAGCAGGGGCCGCGCTTCGCCGCCGATGGCGGCGGCGAACGCGTCGAGCGGGTGGTCGGTCGCGAGCGTCGCGACACCCGTCCCGGCGGCGATCGAATCCGCGACAAACGTCTCGTCGACGACGTCCGCGAGCTCGACGTACGTCACGCTGGCGCCGTCGCTCTGCGCGCGTCGCGCGAACTCGGCGGCAAGCCGTGTCTTACCGATACCGCCAGCGCCGGCGATTGTCACCAGCCGCGTGTCGCCGTCGACGAGAAGCGACGCAAGGTACGCGAGCTCGTCTTCGCGTCCGACGAACTGCGTGAGCGTGGTCGGAAGGCTCTTCTGTGCGGAGCCCGTCGAACCCGGCAACCGCGCGGACTCGGCGCGGAACTCCTGCCTGAGCGTCCGCGCGAGCTCGACGATGGCGTCGGACGGATCGACTCCGAGTTCCGAGGCGAGCAGCGTCGCAAACGCCTTGTACTGCTCGAGCGCGGCGCCGACGCGGCCTTCGCGCGCGTAGAGTCGCATCAGTGTGAGCTGCGGCTCCTCGCCGAGAGGATCGCACGCGATCAGGCGATGCGCGACGTCGATGGCCTCGCTCGTTCGGCCGTCCGCGACGAGCAAGTCGAGCAGCTGACCGAGCAGGTCCTCGTGCACCGCGGCGAGCCTGCGCCGCTCGGCGAGAATCCACGGCTCGAAAAACCCCGGCAGCAGCTCGCCCCGGTACCACGCAAGTGCGCTCCTGAGTGAATCCGAGCGCCCGGAGTCGGGCGCCGAGGCGACGGCGGCGGCAGCCTCGGAAAATCGCGCGACATCGGTCGAGAACGTCCCGGGAACGAGGCGCACGGCATCGCGATCGGCCGACAATACGGTTCCGGGCGTCGTCGGCGACGGCTCGAGCAGCCGCCGGATGTCGTAGAGCGCCGTTCTCAGGTTGTGCCGGCCAGCAGTTGAGGTCGCGTCGGGCCACAGCATCGTCGCCAGCTCCTCGCGGGTGTGCGAGGTCTGCGGATTCAGCGCGAGCCACGCGAGAAGCGTTGCCGCCTTCTGCGACAGCGGACGCGTCGCGACGTCGCCGCGCACCGCGCGCAGCCATCCGAGCATCTCGATCGTCCAGACGGGTTCTTGCATGGGTCCGGCACCCGGAAAAGCGGGACGCATGCACTCTAACACCTGGGGAACCGGCGCCCAAAACGCCCCAATAACTTTAATGGACAGAAGAATTGACGGTCGGCTGACGCTCCGTGCGTATGCTGGAGTCCTTTGGAGCGCATGAGTCCCACGCGCTCGAACGGATAGATGGAGGATTACACGATGATCAGCAACAAGCGGGCACCCTGGATTGGCGTCCTGCTCTCGTGCGTGTTCCTGTTTGGAACCGTCGCGGCACAGGCGGACACGCTCGCGCGTCGTCAGAACCTGACCGATCTCATTGGATACGCCGACGTCATCATTCACGGCGACGTCGTCTCGGTGACCGATGGCTTTGAAAAGAACATCCCGTACACCGAGGTCACGGTGAAGGTCAAAGAGACGCTTCGAGGCTCGGTGCCCGAGACGTATACGTTCCGGCAGTTCGGGCTGCTCAAGCCGCGCAGCATGGGCAACGGCCTGGTGAACTACAACGTGACGCCCGTCGACTGGGCCACCTACACGCCGCACGAAGAGGTCGTGCTGTTTCTGTACAAGTCAGCGAGCAAGACCGGTCTGCGGACGACGGTCGGCCTCGGACAGGGCAAGTTCACGATCAGCGGCGGCCGGATCACGAGCCAGCAGGGGAATGTCGGCCTGTTCCAGGCGATCGACCTTGATGCGGGTCTCCTGAACAAGGCCGAGCGCGAAATGTTCGCGACGGCAAAGGGCCCCGTGAATTCGGCGGCGTTTCTGACACTGGTGCGCCGCGCAGTCGGCGAGAAGTGGGTCGAGACAAGGAAGATGAGCCATGCGAAGTAAGCTATTCATTTCATTCAGTTTTCTATTTGTCGTCCTTGTCGCGCCGGTGGCGGCTCGCGCGGGCGGCCCGCTCTTCATCGACCCGGCGACGCTGACGCCGATCCGGTACGCACCGGGCCCGACGAAGGTCTACACGGACCTTGGCACGCTCGGCCCGCTGTCGAACAGCAAAGCCAACGAGCGCGTTGCGTTTGCGTTCAAGCAGTGGACGGACGTCCCGACCTCGTCGTTTGAAGCACAGGTTGCGGGCGATTTCACGACGCTTGGGCTTCCCGACATCAACGGTTCGAACGCCGGCGACGTGATCGGCGTGTTCAACGGCGGCGGGATCGACGTCATCTACGATTCGGACGGAACGGTCATCAGCGACTTCTTTGGCGCGCCGCCCTTTGTGCTTGGCATTGCGTCGCCCGAATTCGGCAAGGAAGGCACGAACGAGATCACCGAGAGCTGGGCCGTGATGAACGGCTACGCGATCGATCCTGCAGATGCGAACGGCGAGACGTTCACGGGCGTGATGACGCACGAGTTCGGTCACTCGATCAACCTCGGCCACACACAGGTGAACGGCGCAATCATGTTCTTTGGCGATGCGCCCGGGCCCAACGGTTGCGACGAGCTCCCGTACGCGGGCACGCCGACACGCGAAGACATCGAGACGATGTATCCGTTCATCGATCCGACCGCCGGTACCGGCAGCGGACAGGCGCAGTCGACGGTCGATATCGCGGACGACATGATCTCGATCTCGAATATCTATCCGGAGGCGGGCTGGCCCCAGAACTTCGGCAGCGTTTCCGGTGTGGTGACGACCACCGACGGCAAGTCGCAGCTTGCGGGAGTGAACGTCATCGCTCGCAACGTCGCCGATCCGTATCGCGACGCAAGCTCGATGATGACGGGCGACGTGTTGCGCGGCGAGCCCGGCAACGAGGGAACGTACACGCTCAACGGACTCAAGCCCGGCGAGTCGTACGTCATCTATATCGACGGAATCGTCGCCGGTGGATATTCCACTCCACCCGCGGTCATCTTTCCCGGTCCTGAGGAGTTCTTCAACGGTTCTGCCGAGAGCGGCGACGCGACGACCGACGAGTCGTGCAGTTCCGAAGCCATCGCCGCTGCGGCTGGCGTGACGACGACAGCCAACATCGCGTTCAACGCGCTGCCCGGCGCGCCGGTGATCAACGTCATCGGTCGCGACCTCGTTCCGTTCGACATCACGTCGGATGGCAAGACGATCGTCGGCGACTCCTTCGAATACCTGACGGCGCCGGCGTTCAAGTTCACGGAAAAGGGTGGTGTCGAGTTCCTCGGCGGCGCCGGCAGCACGGCGTCGATCGCACAGAATGGAACCGCGATCGCGTCGAACACGCTCCAGGACGACGGATATCAGGTCGCCTCGCTGTGGCAGGGCGGTACATCGTGGCTCGCGCTGCCGGGTCTCGAGGGTTCGTGCGACGGTGCGGAACCGCTCACAAAGTCGGTCGCGTTTGGCGTGTCGAACGGCGGCAAGTCTGTTGTGGGACTTGGCTTCGTTGGCGGCGGTCACTGCGAGTTCGCACGGGCGTTCAAGTGGGATGCCGCGACAAACACAACAACGGTCCTCGAGACGCCCGAGAGCGACATCCAGTCGCGCGCAAACGGAATTTCGGGTGACGGCAGGGTCGTGTGGGGATTCAAGGTCGGCGAGACGGGCTTCCGCGAGGCCGCGATCTGGACAAACGGCAAGCTGAACGCGCTTTCCACAGACGCATACCCGGTCGGCGAAGCGTTCAACGCCAGTCCCAATGGAAAGTGGGTCGTCGGGACGAGCGCCGGTCCGAATGCATACGCGTGGCGCTGGTCGGCCAAGACGGGCGTGCAGGAGATCGGGGGCGTCCCCGGGTACTTCTACACGGACGCGTTTGCCGTGAACGCTTCCGGCAACGTCATCACCGGACGCTCGAACTCCTTCTTTGACCCGCAGGTGCCATTCATATGGACACCGGCGCTGGGGCTGATGAACCTTCAGGACTTCCTCAGGACCCAGGGGACGTTCATCGACCCGTCGGTCATCCTCTATTCGCCAAACTCGATGTCGGCAAGCGGAACGCGTCTTGCGGGCGTCGGGGCGGTTCGCAGGGGAACTTTGGCTGGTACATCGACATCAACACGGTGAAGGTCTGACCACGCACCGGCCCCGGCGAATCCGCACACGGTCGGCGTGGCGTTCCCGGACGGTCTGGACAAGCATCTCGCGCACGGCGACACGCTCGGCGCGTGCGAGAAGCTGAAGTGGTAGAGATCTACGGGCGCGGTCGCATTGCGGCCGCGCCCGCTGGGCTTGCAAGCGTATGACAGACCAACCGAGTTTCCGGGCGCTGTTTCGCCAGGGGGACATGTCGACGAGGCTTCGGCGGCTGGCGCTGAACCTGGAGATCATCGGCGATCAGTTCGGCGACGGGCTGACCGTGATCGGCCTCGAGGCGAGGATCGAGGAGAGCCACTGGATGATCGACTGCATCGCGGGGTTCGAGGATCCGGATGTGTACGAGGAGCTGGCCGAGCTGCGACGAGGGCTCGACGAGTGGCGCAGTGAGCTCGTGACGATCGTGGCGAGCACGCAGGCTCGCGAGGAGGCGCGCGAGCGCGCCGGCGCGTGGGCCGACCGGCTCATGTGGGTGTCGGCGTTGCTCGAGGCGACGAAGTAACAAGCTGACAGATCAGCCGCAGATTCCGCGCGCGAATTTGCGCATTGCTCTGCCTGAGCGCTGCGCCCAGCATCGCGTGCGCGCCGGTCTTTCAGGATTTCACGGCTCGCATTCATCCCAGGCAGGCGGTCACCCCGCCGCCGGGATGCGTGCCGGCGCCGCACAGGTACAACCCGTCGATCGGCGTCCGGTACCTCGCCCATCCGAGCAGCGGCCGGAACGTGAAGAACTGGTCGAGCGCCGGCTCGCCGTGCAGCGCGTGACCGCCCGTCAGCCCGTACGACATCTGCATATCTACCGGCGTCACCACCTGCCGCTGCACGATCAGGTCCTTCAACCCCGGCGCATACTCCGCCAGCGTGTCGGTCACCACGTCGCCAAACGCATCCGCGTGTTTCGCCCAGTCGCCGGCCTTCAACGCGAACGGCGCGAACTGCGCGTACACCGACATCGCATGCGACCCCTCGGGCGCGAGGCTCCTGTCGACGATCGTCGGGATCGTCACGTCCAGGTACGGCCGCGACGAGAACTCGCCGTATTTTGCGTGATCGAACGCGCGCTCCAGGTAGTCCACGTCGGGCCCGATGTGGATCCGGCCCGCGAGGTGCGCGTTGCCGTTCGACTCGGCGCCCTTCGGCGCCGGGAACGCCGGCAGACCTGACAGCGCGTAGTTGACCTTTGCCGCGACGCCCGTGGACCGGTAGTTCTGGATCTTCTGCACAAAGTCGGGATCGAGATCGCCCGTATCGACGAGCTGCAGAAACGTCCGTTTCGGATCGGCGTTCGAGACGACCGCCCGCGCCGCGATCTCCTCGCCGCTGGCGAGCACGACACCAACCGCACGGTTTCCGCGAACGAATAACCCGCTCGACGGGCACGCCGGTGCGGATCTCGGCGCCAAACGCCGTCGCCGCCTTTGCCAGCGCCGTGCCGAGCGCTCCCATGCCGCCGATCACCTGCGCCGCTGGACGCAATCGCATATCCGTCGAGCGCCGCCTGGATCAGCAGCGGCAGGCTCGTCCCGGCGGACCACGGTCCTGCAAAACTCCCGTAAATGCCTCGGGCGGCGACCGTTGCGCGCAGCAGGTCGGTCTCGAAGAACTCCGCGACCAGATCCGCCACGGCCATCGGTCCCCAGCGCAGCAGCCGGTAGCTGTCGCGCTTGCCGAGCGCGCGGAAGTTCTTTCCGACCTTCAGAAACGCGAGCGCGTCGTGCGCCGTCGGGTGGTCGATCGACGGCGGCGTCATCGACAGCACCGGCGCGAGCACCTTGCCGATCCGCGCAAAGCTCTGCGCAAATTCGTGATACCGCGACGAGTCTTTCCCCGAGATCCCAGTCAGGCCTGCGGAGGTTCGATCCGCGTCGTCGTACAGACAGAAACTGCCGCCGTTCGGATCGGGTGCGAACGCGCACCGGCGACTGCCGCATGTCGAGCCCGTGACTGACGACAAGGCCGAGATCCGCGACGACCCTCGGGTCGAGCGGACCGCACGCGTGGGCGAGCGTCGAACATGTGAAGCCCGGAGCGAGCGCCTCGGTTCGCGTCGCGCCGCCGACCGACGCGTGCGATTCGATGACGAGGGGCCGCAGTCCGGCCTTTGCGAGGTACGCAGCGGTCACGAGCCCGTTGTGGCCGGCCCCTATAATAATGATGTCGCGCTCGCTGGCCATCAGACCTTGCCCCCCTTCCAGTCCTTGAGGAGCTTGAGCGCGGCGTTCCTGCCCGGCGCGCCCATGATTCCGCCGCCGGGATGTGTCGCCGAGCCGCACATGTAGAGGTTCTTGATCGGCGTCCGGTACTGCGCCCAGCCGGGCGCGGGTCTCAGGAAGAACAGCTGTTCCAGCGAGAGCTCGCCCTGGAAGATGTTGCCCTCCGAAAGCCCAAAGTCGCGCTCGAGGTCGAGTGGCGTCACGACCTGACGGTGCAGGATGTGCTCGCGCAGGTTCGGCGCGTACTCCGACAGCGTGTCGATGACGGTGTCGCCAAACGCTTCCTTCTGGTCGTCCCACGTGCCGTCGCCTTCGCGCAGCTTGTACGGCGCGTACTGCACAAAGCACGACATCACGTGCTTTCCGGGCGGCGCGAGCGACGGATCCGTGAGCGTCGGGATGACGACGTCCATATACGGACGACGCGAGAAGCGGCCGTACTTGGCGTCGTCGTACGCGCGTTCCATGTACTCGACGCTCGGCGAGATCGAGATCGCGCCGCGCAGGTGCGGACCGATGCCCGGCAGACACGTGAACTCGGGCAGCCCGTCGAGCGCCATGTTCACCTTGCCCGACGATCCGCGGAACTTGTAGCGGTTGATGTCCTCGACGAAGTCCTCGGGCAGGTGCTCGGCGCCGAGCATCTTGAGGAACGTCAGCCGCGGGTCGACCGACGAGCAGACGACGCGCGCGTGAATCTCGTCGCCGTTGGCGAGCACGACGCCGGTCGCCTTGCCGTTCTTTGAGAGGATCTTTGCGATCGCCGCTTCGGTGCGGATCTCGACGCCGGCTTCGCGGGCGGCGTCGGCGATGGCGTTCGAGATCGCTCCCGTGCCGCCTCGCGCAAAACCCCACGACCGGAACGCTCCGTCGATCTCGCCCATGTAGTGGTGCAGCAGGACGTACGCCGTACCGGGCGAACGCACGCCGAGGAAGGTGCCGATGATGCCCGACGCGGACATCGTCGCCTTGAGCACGTCGGTCTCGAACCACTGGTCCAGAAAGTCGACGGCGCTCATCGTCATCAGCTGGACCTGGTTGTACTTGTCCTGTTCGGAGAGCTTCTGGAACCGGCGGCCGAGGAACGCGAGATCCATCAGGCCGCGCGGCGCGAGCGACGTCGGGTCGGGCGGCGACATGCCGAGGATCGGTTTGACGAACCGGCCCATCTCGACCATCGCCTTGCCGTATTCGTCGTACGCCTCGGCGTCGAGCTTTGAGTGGCGGGCGATCTCGCGGCGCGTCTTGGCGTGGTCGTTGACGCGCCACAGGTAGTCGCCGTTCTGCATCGGCGAGAACGTGCCGTCGAGCGGCAGGATCTCGAGCCCGTGGCGCGGAAGGTCGAGCTCGCGGATGATCTCGGGCCTCAGCAGCGAGACGACGTACGAGCAGACCGAGAACTTGAAACCGGGAAAGACCTCTTCGGTGACGGCCGCGCCGCCGAGCACGTGTCTGCGCTCGAGAACGACGACCTTCTTGCCCGCCCGCGCGAGGTACGCCGCGGTGACGAGACCGTTGTGGCCGCCGCCAATGACCACCGCATCGTATGTGTTTGCCATATTTCGGAGTGTCCGCAGCTTGCTGAAGCGCCGGAAGGATACTTATAATCGGCCGCCCTTACAATGGCGCTTCAGCCGGCCTCAGAGGTAACCAGATGCCCATCGGAACCGCGTTCCACGAGAGGACGTTCCCGCTCTGCGAGAGCCTGAGCTATCGCGAATGGTCCGGATATTACGCCGTCAGTTCGTACGAACCGCACCACGAACACGAGTACAACGCGATCCGGAATGCGGCGGCGATGATCGACATCTCGCCGCTCTACAAGTACCTGGTGTCGGGGCGCGACGCGACCCGGCTGGTGGATCGCGTGATCACCCGGAACGCGCGAAAGATGGCCGTCGGTCAGGTCTTCTACACGCCGTGGTGCGACGAGCACGGCAAGGTGATCGACGACGGCACGGTGACGCGCTTGTCCGAAGACACCTATCGCTGGACGGCGGCGGACCCGAGCCTGCGGTGGTTCCACCAGAACGCGCTCGGGATGGACGTCACGATCGAGGACATCTCGGAGAAGGTCGCCGCGGTTGCGTTGCAGGGGCCAACGTCGGGCCGGTTGCTGCGCGCCGTCGCCGACGCGGACGTCGAGAACCTGAAGTACTTCCGGATGACGAGCGGGACGATCGACGGCGTGAAGGTGGACATCTCGCGGACCGGGTACACGGGCGACCTCGGGTACGAGGTGTGGGCGCCGTGGGGGAGCGCGGTGAAGGTCTGGGACGCGCTGATGGAAGGAGGGCGCGCGTTCGACATACACGCGGCGGGGATGCTGGCGCTCGACGTGGCGCGCATCGAGGCGGGGCTGCTGCTGATCGACGTCGATTTCACCGGGGCCAAGAAGGCGCTGATCGAGGCGCAGCGGTACACGCCCGCCGAGATGGGACTTGGACGGCTGGTGAGCGCCGACAAGGCCAAGTTTGTCGGGCAGGCGGCACTGGCGGCCGAAAAGCAGCGCGGGCACGCGCGCGAGATCGTCGGGCTCGAGCTCGACTGGAACGGGATCGAGAGCGTGTACGAGAAGGCGGGGCTGCCGCCGGCGATGCCTGCGGTTGCGTCGCGCGAGGCTGTGCCGGTGTACAAGGACGGCAACCAGGTTGGGAAGGCGACGTCGACGACGTGGTCGCCGATTCTGAAGAAGATGATCGCGCTGGCGACGATCGATCGCGGGTCGAATGCGGTGGGGACGCGGCTCGAGATGGAGATGACGGTCGAGGCGGTGCGGCATCGGGTGCCGGCGGTGGTGGTGAAGACGCCGTTTTTCAATCCTGCGAGAAAGACTGCAACGCCGGTGTGAGGGAATAACGCAAAGGCGCAAAGAAACGCAAAGATGCAAAGTATCTAATTATCCTTCTTTCCTTTGCTTACCTTTGCGACTTTGCGTGAACCCATGCGTGAACCATGACCGATACCGTCACAAACATCCTCAACCTCTACGACCCCACCGATCCACTCGACCGCGCATCGACGATTCCTGCGCCGTGGTACGTCGACAACCGGATCCTCGACCTCGAGCTCACGACGACCTTCGCCCGCAACTGGCAGCTCGTCGGCCGCGAAGACCAGGTCCGCAACCCCGGCGACTTCATCACCTGGGAGATCGCCGGCGAACCCGTCGTGGTCGTCCGCGGCTCGGACGGCATGTTGCGCGGGTTCTTCAACGTGTGCCGCCACCACGCGGCCGCCGTCATGGAAGAGCCGTGCGGAACCGCGAAATCGCTCCGCTGCCCGTACCACGGCTGGACCTACTCCCTCGAAGGCGAGCTTCGCGGCACACCCGACTTTGGCGGTGTGTGCGACTTTGACAAATCCGCGAACGGTCTCGTTCCCGTGCAGGCCGCGATCTGGGAGAACTGGGTATTTGTGAAGCTCGACGACGGCGGACCGTCGCTCGAAGAGTATCTCGGCGACGAGTTGATCGATCAGGTGCGACCGCTTGGCCTCGCGGGTCTGCACTGGTTTGAGCGCCGCCACTACCTGTTCGAGTGCAACTGGAAGGTGTTCGTCGACAACTACCTCGACGGCGGTTACCACATCCCGTACCTGCACAAGGGGCTCGACAGCGTCCTCGACTATCCGAAGTACACGATCGAGAACGGCGAGCGGTTCTGTCTGCAGTCGAGCCCGGTCGTAACCGAGGGCGCCGAGGCGCAGACCGGCGCGGTGCGCCGCGGTGAGCGAGCCTTGTACTACTGGATCCACCCGAACTTCATGATCAACTGGTACGAAGGCGTGATGGACACGAACCTCGTGCTGCCGCGCGGCGTGGACAAGACCGAGGTGATTTT
>JBGAKX010000135.1:0-12058 GCA_044224215.1 Blastocatellia bacterium
CGTAGCCTGTCGGGGTGATGATGCGGCGCAACGGAATGCTCTTCACACCGGTCAGGTACCTCACGACCGAGTTCGCGCGAGCCTGCGACAGCGCCTGATTCTTAGCGGCGCTACCAGTCGTATCCGTATAGCCGGCAACCTCGAGCACGTACCCCTTGGTCGCCATCGCCTGTTCCACGATCTCGTCGAGCTGCTGCTTCGCTTCGAGCGAAAGAACCGAACTGTTGACTGCGAACAGCACCGATACCTGGCTCTTGACGTCGAAGTCGTCCAGGTTCGAGATCCGCTGATTCGCCGCCTCGACGCCTGCATTCGCACGCGCCGCCTCGGCATTCGCCTTCTCGGCCTCTTCCTTGGCCATCTTGGAGAGCTCCGACAGCTCGTCCACCTGGCCCGCGAGCGCCTTGTTCTGCGCTTCGACCTTGCTGACGCGATCTTCCACGGGCGCGACCCTCGAATCGAGCGCCGTTGCGGTCTTCAGGTCCTGTTTGTCGAATCGGATCTTCGACGCAACAAGCTGGCCGTTCGCGTTGCCGACGCCTTCGACTTCACAGATCAGTCCGCGGAGCAGATTCGTCTCGTCGTAGGTCGCGCCCTTCTTCATGAAGCCGCCCGTCGACTTCACGCTTGTCGCGTCGGTCAGCAGAACGACGGTGTCCATCTTGGTCGTGTCGCGAACCGTGATGGTGTCTGGCTGGCGATCGACGATGACTCCCTTGATCTTTGCCTTCTGTCCCGCTGCAACCTGGCGGACCCGCGCCTGATTGGCGGTGTCGTCTTGCGCGAATGAAATCTGCGCCCCCGCGCACAGCAGTACAAGCACCAGCGCCGCTGCGCGCGAGACTGTTGTCTTTGTGATCTTCATTGTTCTCACTCCCTCCGGGCTCCGGCATCGGCCGACGTGGCCACCATCCAGAGCCGATTGCCCCATCCTTTTTGTTCTCTGGTCACACTCTGCACAGGCCGCGTATTCGCAGCGGTCTCAAGGTGGTGCGACCTCCATGTGACGGATAGTAACCGATGTGCGGCAATATGCGCCACAATCCAATCCGGCGAGGTTGCGCGTCAAACTGTTGAATCCGGAATTGAGTTCAAGTATGGATGTGACTCCGCAATTCACGATCCAACGTCATAACACGGGAGTCCGAACATGGCCTCAGACAAGCGAGTCGAGTTCAAGAAGAAGAAGCACGTCGACGAGTACAAACGCCTGATCGTTACGCCAGGGAAGAAGATCTCGCTCAAGCGCGATTTCAACCCGGGACACACCGCGGATTTCCTGAACGAGGACGACGCGAAAGAGACGCTTCAGAACGGCGTCAAACAGCTTGCGCGTCTTCAGGACACGCTCTACGCGCAGGACACGTATTCGCTGCTCGTGATCTTTCAGGCCATGGATGCCGCGGGAAAGGACGGGACGATCAAGCACGTGATGTCGGGTCTGAATCCGCAGGGCTGCCAGGTCTACAGCTTCAAGGCTCCGTCGGCGGAAGAGCTCGATCACGACTACCTGTGGCGCACGATGAAGGCGCTCCCCGAGCGCGGCCGCATCGGGATCTTCAACCGGTCCTACTACGAAGAGGTCCTCGTCGCGCGTGTACACCCTGAAATCCTTGCCCGGCAACAACTTCCGCCAAACAAGAAGGGCAAGGACATCTGGAAGCAGCGGTTCGAGGAGATCAACAACTTTGAGAAATACCTCTTCGAAAACGGAATCATCGTCGTCAAGTTCTTCCTGAACGTCTCAAAACAGGAGCAGAAGAAGCGGTTTCTCGAGCGCATCGACGAGCCCGACAAGAACTGGAAGTTCTCGATCAACGACGTCAAGGAGCGGTCGTTCTGGAACGATTACATGAAGGCGTTCGAGGACGTCTTGAACAACACGAGCACTACATGGGCCCCGTGGTACGTCATTCCGGCAGACAACAAGTGGTACTCGAGACTGGTCGTCGCCGGTATTCTTGGGGCGACGATGCGGGCGCTCAAGCTCGAGTATCCGACCGTGTCGGCCGAGCAGAAGAAGGCGCTGCAGGAAGCAAAACGGGTGCTCCTGGCTGAGAAGTAGCGTCGGCGGTCCGCGTCACGAGATCACGTCGCGCACGACGTCGCGGACGTCGTCGAGCGACATGTTCGCCAGCCGGCCGTCCGCCACGAGCGGGCGGCCGCCGACCCAGCTGTGCCGCACGGCGCTCTGCGCGACCATCGAATAGACGATCGCGTTCAGCAGGTCATCGCCGCCCACCGCGGCCGCGGGCCACAGCGACAGGTCCCCGAGATCGAGCGCGACGAGGTCGGCCCACAGACCCGGCGCGATCCGGCCCGTCTCGAGTCCAAGCGTTCGTGCGCCGCCGGAGGTCCCCATTTCGAAGAGCGGCAGCGCGGTGCCGCGGGAATCGCCCGCGGCGCCGGGTACGATTCCCATCTCGAGCGCACGCACCCGCTGCAGGTATTCGACCGCGCGCATCTCGTCATAGATGTTGAGCCGGTTGTTCGCGTCGGTGCCGAGCGATACCGGAACCGACCGCGCCACGAGGTCCGGTATGGGCGCGATCCCGTCGCCGAGAGCCATGTTCGTGAGCGGATTGTACGCAAGCGCGCCGCCGCGCTCGGCGAGCAACGATCGCTCGTGCTCGTCGAGCCAGATGCCGTGAACGATAACCGTGCGTCCCGATAGCGCATTCATCTGATCGAGCGCGCGCAACGGCGTAACGCCATAGCGCTCGATCGCGTAGGCGAGGTCGCCCTGCTGTTCCGCGAGATGAATGTGGAACGGACAATTCAGCTCGTCGGCGAGCGCCGCCGCCGCGCGAATCATCTGTTCGGACGCGCCGTGCAGCGAGTGCGGCGCGGGGCGCACCACAACGGTCGGATCCCCGGCAAAGTGCTCGTGCAACTGCCGGGTTCGCGCCACCGCGTCGTCGACTGTTTCGCGGAACCGCGCCTGACCGGGCTTCGAGCCGAGGTCGTACATCGTTCGCAGCAACGCGACGCGCAACCCGAGCGCTCGCCCCGCGTCGACGACCGCGCGCGCGTGCCGGTTCCCGTCCCCGTGCGGACCATCGGGCCCCCAGTGGACGTAGAAGAACTCGCCGACCGACGTCGTGCCCGACAGCGCCATCTCGGCGTACGCGAGCATCGCCGCGGCGACGAGCGCCCGTTCGTCGAGCCGTTCGACGAGCGGATAGAGATGCCCGTCGACCCAGTCGCGGAAGTTTGCGGCGTTGTCGCCGTTTCCTCTCAACAGAACCTGAAACGAGTGCGTGTGGCTGTTGACGCACCCCGGCACGATCGCGTGTCCCGAGAGGTCGACGTGTCGCGCGCCGTACGGAATCGTGACGTCGTGGCGCGAGCCAACCGCGACGATTCGGCCGTCGTCGCCGACGACGACCGCGCCGTCGCGTACGAACGCACGGTGTATGAAGACGTGATCGGCGGTGAATACTTGCATTGCGTGCAGGGCGGCGCGGGATGGCTCGATCGGGCCGGCGATCGTTCGCCGGTCGTCGCGTTACGTCGCAGCGCGTGGACGTTCGAGCAACTCGCGTCCAAGCCGCGTGTAGAGCTCGATGCCCCGGTCAAGCTGTTCGAGCGTGATGTGCTCGTTCTCGGAGTGGGCGACCTCGATGTCGCCCGGTCCGACGAGAAGGATACGGCCGATCTGCTTCAGAAAACTCGCATCCGTGTTGAAGTTCGCAACGCCCGTCTCGTATCCGGCCGGCACGTCGAACAGCTCGGGACCGTTCTCGGTCAGGAGCTCGCGCCGCACGCCGTCGACGAGGGCGTCGTCGATCGCCGCCAGAATGTCCTCGCTCGGCCCGACCGTTCGGAACATCAACTCGGCGGTCGCGCTCGGCGCCAGGACGTTCGCGGCGACGCCTCCCTGTATCAGACCAATATTGAAGAACGTCTGGCCGAGGATTTCGTGCATCGGCCAGTCTCGTCGTCGCAGCGACTCCAGTGTCGTGAGCAGACGCTCGACCGCCGAGATCCCGCGATGAGGAAAGCCCGAATGCGCCGCCTTGCCCTCCGCGACGATGCGGACCTTCACCACGCCCTTCTGTGCGGAGATGACCCGGCACACCGTCGGTTCGCACAGGATGATGTCGTCGACGTGCAGTCCGAGCGTCCTCGCCGCCTTTGCCCCGCAGTGGTCCACCTCCTCGCCGACGACGAACAGGTAACCGAATCCCGTCGCGCCCGTGGCACGCAAGCGCCGGCCGGCCTCGAGCATCGCCACGATTCCACCCTTCGTGTCGCACGCGCCACGGCCAAAGACCGTGCCGTTCTCCTGTCGAAACGGAATGTGCGGCGGCACGGTGTCGATGTGCGTCGAGAACAGCAGCCGGGGCGACTCGCCGTCGACGATCGCAAACAGGTTGTCGCGGTCGGGCACGACCTGCTGGCGGCCGACTGTGTATCCATCGGCGCCGAGCTCTCGCTCGAGGATCGCGGCGACGCCCGCCTCGTCTCCGGTTGTCGAGTGGGTGTCTATCAGCTCGCGCAGCAGTTCAAGCGGTTCGGTGTGTTGCACTGGAGGCCTCTCGGCCGCGAAAGTTGCGCAGACAGCAGGCGGCGACCGGGATTCTCGATCCGGGGTGCCACGCTGTCAAGAAGCGCGAATCGATTTTGGCGTTGTGCTACATTGCCGTCACGACGGCTGAATATGACGGCTGATGTCCACAACGACGAGTCCCGGCCGATCTCCGTGCTCGTGATCGAGGACGATGTCGACTCGCTCGACCTCTACCAGGTGCTGCTCGAGTCACTTGGCTGGCGCGTTGCCACGGCTGGAACGGCGGCAGCGGCGCTTGCCCACGTCGACGTGTCGCAAATCGACGTCATCCTGTCGGACCTCGGCCTGCCCGACACGGACGGGTTCGAGTTGCTGCCTGCGCTTCGCCAGCGCGCCGGACGCCGCGTTCCGGCGGTTGCCATCTCGGGGTTTGGCCTCGACGACGACATTCGCCGGGCGCTCGAGGCGGGCTTTGACGTTCACATGACAAAGCCAATCCGGCTTGGCGACCTGCGCGGGGTGGTCGAGCGCCTGGTCCGGTAGCGGCACTGGCGGGCGAGCGCGATCCGTTCGGACGGACCGCGCTCGAAACCGCCGAGTCGTTCGACGCGCTACGGATGCGGCGTCGGCTGCGGAGCGCCCACTGGAGCCGGCGCGGGTTCCGGCGCCAACTGTTCAGTCGGCATCTGGGCCAGCTGCCATGCGCTCAGACCGCCGAGAAGGGCGAATGCATTCGTAAAACCGAGTTCCTGCAATTTGAGCACCGCACCGGCGCTCGTATGTTCGCTCGGTCAGGTGCAGTACGCGAGAATGAAGGTGTCCTTTGGAAGGTCCTTGGACCATTCCGGCACCTTGTCGACGGGAACCAGCTGCGCGCCCTTCACCATCGGTCCGCTGAACTTTGACCGCGTATCGATGATGGTGATCTTCTCGCCGGCGTCGATCCGCTTCTTGACGTCCTCGGCGCTCATGCGTCGTGCCACGGTGACGTCGAACGGCGCGGTCGTGACCTGTGCCGGCGCCGAAACCGGCGCGGGCTTGGGCGCGGCCGGCTGCTGCGCCAATCCGCTTCCGGCCGCGAGAACGGTGGCAACCGTCGCGGTCAGCAATCTCGTTAGGTACATAGGCCTCCTGCAATGATGTCGAATGGAATGCCGCTCACCATCGCTGCCACTACGGCGCCCGCTCGATGGTGCCAGAGGCTATTGTACCGTAAAGCACTGCTCGCACGCGGCCTGGGCGCCGCCCGGGTTGGTCACGCTGACGCCCCGTGCTCCGCGCGCCGCCTTCTTCTTGACCTTGATGTCGGCCTCGATGGATGTGGCCGACGTCACGCGGACGGCGTTGACGGCGATCTTGGAGCCGAACGAGACCGCGGCGCCCGGCGCAAAGCCGGATCCGCCGATCACGACCGTCACGGACTGTTTCCGCCGGGCGGACGCGGGCTCGATCGACGAAACCGCGAGCACCGGCGAGTTCACCGTCACGGCAAAGCTGCAACTGCCTCCGCCGGTCGTGGACGAGCACGTGACCGTCGTCGTGCCGGCAGTGAAACTGCTTCCGGACGCCGGCACGCACGTGACCGACCCGCACGTGCCGTTCGAGGACGGCGGCGCATACGACACCGTTTCGGTGCCATCGCCGTTCACATCCTCGACCGTGACGTCCGAGGGGCATCCGATGTCGCACGCGCCCTCCTGCAGCACGATCTTCAGGACGCGACCCGCTCCGCCAAACACGCTGTCGGTCAGCACGTACAGCTCGCCCGACTCGTCTTCGCCAAACGACGTCACCGGCTCGAATGGACCGCCCGTCTGAAGCACTGCGCCCGCAGACGCGCCGGGTGCGAGCACGTACAGTGAGCCCGAGCCCGTGCAGTAGTCGGCAAACACATACGTTCCGACGAGCGACGGGATTGCACTGCCGCGATAGACGTAGCCTCCCGTGATCGAGCACCCGCCCGGCACGCCGTTGCTGCCGTCGTGCGAATACTCGAACAACGGAAGCACGAGCCCCGACTGGTCGCAGCCGGTCGTCGGCGGTCGGCAATGGAAGCCTTCCATCACGTTCCATCCATAGTTGCCGCCCTTCGTGATGACGTCGACCTCTTCCCACTGGTTCTGACCCACGTCGCCGCACCACAACGCCCCTGTCGCGCGATCGAACGAATACCGCCACGGATTGCGAAGTCCGTACGCGTAGATCTCGTCCCTGCCAGGCGTCGCACCCGCGAACGGATTGTCCGGCGGAATCCCGTACGGGCTGCCCGAGTTCACGTCGATCCGCAGGATCTTTGCAAGCAGGGAGTTGATGTTCTGGCCGTTCTCGTCCGGATCATTCGCGCTGCCGCCGTCACCGACGCCAAGGTAGAGGTATCCGTCCGGACCGAATGCCGCGAGCCCTCCGTTGTGATTCTCAAACGTCGAATGCGGAATCCTCAGCAGCGGCTTCTCGGTCGTGTTCGCCACGTTCGGATTCCCAGTAGAGGCGGCGTACTCGGCGACGACGATGTCGCCGTCGTCTCCGCTGTTTGTCGTGTAGTAGACAAAGAACCGCCGATTGGTCGCGTAGTCGGGATGAAACGCCACGCTCAGCAGTCCCTGCTCGTTGCCGCTGTCCTCAACACGCGACTGGATGTCGAGAAACGGCGTTGCCAGCAGCTGTCCGCCCTGGATGATCCGGATGCGACCCTTCTTCTCGACGACAAACAGTCTGTCGGTGCCGTCGCCGGCATTTGTCAGAAACACCGGCCGGTCGAGCCCGATTGCCATCTGATCGAGTGCGATTCGCGTCGCAGCTCCACCGGCCGGCGCCAATGCTTCCGAGCGCGCTGAAACCGGAACAATGCCCGCAACCAGCAGTGCGACTGCCAACAGCCGTGCGATACCCCAAACCATGACGTGCCGTTCTCCCTTGTCGCGACCTGTCGTGCGGACGCGCTGAAAGTCTACACGTCCAGCATGAGGCGCGTGAAGCGCCGGCAAATACTCAGGGGTGCGCAGCCGTCTCGCGATCGGCAAGCAATCGCTTGATCGTCGCGACCTGGCCCCTGTGGTGCACCGCGTCCTCGATCAACCGCCAGAGGATCCAGCGGAGCGTCGCCGATACGTGCCCCTTGCGATGCGCAAACGAGCGGTTCAGGTCCGCGTCCTTTCGCGTTGCGAGCCACTCGGTCAGTCGGTCGTGAGCCCACGCGACGTCGGCAAGCAGGCGGTCCGCAGACTTGGCAGGGGCTCGGAGCGGAGCCTCGAGGTCCTCGGGATCGAAATGGAACTGTGTGCATTCCTCGATCGGAACGGGTTCGCGGAGCAGCACTTCGTGCAGGTACCAGACCGTGATGGCGCCCATGTGAAGCAAGGCCGCTCCGATGGACGGGTTCGACGGGGATGGCCGCCAGTCGATGTCGTTGACCGAGAGACCAGTCGTCATTTCGTTGCACCGCCTGCGCTGGTCCACGAGAATTCGTGCGAGGCGGCCGATCTCGGGAGACAGGCCGGGCAGCGGTTCGATCGAATAGAGATCCGAGGTGTCCGCGGAACCTGCGTCGCCGTCGCCGGCTTCGCCCGTCACGAAGCCCACGACGGCGTCCTCGAATTCGACGGGCATTTCGAACATCGGCAGATGTCCGCACGCGTCCAGCGTTGTCGTCGATGCGCCGGGGACGGCCGCTGCGATCGCTGCCGCGTCGGCGACCGGCACGATCGGATCGTCCGATCCCCAGACAACGAGCGTCGGAGCCGTAATGCCGGCAAGCTGGTCGCTGATCGTCGTCGCGCACGCGGACTTGGCCGCCTCCTCGCCGGCACGAGCCCACGCGCGATGGTAGATCGACTGTGCGAGCTGGTTGTGAAGCGTCAGATACTCCTCGAGCCGCTCGTTCCAGTTCGCCACCATCGATTCGTACCATGCGCGGCGCCCGGCGTCGTCGAGTGCCGTCACTGCGTCGTACGACCAGAATTTCACCGTGGTCTCGCGCTCGTCGGGCGACGATGCGTGGCCGCCGAACGGCGCAGACAGCACGAGCCGTTCGACCGCGTCCGGGTGCGCCGCCGCAAACAACGCGGCGACGGTCGCGCCGAGCCCGTGGCCTACGAGCGAGACACGATCGAGATCGAGACACTTCAGAAAGCCCCCGAGCAACTCGACGAAGAACGGAACCTGGTCTTCCGCGGACGGCTTGTCGGATTTTCCAAAGCCGAGCCAGTCCACACCGATCGTGCGATGCGTCCGCGACAGCGGTTCGTAGAGGTCGCCGAAGTCGTCAAGGTCCCCGGCGATATCGTGCAGAAGAACGACCGTCTGCTCCTTTTCAGGAGCAACGTCGACGTAGGCCATGCGGAATCCGCTGACTACGATGAATCGAGACGGATACCGGTACTGAACGTCTGAGTAGTTCACGCGCGCGCTTCCTTAGGCACTCTTGCCACGTTGTGGGGCTGTGCGAAAAATATCCCACACGACGCCTCGGAATCCACGAAAACAGGTGGTCCGGGCGGCTATCGAATGCGGCCGCCGGCGTGCTATCGTTCGGCTTCTCGTCAACAGACACGTCCGAGGAGCGTCCGTTTCATGCCAAGCGATCAGACCGGCCGTGCGGCCGGGGCGGTTGCGAACCGCGAGCATTTCGAAGAACTGATTACGGAACTGCGCGACCTGCAGGCGCGCGTGGCGCTCGGCGGCGGCGGCGACAAGATCGATCGCCAGCACGACCAGGGCAAGCTCACGGCACGCGAGCGCATCGAATTGCTGCTCGATCGGGGCGCCCCGTTTCTCGAGATCGGCCAGCTCGTCGCGTTCGACCAGTACGACGGCTCTGCCCCGGGGGCGGGTGTCGTAACGGGCGTCGGTCGTTGCAGCGGCCGCGAGATTGTCGTCGTGGCGAACGATGCGACGGTCAAGGCAGGTTCGTGGTGGCCCGAGACGATCAAGAAGATGCTGAGGGCGCAGGAGATCGCCATGCGATGCCACGTGCCGATCGTCTACCTCGTGGACTCGGCGGGCGTGAACCTGCCGTACCAGGGAGGCGTCTTCCCCGGGCAGTACGGCGCGGCGCGCATCTTCTACTACAACTCCGTGATGCGCCATTTTCTGAAGGTCCCGCAGATTTCGGCTGTCATGGGTCCGTGCATCGCCGGCGGCGCATACCTGCCCGCGCTGTCGGACGTGATCCTGATGGTCGAGAACACGTCGTTCATGGGTCTCGGCGGACCGAACCTCGTCAAGGGAGCGACCGGCCAGACGGTCGACGGCGAAACGCTCGGCGGTGCGCGGACGCACACGGAGATCAGCGGCGTGGCGCATTACCGCGTGCCGAGCGACGAAGCGTGCGTCGACAAGATCCGCGAGATCGTCTCGGAGCTCGCGCCGCCGCCGCCGGTCGACGTGACGCTTGCGCCGCCCTTGCCGCCCGCTGCCGAGGTCGAGCGCCTGCTGGAGATCCTTCCGGCCGACCACCGCCAGCCGTACAACATGTACGACGTTCTCGCGTGCCTTCTCGACGAGGGACACCTCGACGAGTTTCAGTCCGACTATGCGCGCGAGATGATCACCGGTCACGGGCGGATCCACGGCATTCCGGTCGGAGTGATCACGAACCAGCGCAACCTCGTGAAGCGCGCGGGTGGGGCGCCGAGATTTGGCGGCATCATCTACACCGAGAGCGCCGAGAAGGTCGCGTACTTCATCGACACGTGCAACCGCCAGGGGACGCCCCTGCTTTTCGTCCAGGATGTTTCGGGATTCATGGTCGGCACCGAGGCCGAGCACTCCGGCATCATTCGCGCAGGGGCACGTTTCGTCGAGGCGATGGCTACGGCGACCGTTCCCAAGATCGTGCTCACGATCAACCACGCATCCGGCGCCGGGTACTATGCGATGGCCGGGCAGGGATTTGATCCGGACTTCATCTTCACCTGGCCGACCGGCCGGATGGGCGTGATGGAGGGAGAATCCGCCGTTGTTGCGGCGTATGGAAGCCAGCTCGCGAAGCTTGCGGCGGAAGGCAAGGAACCCGACGAAAAACTGAAGGCCGCGATGGACCGGACGCGCGCCGACTATGAGCATCAACTTGACGCGAAGTACGCCGCGGCACGCGGCTATTGTGACGCGATCATCTCTCCGGCTGAAACGCGCGATGTGCTCGAGCTCGCATTGCGGACGTCGCTGAACAATCCTGGACCTCACGTGGGCCAGTTCATCCTGTAGCGAGCATCAGATTTGCGGCATTTGCGCAAATCTGCGGCAAGCCTACGGTTCCCCGCAGCACTCCTCGGTCTGCTTGCGGAAGTGATACCCCATCGCCGCGAGCGTGACGGCGTGTCCCAGCTTGTCGCGGTGATCCGCAAACACCTGCCGCAGGTAACTCCAGAACTCTCGGCGGGCGCCGTCGCGGACGCCGAGCGCCATCGTCACGCGCACAAACGCCGCCAGGTTGCTGGGTGTCAGGCCGAACTCCCGTGACGGCAGTCCGTTCGCTACGCGGCTGAGCGAGTCGAGCGCCCTGCGGTAGTACTCCGCCGGGCTGTAGATCGCGCGCAAAACCGACTTGTAACCCTCGACCAGTCGCGTGGCGTCCATGGTCGGCACAAAGTTCAATGTGCCGTCCGTGTTGTTTCCGCTGCTGTCGGCGATCAACCGGCCCTCGCGCTTGAGTCGTCTCCAGAGTTGGGTATCGGGAAGCGCGGTCAGCAAGCCGACCATGGCGAGGGGGATCGCGCTTTCGCGAATGAAGTCGACCTGCAGCTTGAAGATGTCCTCGGGATCGTTGTCGAATCCGACGATGAAGCCCGCCATGACCTCCATCCCGTAGCTCTGGATCTTGCGCACCGACTCGACAAGATCGCGTTTGGTGTTCTGTCCCTTGAGCGCCTCGGTAAGGCTTGCCTCGACTGGCGTCTCGATGCCGAGAAAGACACGGTAGAAACCCGCACGGCGCATTCCAGCCAGCATCTCGTCGTCATCCGCAAGGTTCAGGCTTGCCTCGGTGGCGAAGTAGAACGGACGGCCGTGTCGCTCGGACCAGTCGGCGAGCTCCGGCAGCAGGCGCTTGACGTTCTTCTTGTTGCCGATGAAGTTGTCGTCGACGATGAAAACGAGCCCGCGCCACCCGGCCGCGAGCAGCGCATCGAGCTCCGCAAGCACCTGTTCGTTGCTCTTCGTGCGCGGGACGCGACCATAGATCTCGATGATGTCGCAAAACTCGCACTGAAACGGACACCCTCGTGAATACTGGATCGACATCGAGCTGTAGTGTCGACGATCGGCGAGTGCAAACTCGGCGACCGGCGTCCGTGCCAGCTTTGGCCGGTCGTTCGCGCTGTAGACGGGCTTTGGCGAACCGGTTGCCAGGTCGGCCAGAAACTCGGGCACCGTCTCTTCGGCTTCCCCAATGAATACATGATCGGCGTCCGGAACCGCGTCGGGAGTGGTCGATACGTACGGGCCGCCAACGGCAACCCGCTTTCCGCGCGCCTTGGCGCGCGCGACGACGCTCGCGAGCGACTCGCGCTGGACCATCATCGCGCTGACGAGAACCATGTCCGCCCA
>JBGAKX010000136.1:0-11990 GCA_044224215.1 Blastocatellia bacterium
CACCACGAACTCCTTGGGGTAATTGATGGAGCGCCGGCCGAACCGAGCCGTTCCGTGCGCACGCGAGCCATGGCGATCGAGTCCACGTACGAGCCATTACGGAATGCGTGCGCCCGAAAACGTCCTTCTTCCACAAACCCGAACCGCGAGTACAGCCGCAGCGCAGGCTCGTTGTCCGCGAACACCTCCAGCTCGAGCCGGACCAGGTTCAACCAGTTGTCGGCGAGGTCGATCGCCGCCTTCAGGAGCGCAGTGCCAACGCCCTTCCCCTGCCACTCGTCGTGCACGCCGATTCCGATCGACGCGGCGTGGCTGCGGCGCGGCTTGAGCGGATTGCAGTGCAACCCGACCATGCCGACCACATGGCCGCCCGCGACGGCAACCAGATCGTGTGTTCCTTCCGGTGCGTTTACCAGGCGGTTCGTCCAGAATGTCTCGGCCGGATACGGCAGCTGCAGCGTCCCGCTGAACGCCGCGCGTCCACTGTAGATAAGCATCAGGTCAGGCGCGTCTTCCGGTCGAGCCCGCCGGATTGCGATCGAATCGGTCACGGATCGTCCTGTCACACTCAAACCCGCCTAATCGTCGTGATTCTCCCGCGCAGGATCGAATCCGACCGCCGTGGCCGCGGATTGCTGGACCGCGTAGCTCTTCACGGCATAGTTGATCTCGACCGACTTGTCCGGCTCGAACGACACCACGTTGAACACCACGAGCCCCCGGACGTCCGCCTTGTTGATCAGCACGACATACGTGTGCCCCGAGATCACCGTAGCGCTCATCGCGAACTGTGTCTCGCCCTGCAGGCCCGACGGCGTCTTGTAGCTGAACGCGCGCTGCGCCGTGACGGCAGTCAGCGGAACGTTCGGCCCGAGGTCGGCCACGAGCGCCATGTCGTCGCCCGCCGTCGAGGCCTGGAAGTAGTTCTCGCTGCCGCAGGCGCCGTTGAACAGCAGGTCCGGCGAATTCCGCTGCCGGCTGTACTCCGACAGGAAGAGTGCGGTCTGCTGGTACCCCTGCGAGAACTCCGACACGGTTCGGCAACTGTAGGTCGGACCGAGAATCGCGTGCCTGATGACGTGCAATGCGGGCAGCCCGTACTTGTCGGCCGGTGCGTCCTTTGCCGGCGCCTGGCCGGAGAGCATTGCAACCACGACGATGAGCAACGATGCCGCCGTTGTCATGCTGTTCCTCCCGGTGTGTCGATTGAGTCCGGCGTGTGCGCGACCTGCCGCCGGCGGGCTCGTGCAAACATATCAAAACAGGGCGAACAATGCTCGCACGGACGATTCGAACGCGCCGTCAGAGGGTCCGCGTCTTCCCGCCGTCAATGTCGAGGATGGCGCCCTGGCAATAGCCCGCGGCGGGCGATGCGAGAAATGCCACGGCGCGGGCAATGTCTTCAGGATCGCCGAATCGCGCGATACCAAGCGCCTCTGCCAACCGACGTTCCGCCGTTGTGCGGTCAACCCCCTCGTCGTCGGCAATTCGGTCGATCCGTGCGTGAAGCCGTTCGGTCGCGATCGTGCTCGGGTTGACCGCATTTACGCGAACTCCGTCGTCGATCCCGCGGTCGGCAAGTGCCTTTGTCAGGTTGAGCAATGCCGCGTTGACCGCGCCACCGATCGTGAATTCGGCGCTGGCCGTGCGCCCGCCGATTCCGACGACGTTGACGATCGATCCTCCACTCTCCTTCAGGTAAGGCCACGCCGCCCGCGAACAGCGCATCGCGGCATAGAACTTGAGCTCAAATCCGTCGTTCCAGTCGTCATCATCGAGCCCCAGAAAATCGCCGCGCTTTGTCGCGCCGGCGTTGTTGACGAGCACGTCGATCGCACCATAGCGCTCGACCGTGCGGGCGACAACGTCGCCGGGCGCATCGGGATTGGTCAAGTCGGTCGCGATCACCAGGCACGGCGTTGGCAGTGACTTGTCGACTTCGTCGAGCTGGTGCTCGGTTCGCGCAACGAGCGAAAGCAGCACGCCCTCGGCTGAGAGCGTCTCCGCGATGGCCCGCCCGATTCCGCGACTGGCGCCCGTGACGATCGCGACCTTGCCGGACAGTTTGAGATCCATGAGTTACGTCGTGGTCGCGGCGCGTTCCGCCGTCTTGACGTAGGAGATCGCAAACAGCCCGCCGAGAAACAGGTCCACGAGGCCGCACACGAGCATGAACGCCGAGGTCCGCTGGGTCGCGTAGAGGACGATCGTCGCGATGCCAAAGCTCGCCTTCTCGAGCACGGCCGGGATCATCATCACCCGGTAGCGAACCGGGTCGCGCGACAGCAGCAGAAACAGCACCTGCCACGCGAGCGCCACGCCGACGAATCCGTAGTAGTACTCCGGATGATTGATCGCCGGTGGGTAGTCCAGGCCGTTTCGCGTCTCGAGAAAATACTGCGGGAGGAGCGCCACCAGGCCATAGACGCCCGCGATCAGGAATACGCGTCTTGCAAAGGTCATCGATGCACCTCTCGTAAGGCGGATGCCACGGTTCCGAAACTTCCCTAGGTTGCCCAACTGGCGGCCACGGGGCAAGGCGAGCGCGCTGCCGTTCACTCGGGGCCCGATTCGCACAGCCGGCGCACTGCCGCGGCCATCGGCGCGTTGACTGCGAACCGCGCCTCGAGAAACGACAGAATCGCCAACGCCGATTGCGGCGTGCGGTCGTACCCTTGAACGAACGACGCGAGCACTTGGGCCGTGCCCGGATACCGGGCCTCGAGACGGCGCTCGATGTTGAACGGATCGCGCAACCCGGACGGCTCGGGCTCGGCCTGCACGATCAGGTCGATGACCCGATCGACACTGTAATGCTGAACGAACCGTTCGGCGGACAGCTTCTCGCCCCGGCGAAAACGGCACATCCCCACGTAGAGATTCGTGAGCGCTTCACCGACAAGCCACTCGACGGATCGGGCGGCGGCGGGCTGAATCGGAAGCACGGGTGTTCCGATCGACGCATCGACGCCCGGGACGCTCCAGACCACAAGGCCGGGGGCGTATGGGATACGCGCCAGCTCGGCAGGCTCGAACACTGCGAATTCGCAGAAGACGCCATCCGAATAGAGCAGCTTGTAGCCGTCGTCCGTGTTCTGAAACCGATACGCGACGGGGTGGATCGACTCGAGCCAGTCCAGGTTCTCGATGAATTGCCGCTTGTATCCAGGCTTGACGACGGCAAAGAAGTCGAGATCCGAGAAGTCGTCGAGCCGTTCGCGCTCGACCCCGACCGACCCCAGGCCAATGAGTGCAAGCGCGAGCCCGGTCTGCTCGAGCGAGCGGCCGATCTCGTCGAGTCGTTCGAGAAGCAGTTGGCTGCGTGTCATGGATACTCCGATCCGCCAGTTCCTGATTCGGGACTTCGTCCCGACGGTTCAGGTAGTACGCTATCTGCTCGATCGCCATGACCGCCTCGCGAGCACGCGACTACTTTCCGAGCCGCGAGAGCGCCTCGGTCATCGGTGCGCGCGAGAGCTTGATGATGCCGTTGTAGGGCGTTTCGAGCTCGAGGATGAGAAACAGCGCGCACGACACAGCGACGGCACATACCAGGAGCGCTGACGTGACCGTCGTATTGCGCGGCGCGAGCAGGCTGAACGCGCCAAACACGACGATCAGCCAGAAGTTGAGCACGACGAGAAACGCCTTTGGGATCGAAGGCTCGCGGTACTGAACGTCGAGCAGCCAGCGCGAATGGGAGAGTTCCTGATTGATCGAAAGCGCCTGCGATTGAAGAAGGCGCTGTGCGTCGGTCTTTGGCGCGAGATTGACGATCAGGTTCTGAACGCCTTCGATGTTCGCGGTGTGTTCGTTGTCCGGGACCGTTTGCGGCGTCAGACCTCCGTTCTCCCAGATCTTGTGTATCCGTGCTTCGACCTCGCTGCGAATCTTCGCGCGGGCCTCATCCGTTTCGGGTCCGTACTGCGCGAGCGTGCGATCGAGCATCACGATGTTCGACGAGATCTCGTTCAGCTCGGCTGTCTTCGAGTCGAACGAGTTCTTTGCCGAACTGACCATCAGGCTGATGACCAGCGCCGACAGCGTGACGATCAACCCGACCGAGAGCTTGACCGATTCCGTCGTGCCTTCGAGGAAGTGGTGCTCCGGAAGCAGCGGGCGGAGCAGCCAGCCAAGCAGCACGCCAAGGAACATGCTGCCAAGGACAATCAACGAAACATTCAGCGGCGACAGATAGGTGTCCATTGTGCGTGCTCTCAGTCCAGGTCGACGGCGATACGGATGATTGCGGAGAGTAGCATGACAGCACCGCCCCAGACGCCGTTTCAGCAGTCAATCCGTGCACCAGAGCCGGGCCCGGTAGGGCTCGGTCTGCATCGTGTCGAGAGATTGATATCTGGCCACGTGGCCGGGCGCTACCGCACCCGGCTCTGGTTCATTGATTGCGCGCACGCCGCACGCCAGGATCCGGGCCCGGTAGGGCTCGGCCCTCAGAACGACCGTCGCGCAAGTCTGCAATGAACTACGGTCGTTCGAGACTCTTGCGAAACCGCTTCCTGCTCTCACGATACCCGTGCTGCTCGTAGAACCTGTGCGCGTCGACGCGATCGATGCTGCTCATGACCTCCATCCGGCCGCAGCCGCCGGCGCGGCAGATCTCCTCGGCCGCGCGCACGAGCGCGCTCCCGACACCGAGTCCCCGGGCATCGTCGGCCACGACGAGCGACGAGATGCGCCCATCGGGCTCGCGATGAAGCGACGGCGTGCGGTGGAGCGTCAGCAGCCCGATGACCGTCTCGTCACGTACAGCAACCAGTGCACGGTCACCCGACATCTCGAGGACGCGCAACCGCTCGCGGACGACGTCTGCCGCGGTCGGGTGTCCGAGCTGCCCCAGCAGTCGCGAGAGCGCCGGCGAATCAGCCGCGCAGGCGTCGCGAATCACAAATCCCGTGATGTGTGGCGATTCCAGGGCGGCCCACCGCCTTCGGTCAGATATTGAAGCCCGCTCCGGCGAGCACGGCCTGCACAACCGCGAGAATGGCCTCGCCGGCAATCAGACCGGATGCGAGCGGGATTCGGTACTCGTCCTCGGTCCTTGTCGACGACTTTGTCCAGATGAGCTGCGCGACGCCGCCCATGATGAAGGTGAGCAACACGGCTGCCGGCAGCAGCATGCCGATCCCCATGGCAGACGGCGACGGGACTTTGTCGCCAATACTCGTCGTCGCAAGAAGCGTCAGGACGATGCCGACCCCAATTCCCACGAACAGGCCGACGATGCAGCCCTTCGGCAGCGCATCGAAGCCCTTCGTAAGCAGCTCGGCAAAACCGGCCCACTTGACGCTGATCGGCGATGAGAGACCCTCGGGCCCGATGCCGAATTTGTCGCGCAGCACCGGGTAGACGAGCGCCGTGGCGAGCGCTCCGACCGGCGCCGCAATGAGCTGCGCGATCGTCAGTCGGCGAGGATTCGAGCCGATCAACTGACCGGCCTTGAAGTCCTGCATCAGCGCTTCGGACGTCACGGCGATGGTGCCCGTCAGACCGCTCGACGACATGTTCACTGGAACGTTGCCAGGCGAGATGAACGCAAAGATCGCCTGCATCATGTTCGACATCGCGCTGATCGGGCCCCAGTTCGTTTCGCCGAGCACGCGCAGTCCGACGAGCATCAGCGGCAGCGAGAGCAGGATCGCAATGAATGACAGGTAAAGCGGGATTCCCATGCTGAAGTACTGGACAAAGCAGATGACGACCGTCATCACGACGCTGCCGATGCCGACCCACTTCATCGGAAAGTCCTTGTGGTCGACCGAGCTCCCCTTCAGCCCCTGGAACGTCTTCACGATCAGGTTCCACTTCAGAAAAAGCGATGTCAGGCCGCCAGCAACCATCAGGCCCGTCGCGGGCCACATGACCCACCTGAGGGTCAGCGGAAACGTCTTCTCGGCGATCATTCCGTGCGACAGCAGATAGTTCGGAAGGATGAACCAGCTGATCGCCATGCCGATCGCCATCGCAAGACAGATTCGGAACCCCACGAGAAGGCCCGACCCGAACGACAGCAGGCTCCAGTTGAAGCCGATGTTCATCGGCTGCATGCCCGGCAGGAACCACGTGTCGGGAAACCACTTCAGAAAGCTCGTCATGAGCATCAACGCGCCGGACGAAAGGCTTCCGACGCCGAGCGCCTTGACGGGGCCGGCCGACGCGCCCTTTTCGCGGCCTTCGTGCAGCACGACGATCGTCTGACCGGCTGCGAGGCCGTCAGCGTAGGTAAGGTTCTCTTCGTCGATGTAATGACGGCGCATTGGAACAGCAAGCAGGATGCCGAGGATGCTCGCCGAGCAGAGCCACAGGAAGATCTGCATGGTGCCGAGATGGATCGGCGGGTTGAGCACGCCGTTGCGGTTCAGCATGTCGAACGCCGCCAGCAGGACGCACATGAACGCCGTCTGTCCGGCGCTCGTGCCCATGGTCTGCACGATGTTGTTCTCGCGTGCGTTGGTGCCCGCGGCGCGCATGATGAGCACGAGCGCGATGAAGCCAAAGAATGCCGACACGACGGAGAGGTTCGGCCCGAAACCGAGCTTCAGCACGCAGTACGGATACGCACTGCCGATCACCGCGGCAACCACGAGGCCGACGATCACGGCGCGAAGGGTGAGCTCGGTGGTCTGTGACGGCGCGGACGGGGCGGGCGGTGCGGACAGCTCCTGTTGGCTCATGAGCGCTCCTTGGACAGGGGTTCGCGACGCGTGTCGCGAGTGAAACAGGCACGTGGAAGGGAGCACTCAGTATAACCAAACGGGCGTGGCGGGCAACCGGCCTGTCGCTCGGTCGCGGAGCCGGCACCACGTGCCTCAGGCGCGTTGCGGCTGACAGGAGCTTACGTTGCCTTCGTCGAAGCGTCGTGATCGTTGACCAGCACGCGGCCGTGATCAACCAGGACGACGTCGCCGTCATTAAGCCGGCCGTATTGGCGACCGTTCACGGTCAGGTTCTGACCTCTGATCTCGACGACCGCATCGCGGCATGGTGCAAATGTCGAGATGGTCTCGCCGGTACTCGCGTCGGTCCGGCTCTCGGGCAACGGGACTTCGGTGCGGTAGCAGTCGGTCACGACGACGACGTGCCCTCCGACTGTCGCCTCGACACGGCCGAGCAGCACATTGCTGGAGCGCCCGCAGCCGCCGAGGAGCAGGACTCCACACACCAACAGCACGATCTCGAACGCCTGTTTCATGATCTTCACGTTCCTGCCATCGGATTGCACGAATCCCGGTTCGCAGGCAGCACTGTAGAGTACTTTGTGATACAAATCAACGTGAAAACCCTGAACGCCCGGCGTTCGAAGCGCGCTCCCGCAACGCGCGTCGGTACGTGTCCGCCGTTCGCGCATCGAAGCAGACGAACCGAACCTCGTCGATCTCGGAGTGCCCGCCGAGGAAAGCGGCGACCTCGTCCACGGCTGCGGCTATTGCGGCTTCGAGCGGATACCCATAGGCGCCGCAGCTGATCGCGGGAAACGCGATCGTTCGCAGGTCGTGCCGAGCCGCTATGTCGAGGCAGGTCCGGTAGCACGATCGCAACAGTCTCTCTTCGCCGCGCTGGCCGCCGTGCCAGACCGGTCCCACGGTATGAATGACGTGCCTTGCTATGAGCTGGTAGCCACGCGTGATCTTCGCGTCGCCGGTAGCGCATCCGCCCAGGCCACGGCACTCGGCCAGCAACTCGGGTCCGGCAGCCCGGTGTATTGCGCCGTCGACGCCACCACCACCGAGAAGCGTACTGTTTGCTGCATTTACGATTGCGTCAACATCCGCGAGCGTTATGTCGCCGACGGCTACCGTCATCCGTTCGTGAGCGCTCATGACAGGTCCATCTCCATGAAGACGTCGGCCGAAGCGTACGTCGGATCGGCGGGCAGCGAACCGTAGCGAAATCCCATGCGCTCGTAGAGCCTGAGCGCCGCGCCGAGCTTTGTCGAAGACAGCAGGACCACGCGCCGCGCGCCGTGCTCGCGCGCCCATGAGATCGCGGTTTCCGAGAGTCTGCGACCCAATCCGGCGCCGCGCATCTCGCTCGCGACCGAGAGCTTCACGAGCTCGAACGTTTCGTCGTCGCACCGGACAACGGCGCACGTCCCGACAACCGTCTCGTCGTGCACGGCGAGGAAGATTTCGCCGCCGGTTTCGATGATCGACTGTCGAGGGTGTTCAAGGTGCGTTCGGTCGCTCTCCTCGAACAGCCCGTAGGCGACGAGCCACTCGCGGTTGAGCCGGTCGAACGCATCCGCGAAGCGGTCGTCGTACGTGACGATGGTGATGGATCGGGTGTCGGCCGCGTTGGTCATGCGGGCCAAGTATAACGCCGCTTCCGCAGCCGAGACCCACACGGCCGAGCGCGACCCCTTCAGGGTCGCAAACGTTATGGTCGGGGTTCCGGGGGTCGTCGTCGCTCCGCTCCTCGACCCCCGGCTATTATGCCGCACCCTTTCAGGGTGCTCGGACGCAGCTGCGTCTGACGAGCCTCACGCTGCGGGAGTTTGCGAAAACGCTCGAGACGTAATGCGACCCCTTCAGGGTCGCTGCGTGAATTGTGCGGTTCCGGGGGTCGTCGTCGCTCCGCTCCTAGACCCCCGGCTATTGTTCCGCACCCTTTCAGGGTGCTCGGACGCGGCTGCGTCTGACGAGCCTCAATGGTCCCTGCCCGGAGTCGGTGATGCGCGCGCGAATGACTGGATGACCACGATCCGAGCACCCTGAACGAGTGCTCGGATCTCAGCTGTCCGCGGAGTGTTGCGTGAGTTCAGGACACCGCGCCGGGTCCGGTTGGATTCCGCCGTTTCACGTGGAATCGACGCCCCGTAGTGACAAGCTCCGAGCACCCCGGAGGGGTGCAGCGAAATAGCCGGGGGTCGAGGCGCGCGGAGCGCGACGACGACCCCCGGTTACACGAAATAGCATTTCGGACCCTGAAGGGGTCCGGCTCCAGCCCACACGTCATTTCGCCGCAGCCTCGGCGCTCGCGAGCATCCGCTGCAACTCCTCGTGCGAGAAGTACCGTCCGTTGAGCACGACCGAATCCACGCGCCGGGTATTCGTGATGTCCTCCAACGGGTTGGCGTCCAGCAACACAAGGTTCGCGACCTTTCCCCGCTCGACGGTTCCCGACGACGACAACTCACCGAGATACTCCGCCGGATTCCGCGTTGCGGTCTGCAACGCTTCCATCGGTGTGAAGCCCGCCTTGACGAACAGCTCGAGCTCGTCGTGAAGGCTGAACCCGGCAAAGATGTACCCGACGCTCAGGTCCGTCCCCGCAAGAAACCCGACCCCGGCTCGCCGCATCGTGCCGGTCAGCTCCAACTCCTTTTGATAGAGTCGTTTCCTGTAGTCGATGTACCCTTCGGTCCGGTAGCGGGACAGAAAGTTACTGGCCGGCCTCCACGCGTCGATGGTCGCAGCCGGCACGTACTTCAGCCGGTCGTCCGGTTGTCTGCTCATGTCGTCGACAAACGCGAGCGCCCGCTTTGTGACGAGTGTCGGAACCTGCCACGTGTGGTTGCGCCGGAAATGCGCAAAGAGTATCGACGCGCGCGCCTCGTCATAGGTGGCGAGCATTCGTTCGCCACGGGCAGCGATTCGGCGCGGTATCTCGGTGAGGTCGCCTTCGGGAATCGGTGCGGCTTCGTCTGCGCGGAGCTCATCCGCGACCGTCGAACACCCCTCGAGAATCGTGCCGAGGTGCTCGATGCTCCGCTGCCCGGCGTCGGACGCCTCGAGCGACGAGACGGACAAAGGCACGTGGCCGGCGACGGGGATGTGCACCTTGCGCGCTTCGTCGATGACGGCAAAGTACGCGTCCCTGGGGAGCGTGTCGTAGACCTTTATAAAATCGGCGCCGCGTTTCTTGAAGTCGTCGACGATCCGGCGCGCCTCGGCGACCGTCCCGACTCCAATCGTCGGCCCGTGCGCGACGGGCTTTGGTCCGTCCACGATCGGTCCGCACGCGACGATGCGCGGACCAACGAGCGTGCCGGCGGCCACTTCCGCCCGCCAGCGAAACAGCTGATCGGCATCGCCGCCGGCGTTTCGGACACCGAGCACGCCGTTTGCGACAAAGAGCGGAAACGTCCGCTCGGTCTCGGTGAAGTGGACGTGCATGTCCCAGAGACCCGGAATCATGAACTTGCCCGACGCATCGATCGTCGTGGCGTCGTTCGGAACCCGCACTCGACCCGTCCGCCCGAGCGCGGTGATGCGGTTCCCGGTAATGACAACAGTCGAATCGGGAAGTGCAGGTGCACCGGTCGCATCGATCACCGTCACGTGCGTGAAGGCGAGCACCCGCGGTCCGGGCTCCGCCACGCTCGTCTGGGCACAGAGCAGGCCGAGCACGCACACCATTGCAACAAAGGCAACTCGCTTCATGGGGTCCGCCACTCAACAGTCCGAGGATTCGCGATGACGTCAGGGTTTGACACCGCGCCGGTCGATTCGGTTTCCGTGGACGTCGGTTCTCCTACAGACGCTCGAGCGGCCCCGCGGTCAGTCGCTCGTCAACGACATTGCCCGTGTTCACCGTCTCGGCGGCCTCGATCAGCAACACCTCGACCTCATGGTCGGCGACGGGCCGATGTTCGACACCTCGCGGAATGACGATCAGCTCGCCCGGCGCAAGCGTGACGGTGCGGTCGCGGAACTCGATACGGAAGTGCCCTTTCCACGCAAGGAACAGCTCGTCGGTCTCGTCGTGCTGATGCCATAGAAACTCGCCCTGGAACTTCACGACCTTGAGCTCCTGGCCGTTCAAGGTCGCGACGATCTTGGGTCGCCAGTGCTCGGCGAAACACCCGAACTTGTCGTCAAGGTTTACTTTCTCCATCACGCGCCCCCCGCACTGTCGCGCGCGCGTGCCCGCCCGGCACGCGGCGCGCCCGTCGAGACAACCGTCAGTTCCCGAGATACGTCCGGAACACGAAATCGCTGTTCTTCTGCGGCTGATGGCACGCGATGCAGTTTGCGAGCGCTCCCCGTGCCTGAACGGTTCTGCCGTCGGCGGCGACGACGATGAATTCCCAGTCGCCCGCATCGGGGTTGTATCCCGGCGCGTGCTTGACCATCACGGTGTACAGCAGAGCCGTATCCGTATCCGAGCGGGGATTCACCTTCTTCTTCACGATCACCGAGCCCTCCGGAAACACCTGAGGAGAGGGCGAGAGCATTGCATCGGTGCCCGTCCGGTTCACGAAGACCGTGATCGCCGCCGCGGCATGCGGATTCGAGGCACGCTGGTCCGCGATGGTCGCGGCGGTCGGCGCGGCGCACAGCACGTTGACCTGCGATGCGATGTAGTACGGCGACGCGTTCACCTTGTGCCACGCGCCTGCATCGAGCACGTTCGTGACGTCGTAGACATCGGCGGCCTTCTGGTTCAACGGTGTCTGCGACGGCGTGCCCGCAGCGCACAGGAGGATCACCGCCAGAAAGAGAATCGATACCGTGAATTTCCGAGACATCACCATGGTCATCCCCCGGTTCCGAGCGAGCTCGAAACGATACTGCCGGTCGCCGGTCCCGGCGTCCGGGATCATGGGTCCGGAATCGGGCCCGTGATCTCGGATTTCCTGCCCTCGAAGGCGTCAAAGATGCGTCGATGGTTCGCCAGCGACCACTGGTCGTCCCGTGAATAATACTCCTCAACCCACACGAGAAGCGGCTCGAGCATGCTGTCCTGCGCCTCAGCCGAGGCGTACTTGTGCGGCTCCCACGGACGGCGCCTGTTGTTCGCCCGGCACGCGTCTACTCCGGGATTCAGAAAGAGCGCCTCGGTGCACAGCGGCAGCACGCGCTCGACGAGCTCGCCGTAGCAGCCCTCGACAACCCAGGTTTCGTGTCTCGAAACGAAGGCGTCGAGGTCCGAAACGATGTCGGATTCGGGTCTCAGCACCGCGATCTTGCCGGGCTCCCAGACGATGTCGTCCAGCTCGAGAAGCGGCAGGCCGTATCGGTCGACGTATC
>JBGAKX010000137.1:0-11985 GCA_044224215.1 Blastocatellia bacterium
GATCTGGCCGGCATATCCGGCGACCCAGCCTCGTTCGGGCGTGACGAAACAGACCGATGCGAGGACTTCGGTCGTCGCCGTCGCTGCGCGCCACGTATGGCCGCCATCGGGCGAGAACATGATCGCGCTTCCGGACGGTGCAATGTCGCCGACGGCCCAACCGTGCGTCGCATCGACAAAGTCCACGGCGAGGAGATCCTGGTCCCCGGCCCGAGGCCCGGTCACCCAGCGACCCGTCGTGACGCCAGGCGGTCTGCCTCCGGAATCCGGACCGTGAGCGGGGCCGCGCGTGCATCCGAACGCGCCACACGCGGCGACGAGCGCGATGAGGAGTGCGTGTCGCATAACCGATGCACTCAACCGATGGTCGCTCGATGACGGGAGCGCACGTGTGTGGACGTTGGGAACACGTTAACTAAAGTTGCGTCCGATAACGGCCCTTACGGAGCTCCGCCGTAATGCTACCTCCATTTGTGCACGTCGTCCCAGGTAACAGGCTGTCTAGCGAGCATTGTCAACCTCGTGGCAGGGTGCAACGCCGTGGACCGGTCGTATTCATTACATTGTCGAGAGGCCGAGGCGTCGAGCCTGCGACTGCGCGCCGACTCGACGTCCCGGCCTCTCGGACAGTGCCTCGCTATTGGCTCGCGAACCTGGCTCGCTCCGTCGCTTGGTCGAGCGCCCTCTGGTCAGCAGCCGTCATCGCGCCCGGCTTGAGCTCGACCGTTACCTTGACAATCTTCCCCGTGAACGCGAACGGTGCCTGGTAGTCAGCGTCGTTCACGCCCGATCTGGTGTCTGTGCCTATGTCGAAGGACTCGTCGATACTCATCGACAACGGGATCGTGTGCGCCATCTTCTGGGTCGCCACCGCCACGCCGTCGACCTTCAGCACCCCCGTGCCGCCCTTGCCCAGCCCGGGGCCGTCGTAGGTGAAGTCGAAGACGATCGTGTGCCTTCCAGGAGCGAGCGTCTGCTCGCCCGCCCACCTGACTCGTTCCAGGTTGAACAGGTTATAGGTGAATACTGGCTTGCCCTTCAGCAGATAAAGACCGTACCCGCCGAAACGGCCACCCAGCGTAACGAGCATTCCTTCGGCGCCGCCCTGCGGCACGTCGACCTCGGCCGTGATCGTGTACGACTTGTCGAGGATGCTCGGCGCATTACTCGTCGGGATGCCGGCGGTCGGCTGCGTATAGGTGTAGACAGCCCTCGCAGGCGTCAGACTGGGTCTCGGCGAGGTCAGTCGCGTAAAGACCGAGTTCTCAAGCGGGAAGACGTTGTACTTGGCCGCCTCCTCGAGGAAGAGCTTCTGGAGCTCCTTGAGCTTCTCGGGGTACTTCGCCGATACGTCCGTATTCTGGGCGTAGTCCTCGGCAAGGTTGTAGAGCTCCCACTTATAGCCAGTCGCTATATCCGGCAGCTTGGCTCCGGCCGTCGCCGCCCAGGGCGTGATCGGCGGAGGCGTCGCAGCAATCCATCCGTCATGGTAGATCGCGCGGTTGGCGAACATCTCGAAGTACTGCGTGTGTCGCGTCGACGGCGCATTGGCGTTCGCCTTATCGAATGTGTAGACCATGCTCACGCCCTCGATCGGGCTCTGCTTAATTCCGTCGACCGTGTCGGGTGCCTGTATGCCCGCCGCCTCGAGAATCGTCGGAACGATGTCGATCATGTGATGGAACTGCGTGCGGATGCCGCCTGTGTCAGTGATATGCCCGGGCCACGAGATCGCCATCCCCTGACGGGTTCCGCCAAAGTAGGACGCCACCTGCTTGGTCCACTTGAACGGCGTGTCGAACGCCCACGCCCACGGCACCGCCATGTGCGGCGACGTCTGGTCCGATCCCCACGCGTCGTAGAACTTCATCTCCACGTCGATCGGGAGCTCGGGAATGCCGTTGTATGCCGTATACGTATTGGGCGTGCCCGTGAGCGTCCCCTCGGCGCTCGTACCGTTGTCGCCTTCAATGTAGATGACAAGCGTGTTATTGAGCTTCCCCATGTCGTCAACGGCCTGGATCAGGCGTCCGATCTCGAAGTCCGAGTACGCAACGTAGGCGGCGAAGACCTCGGCCTGATGCGCGTAGAGCTTCTTCTGCTCGGGCGTTAGCGAGTCCCACGTCGGCAAATCCGCCGGCCAGGGCGTGAGCTGTGTGTTTTGCGGGATCACGCCGAGGCGCTTCTGGTTGGCGAAGATCTCGTCGCGCATGGCGTTCCAGCCCATGTCGAACTTGCCATTGAACTTCTCGATCCATTCCTTCGGCGGATGATGCGGCGAATGCGTCGCGCCGGGTGCGAAGTAGAGCAGGAACGGCTGGTCGGGCGAGGCGGCGTTGAGCTCGTTCAGGTACGAGATGGCATTGTCTGCCTCGTCGGTGATGAGGTTGTAGCCTGGCTTGCCCACCCAGGGGTAGATCTGCGTGTGATCCTGGAACAGATAAGGCTCCCACTGGTTGGACTCGCCGCCCATGAAGCCATAGAAGTAATCGAAGCCCATTCCCGACGGCCACTGGTCGAAGGGTCCGGCGGTGCTGTACTGATACGATGGAGTGTTGTGATTCTTGCCGTACCATGACGTCGCGTAGCCGTTGTCCTTCAGGATCCGGCCAACGGTTGCGTGCTCGGGGCCAATGACCGAGTCGTAGCCAGGGAATCCGGTCGAGATCTCGGCAACGACACCAAACCCGACCGAGTGGTGGTTGCGGCCGGTGATGAGCGCGGCGCGCGTGGGCGAGCACAGCGACGTCGAGTGGAACTGGGTGTAGCGAAGTCCCGCCTTTGCGACACGGTCGAGGGCGGGCGTTGGAATGACGCCGCCAAAGGTGCCCGAGACGCCATATCCTGCATCGTCGGTAATGATGAGCAGGACATTGGGCGCGCCCTTGGGCGGGACGACGCGCGGTTGCCAGTATGGTTTGGAGTCAGCGGCGCTCTCCTTGATGACACCGCCGAACTTCCCCGGCGGTGCGGGGAGCTGCCTGCCGTTGACGGTCGTCGTTGCGTCTGGCGAGCCCGGCGTTCCGGTGACCTGTGGTTGCTGCGCCTGGGTTGGTAACGCCGCACTCGCCAGCGCGACCGCGACGAGTGTCGTCGTATGGGCTCGATTCAATGCGTGGGCTATCCTTCGCATCGGCTTTTCTCCTTGTCGGTTGAAAAATGCTCCTCAGAAGCGGTCATCGGCGGGCGATGCAACCAGTGCCGCGTCAATCGCTCTCCGAGCCTCCAGGTGACATTCGACGATCGCATTCATCCGTCCTCGGGAACTTGACGTCAGAGAACCGAACGCCGCGCGCACAAGACCGCAAGCCTAGGGCGTAGAGCACGTCACGTGCCGTCTGGTCGTACGGTCCTGCATCGTCGGTCTGAATTCAGGCCCGCGGGACTTCTCGATGTGCGAAAGCTTCGCGGCGAGGCGATCGTGGCGTATGCAAAACATACACGATCGATCCTATCCCTGCTAAAAACCACGCAAGCAACCGGAAAACTCCCCACTCGACGAGGGCTCCAACGAGGAACGCGATATCGCGATTGGCGATGTGAATCCAGTCTCGCTGCGAACGACGACGCGCTCCTCACCCAAGAACAACTTGAGGAATCGGTAACGAAATACGCTGCGCGGACACGTTTCGTCACGTGCAAAGTCGTCCCGATGCGCCATGAACACTAGGAGCACCCAAGTCCAAGATGACGAGGCACGAGTCGTGCAATACGCCGCGTTCACGAATCGACGGCCGGTCGCGTGGCAGCATCGCGAGCCACGAGCCATCGTCGGACCATGACGATCGAGGTGTCGGATGCACAAGAGGAAGAGGTCGAGCAGGTCACCCAAAGCAGGAAACCGACCCATGAACTCGATTGGCGACCGGCCTCGGCGAAGTCTCCACGTACTCGCCAAGACCATGGGGCCAGTGTGCAACCTCAAATGTGAATACTGTTTCTATCTCGAGAAGCGCGCGCTCTATGGGCACGGGGAAGACTACAGAATGTCGGACGATGTGCTTCGGGCATATATCGAACAGTACGTGAACGCCCAGCCAGTCCCCGATGTGGAATTCGTCTGGCACGGGGGCGAACCGATGCTCGCGGGCCTCGACTTCTATCGCCGGGTGATCGAGTTCCAGAAGCCGTTTCGAAGTCGAAAACGCATCCGAAACGTCGTGCAAACCAACGGTACGTTTCTCACCGACGAGTGGTGCGAGTTCTTCCGCCAGAATGACTTCTTCATCGGGCTCAGCCTTGATGGTCCTCGGGAGGTTCATGACCGCTACCGGCTCGATCGGGCGGGGAGGCCTACGTTTGACGCGGTAATGGGCGGGCTGCGTCTGCTCCAGAAGCATGGCGTCGAATTCAATATCCTCGCGTGCGTCGCCCGCGAGACCGCGACAGTGCCGCTCGAGGTCTACCGCTTCTTCAAGGGCGAGGGCGTCGAGTTCATCCAATTCATCCCGATAGTCGAGCGCGTTCCGGACGATGCCACCCGGGCTGTGGGTCTCGACCTCGCCCCACCGGCCGAACGGGGCGCAGACCGAATGAGCACGCGGGTAACCGAGTGGGCGGTCGAGCCTGAGCGGTACGGCGACTTCCTCATCGCCGTGTTCGACGAATGGGTGCGCAGGGACGTCGGCACGACGTTCGTAATGAACTTCGAGTGGGCACTGGCGAGCTGGATGCGGCGGCCCGGGACGGTCTGCGTGTTCTCGAGGACGTGCGGGACGTCCGTCGCGCTCGAACACAACGGCGACGTATTCGCGTGCGATCATTATGTGTACCCCGAATACCGGCTGGGGAATGTGCTCGACGGGGACCTCGGTGCGATGGTCGAGCGATCCGTGGCGACGGGCTTCGGAGCACACAAGGAGGCGACACTTCCGCAGGTGTGCCGGGAGTGCGAAGTGCTCGAGGCGTGCTGGGGCGGGTGTCCCAAAGACCGCTTCGCGACAACGATGCGCGGCGAACCGGGGCTGAACTATCTGTGCGCGGGCTACAAGAAGTTCTTCCTTCACGCGCGCAAGTACCTGCGCACGATCGCGACGCTCGTGGAGAACGGCCTCCCTCCAGAGTACGTTATGGAGGCGGTGAACGGCCCCCTGGTTGTCCGGTTCGACACGCACTGACAGAGCTCTCAATCCCAACGAGCCGGACCGCGCTCGCTGCCGGTTTGAGCGGCATCAATACTTCCTGAGTTTGATGAACATGCCAGCGTTCACGGTCATTGTACTGTCACCCTGGCGGCGCGAGAGCCGTCGTCCGAACATGATGTGACCGAATACGAACAGCCACTCCATAGGTGTTTCAGACCGTGGTCTACGCACCGGAAAAAGGGCGAAGTCCACGTTACGTTTGGGCCATGCAAGTTCTCGGGTGCAGAAGAGCCTGCCGAGATCGCTATCGTGGCCGATCCGCAGGGACCCGCAGGGAAAGTAGCCAGGCGGCATCGGACGCCACCCGGCTACGTAACGTCACCTATTTCTTGGGCGGAGGCGGTGGGAAATTCTGCAACAGCTTGGTCACCACCTTCTGCAGCATCTGCTGGTTCTTCTGAGGGTTGTTGCTCGGCGTGATCGCCTTGGTCGCAATGCCACGCCAGATCAACGACTGCGTCTTTGTGTCGTACGCATCAAAGACCAGGTCTCCGTTGTTGATCGTCGATGTGCTGGCCGATGCCATTCCGCCGAGGCGCCATCCGGGACCGCCGTAGAAGTTGATCTGTTTCTCCTGGTCGACCGCCACCTGATACCCGACGACGAGGTCGGACGTCTCACCGGTAGCCTTTGTGAATCCCTTGCTCGCGAGGGTGCTGTCAAACGCCGCCTTGATGTTGTTGCTCGTGATCTGATCAGGATGCAATCCACCCGGGATATCAACCCATTTGTAGGTCTTGTACGTTGCAAATGTCGCCGATGCGTCGACCTGGTATTTCACGGTCTGTGCCGATCCAAGCGCAACGACGAGCGTCATCAAGATCGCTACCATTGCAGCTCGAACGGAAATCCGCTTGCCTGTGGTCATCAGCATGCATACCTCCACTTCGCTACTCGCACGAGAATTGTTGGCTCTTACGCCATCTGTCTGCGAGGCCGTCGCCGCAACGTGACCTCCGTCACGCACCGACCGGTGTCGATCCAGTCGAGCACGTAACTCGTCCAACTAATATCACACCACCAATTGGGCAATCGAGACGTCTTTTCGTCAGCCCGCAACCCGGCCGAAAGGCCAGTTGCCCTTTACACGCGCACGCACTCGCTGGTATCCGTCCGCTCGGCAGCGCGCGCAATTGACTTCGTCACACCCAATACCTGGAGATACCTGGAATGCCCTTTCGGTGGTCTACGACTCGTCGCGCACTTCTTTCCGCACTCGTCATCCTGGCCGGATGCACGATCGTCATTGTCTCCGCGAACCCGGCAGTCGCCGTCACCAACTCGGGTTCGGTGAGCACAGCCGGCGCTGAAGCGACCACCAAGCCCAACATCGTCTACATCGTAGCGGACGATCTCGGTTGGAAGGACGTAGGCTACCACGGTGCAGACATTCGAACGCCGACGATCGATGCGCTTGCTGCGAAGGGTGTACGGCTCGAACAGTTCTACGCCCAGCCTATGTGCACGCCGACGCGTGCGAGTCTCATGACGGGACGCTACCCGTTTCGCTACGGTCTGCAGACGGCCGTCATTCTTTCGGGGCATACCTACGGTCTGGCGACCGATGAATGGCTGCTTCCACAGGCGCTCAAGGAGGCGGGCTACACGACCGCGATCATCGGAAAGTGGCACCTTGGACATGGCGACCGCAAGTACTGGCCACGACAGCGCGGATTCGACTACCAGTACGGGCCACTGATCGGCGAGCTCGACTATTTCACGCACGAACAGCATGGGGTTCTGGACTGGTACCGGGACAACAAGCCCGTCAGAGAGAAGGGCTACACGACGACGTTGCTCGGAAACGATGCCGTGAAACTCATCGATGGGCACGACGCATCCACGCCGCTCTACCTGTATCTGACGTTCAACGCGCCACATACGCCGTACCAGGCGCCCCCGGAGTATCTTGACCGCTACGGGAACATTGCCGACCCGAGCCGCAGAGCGTATGCGGCGTCGATCACGGCGATGGACGAACAGATTGCTCGCGTAGTCGATGCGCTCGAGCGCAAGCACATGCGCGACAACACGCTCATCGTGTTCCAGAGCGACAATGGCGGCACGCGCAACGCATTGTTCGCCGGCGAGGGCGACATGTCGAAGATCAAGATCCCGTGCGACAACGGGCCGTATCGAGACGGCAAGGGGTCGCTCTACGAAGGCGGCACACGGGTGTGCGCGCTCGCCAACTGGCCGGGGCACATCGCGCCGGGGACGGTCGTCAACGGAATGCTCCACGTCGTGGACATGTATCCGACGCTCGCGCATGTCGCCGGGGCGTCCACGGCCAAGTGCAAGCCGCTCGACGGACTGAACGTCTGGGGAACGATCAGCGAGGGCCAGCCGTCGCCTCGCACCGAGATCGTCTACAACGTCGAGCCGTTTCGCGCAGGGATTCGCGAGGGCGACTGGAAACTGATCTGGCGGACAGTGCTTCCATCGGCCGTCGAGCTCTACAACATCGCCGAAGACCCGTACGAGACAAAGAACCTCGCTGCTGAGAATCCCGACAAGGTCGCTGCGCTCGAGAAGCGGGCGAACGAACTCGCCGCCGTCATGGCCAAGCCACTTCTGCTCGTGACAGAGTTCAACGCATTGCGCGAACGACTCCACGTGCCGCCAGCCCTGCCAGGTGAGGATTTTGTGATCGAGGAACCCTGATTGCTGTTCGGTCGGTAATCGCATCATCGGTTGAGAAGAACGCACGGCTGTTCGTGCCGAACGAGGCATGGTTCGGCGTGTGGAAGGGATCGTGCACTTTTCGCCGCGGCGGGCGGATCGTTCAGCGGTATCCGAGTCGCGGTCCCCTCACGCCTGATCCATCTCGCAAAAGGAAGGTCTGGCACCGCCCACGCTATGATTGACGCGATCTGGAGATGATACCGGTTCGACAGAGTCCGCCCGTGCAGCCGCTGCACGAGTATTACGAGTCGCTTGCCGCAACGTACGACGACGATCGGTTCGGCAATTCGTACGGCCGGTATGTCGACCGGCTCGAACGACGGCTTCTGCGCGACTGGCTGAGCGGCCGGTCGCCCGCGACGGCCGTCGACCTGGGATGCGGCACCGGCAGGCTGCTTGATTTTGCGCTCACGGGTGTCGACGGCTCTGGGGCGATGCTCGACGTTGCATCGCGCAAGCGTCCTCGTCATCAATTGGTTCTAGCCGACATTCGATCAACTGGACTTGCGTCAGCGTCATTCGACTCGGCGTTCTGTTTTCACGTCCTGATGCATCTGGACGAACAGGCGATCCGGTCCGTGATCGCCGAAGCGGCGCGAATCGTCCGGCGCGGAGGGCGGTTCATCGTCGACGTTCCGTCGAGCGCGCGGCGCGCGCTTGGTGCACCGCGACCCAAAGGGTGGCACGCGGGCACTGCTGGATCGCTCGGCGACATCGAACGCTGGGCCGGTCCCGAGTGGTCCATCCGGCGCTGGCGGGGATTGATGGCGTTCCCAATACATCGCATTCCGTCGCGCTGGCGCGCGCCCCTGTGTACGCTGGACGAGCTGATATGTCGTACGCCGTGCGCGCGCTGGGCGTCCTATCTCGCCGTTGAACTGGAGCGCCGCTAGCGCATGGTCGCACTGCGTATTCGATCGGCGCTGCGCCGCCGAATTCCGTACGAGGCGCGCCAGCTGCTTGCCGAGGGGCGCCGCCGATGCCGCGACACCGTTCACGGCGCGAACTTCAGCACTGAGCGCGGCGGCGCCGATTGGCCGGTATTTGCCGAGATCGCCCAACGCATCTCCGCGGGTCCGTTCCACGCAAACAAGGTCGCCAACTTGAAGCGCGCCGTCGCGTCGATCGACGGCGGCGTCATCAGGCAGGGTGCCCACTGGTCGTTCTGGCACCAGGTCGGCAGACCATCAGCCAGCAACGGCTACCTTGAAGGACGCACGATCGTCGACGGCCAGCTCGTGCGACAGGTTGGCGGAGGCCTGTGTCAGCTGAGCAGCCTGGTCTATCACCTTGCGCTCCTCGGCGGGCTCGCGATCGTCGAGCGGCATCCGCACAGCATCGACATCTACTACGAAGACGACCGCTACATGCCGCTCGGGTCGGACGCCACGGTGGTATGGGGGTTCAAGGACCTCCGGTTTGCGAATGCGCACACGTCGCCGATCGCGATCACCTTCGAGGTCGACGATTCGCGGCTCGCTGGCCGGTTACACAGCGTGGGGAACCTTGGTCCGCGTAAGGTTGGGTTCGTCCACGCACGCGTCGGGAACGACCGCGTTGCAGTCGAAACGGTTGTCGACGGCGTCACCCTCCACGTTGCCGAGTACGTGCAACGGCCCGGGATGACGACAATGTAAACACCGGCAATCGGCGTCGGCTTCGCGCGAAGCAGTCCCCCGCCCGCGCAGCCTCGGAATAGAACCGATTACGACACGGCAAGCTTCGCGCCCAGGGGCAAAGTCGTTTCGACGGCACGACTTCGGCGCGCTCCGCCGCGCGGGTCCGCGCTCGTGAAGTTTTTCTTTCACCTTTTGACAACTCTTATGTTATATAACTCCGAATCTCTCGCAGAGAGATGCATTGGAGTAGTGCATTCGGGCCGTCAGGCGTAAGCCTGCAAGGTCGAATGAAGCTTGCGTTTCGTGGAATACATCCGTAGAGTTGCGACTTATTTTGTACCGAGGCACAAGACTGTCCGAACGAGCCTCTTTCGGCAGTATTGCGTTCGAGCGTGGCGGGATTGCTCTGATATCTCTCATCCAGGCGGCCCGGCTCCCACGGTTCGAGACTCAACCGTTGCGAAAAGGAAATCATTGAACTATGCGTGCACCTAGCAAATATGTCGAAAAGGGCGTGACGACCCTGGCGGCTCGCGCCTTCGACACCATCCAGTTCTTCAACAAGTACAGGCCGAACCCGGGCTTTACGCCCAAGTGGTCGGACAAGCCGCTTCTGAAGTCCTGGGAGAAATCCAAGCCCACGCTTGGATGGCCGCGGACGACGGATTCGCTGTGTCCCAAGTGCGTCATTGAAGCGCGCGAGCGCATCCTCAACGGCGAGCAGGACTACCGCACGCTGATGAACGAGAAGGTCGGCGAGATCAAGGCGACCGTCCTCGAGCGGAACGGCGAAGTCTGGATGGTCAAGGAGTGCCCGACGCACGGCCGGACCGAAGACATGATGGCCGTCGACGTGAAGTTCCTCGAACACATCGAGGCGATGTATCCCGGACGCGACATCGACGCCCACAACGACCGCGAACTGCACAACCACGGCTCCAGCTCGATCAAGCACGGCCGCGGGTCGGTGCTCACGGTCGATCTGACGAACCGCTGCAACATGATGTGCGACCCGTGCTTCATGGACGCCAACCAGGTCGGGTTCGTGCACGAGCTGACGTTCGACGAGGTCAAGGAGATTCTCGACAACGCAACCGAGATCAAGCCCAAGCGGCAGATGTCGGTTCAGTTCTCGGGCGGCGAGCCCACGCTTTCGCCGTTCTTTTTTGACGCCATCCGCTATGCGCGACGCAAGGGCTTCAACAGCGTTCAGGCGGCCACGAACGGCATCGAGTTCGCCAAGAGCAAGGACTATTGCAAGCAGGCGTACGAGGCAGGTCTGCGATACGCGTACCTGCAGTTCGACGGCATCGGCAACGACGCGAACAGCCACCGCCAGGTCGGCAACCTGTTCGACGTCAAGCTGCGCGCGATCAACAACATGCACGAGGCCGGCATCGAGATCGTGCTGGTCGTCACGCTTGTCAACGGCATTACGAACGATCAGATCGGGCCGGTGATCGAGTTCGCGATGGACAATCCCAAGAAGATCTCTTTCATCTCGTTCCAGCCGGTGTCGTTCACCGGCCGTGACGAGGAGATCACGGACGACCGTCGCATGCGCCAGCGCTACACGCTCGCGCACATGGCGCACGACGTGAAGCGCCAGATCGGCATCACCGAGCCCACGCGCGACTGGTTCCCGATCTCGGTGATGAGCACGTTTGCCGATTTTGCGGATCTCGTTCACGGACCGCAGGCCGAATGGGGCCAGATGAGCTGCGGCTGCCACCCGAACTGTGGCGTCGGCACGGCGCTGATGATCAACAAGGAGACCAAGGAGATGGCTCCGGTTCCCGAGTTCATCAACGTTCCGCAGCTGCTCAAGGACATCACCAAGATCAACGACGCGGCGCGCGCCAAATGGCTGTCGAACACGATGGTCGGACTCGCGCTGCTCAAGAACTTCAATCCGTTCAAGGCGCCGTCGAGCCTCGGCATCCTCGACCTTCTCAAGAAGTTCGACAAGTCGCTCGGTGCGACGGGCCGCAGCTATGGCGTTGGCAAGGAGCGTCGCAAGGACCCGTGGAACTTCCTGTTCATCGCGGGAATGTGGTTCCAGGACCTGTTCAACTATGACTTCCGCCGCACCGAGATGTGCATCATCCCGTACGGAACGCAGGAGGGCGAGATCTCGTTCTGCGCGTACAACACGGGCATTGGGTGGCGCCAGATCATCGAGAACATGCACCAGAACGCGACCGTCGCGAAGTGGTTCAAGGAGCACGGCCGGCACGAGGTGTTCGCGGCGAACAAGGACGTTCCCCTCGACACGCTCGATCACGACCTGGTGATCAATCCCGTGGCCGCTGGTGCGACGCGCACCGTTGGCGAGGGCCCGCAGACCGCTGCCGAAGAGGCGCGGATGATGCGCAAGTTGTTCAACGAAATGGTCCTCAACAAGCAGGGCGCCAAGGAGCAGGAGAAGCTGGTCTCCATCGGCGGCCTCAAGAAGGCCAAGAACAACGGGTCTGCCGCGATCATGTAACGGATCAGGCACTGCCGCAACATGCGAATCGGCCGCCGGGAAACCGGCG
>JBGAKX010000138.1:0-12320 GCA_044224215.1 Blastocatellia bacterium
CGGCGGTGCGGCTCGGGCCCGTCTCGCGAATGATCGTTCCGGTGCTCGAGAAGGGCCGCATCGTCGTCGTCTATGTCGCGGAGTGGATCGACCTCGCCAAGAAGCTGACGAATGCCGACGTCACATTTGCCGAGCAGGTAGTCGCGCGGTCGGCCGTGGCGCGCGAGCGCGTGCTGCAGTTCGACGCGCTCGCCGAGCAGGCCGCGCACGCGCGTGCCGAACAGGAACAGATGGCGGACGCGCTCGAGCAACTTCAGTCACTCGTCGCCGCGTCGCCCGAGGCACTGATAGGCCTCGACGACGAGGGCAACGTCGCGTTCGCCAATCCCGCGGCGGCCCGGCTGCTCGGGAGGATGGAGTTCGAGTTGATGGGTCGCCCGATGCACGCGGTCGCGTCCGTCCTGCAGGGCCGGGATCCGGCGACGTGGGAGCGCGTGCTCTCGGCGGACTCGGCGCAGTCGTTTCACGCGGCGTTTCAGCACGGCGGATGCTCGATCGACGTCTCGGTCGTGCCGGGGCTCTCGTCGAGCGCTTTCAGCCGCTTGATCTCGTTGCGCGAAATCCGCGCGACCGACGCCGTCCGCGGCGAGTGAGGGGCTACGCGCCGTGCGCGTCTGCAACGTCCTCTGCCGAAAACGACTCCGTCGTGTAACGGCGAACGCGTAGCGTCCGCGACCAGTACGAAGGCGGCAATCCGGCCTTCATCTTGAGGTTTGCGAGAAACTGCCGGGGTTCCGGAAGGCTCTCCCACACAGACGGAAGAAACGTGCCGCGTGCAAAATCCTCTTCGAGTATCAAACCGTCCACGCCCGGCCGGAGCTGGCTGACGAGATCGGCTTCGTCGCGGAACTCCATCGGCTCGGGCTCGCCGAGAATCGATATGTGAATCTCGAGGTCGGGCACGTCCGACGGGTCGAGACGCGGGCATCGCGGATCGTAGAAGATCGCGCCGTATGCGTTCTTGGCGACGTCGCGCACGAGGGGATATCGCGGCTCGAGCGATCCGATGCACCCCATCAGGTCGCCGTCGCGGTTGACCGTGACGAACGTCGCCTTCGGCACGCGCAGCGCAGGCGGGAACGCCGACGGATCGACGTCCGGTTCACTCCCGGACGTGAAGCCCGCGAGGATCGCATCGGCGGCGACACCGAGCAGCAATCGCGCGTCGTCGCGGCTGATCGAACGGAGTGGTTCAGCTGAAGACATACGCACCGTACCCGACGACCTGGTCGCGGGGCCCCGCGGTGTCGCCCGAGTTCCTCAGGTCGACCGTCTCGGCGGTCATTCCGCGCGCGCTCGCGATCGCCAGCAGTCCGCGAATCGGATAGCAGCCGCAAGCGTCCGACGTCGAGACGGCGTGATAGTCGAGCGTCTCGATCGCGCGTGACGTCGCGGCGTCGCGCCGGACGGCGGTCGCATAGTCGAGATAATGGCTGAGGTCCGAGCTGATCACGATGCGCGTTTCAGGCCCGCCCCACAGCGCGTCGAGCACTTCGGCGACCTCCTCGGGCGTGGCGTCGCCCACGGCGAGCGGCACGAGCGTGAACTCGTCGAGCGCGACTTGCAGAAACGGCAACTGGACCTCGAGGCTGTGCTCGTCGTCGTGCGCGCGATCGAACACCACGACCTGGGGCAGCGAGGCGAGCCCGGCGATCGCCTCGGTGTCGATCGGAACGCGGCCGAGCGGCGTCTCGAACGCATCGACCGACGGGGCGGCGAGCCCGAGGAACGGAACACAGTGCGACGGTCCGAGTAGCACGATGCGCCGGATCGTCGCCCGGTCCATGGAGAGGCGCGCGTACGCGCTTCCGGCAATCGGACCCGAATAGACGTAACCGGCGTGGGGCGCGATGACGGCCTTGGGCGACGGACCCGCAGGGTGCGCCGAACCGAGGCATTCGGTCACCGTGTCGCGCAGTTCACGGGCGTCCGCCGGATAGAACCGGCCGGCAACCGCCGGACGTCGCACTCTGGCCATATGAGTCTCCAGGCGAGGCGCAGTCTATGTCCCGAGTATACCCCAATCCGGGTGACTGCGCGTGTGTGTTACACTTGGATCACAAGGCGAAGTTGTGCGCCTTCCAGAAGGGAGGGCCTGTTATGAGCGATCATAAGGACGACGGGAACCGCAGTCATTTCGTCGACGCTGGACGCGCCGAGTCCGAGATCTTCGAGCCCGATCCCGAGATTGCCGAAGTCTTCGAGGCAGACAAGCATGGCCACGGCGCCCGCTCGGGCGGCATTCGCATGCTCCAGGAGCTCGAGGATCAGCGCGGCCTGAGCCGCTCGCTCGGCGTGGGCGATCCGGATGCCGATCTCGAGGACGCGAATTACGTGGGTGAGGAGGGTGTCGGAGGCGGAAATACGACACCGGACCAGGACAACGTGACGGACATCGGAATTGCCGCAGGGCTCGACTACCAGGACAACGAGCCACTTCATACGACCGACAAGATCGAGGAGCGCGACCGCCACAGATGGGAGCTCGATCCCGCCTCAGCCGAAGACTATCAGGAGCGTAGCCGGACAAAACGCAGCGAGAAGTGACCGCTTTGAATGCAACGCCGCTCGAGAGGCGGCGCATCGGATCGCCTGAACGCCGTTGTGGCATTTATACGTGCGTGCAGTCAGCGAAACGGCTGCCGTCCTAGGAGTCTGAACTGATGCGAACCCTTGCGCGTGGGATCGGCGCCGCTTCGCTCGTGGCACTTCTCGCCGTAGGCGCGAGTGCCGACAACATCTATCTGAAAAATGGAAGCGTGATCCGCGGAACCGTGGTCGGTTTCTCGGACGGCGAGTTCACGGTGCTGATGAAGGCCGGAACGAGCGGGTCGCGGAGCCGCGCGACGCTTGCGGTCGAGGACATCGACCACATCGAGTTCGATGGCGACGCGGCGTCGAGTGGAACGGCAAACCCGGCGCCCGTGCAGAACCGTCCGCCGGTGTCGACCGCGCCTCCCGTCAATGCACAACGTCCCGATCCGGTGTCCAACACGTCGCGCGTTCCGGCAAGTTCGACCGGACCGGTCCCCGGACAGTGGGACGTCATCGTCGATCCAAAGACCGACTGGACCAACTCGCGCGTGCGCGTCGAGACCGGCGCCCGCGTTCGCATTACCGCGACCGGCACGGTGACGCTCGATCCGAAGGGTGGCACGGCCAAGACCGTCGGGCCTGCCGGATCGGCGATCCCCGACAAGGACAAGTTGATCCCTGGTCGACCGACCGGCGCGCTGATCGCGGTCATCGGCGACGACAATGACGACTTCATCTACGTCGGATCGCAGGCGGAGTTCGTCGCCGAACGCAGCGGCTACCTGTTCCTGAGCATCAACGAAGGCTACCTGCGCGACAACTCGGGGTCGTTCCGCGCGCGCATCGTCGTCGGAACGGACGTCGTCGGCGCGACGGACACGGCCTCGACGCGACCGGCGGGCGGGATACATGGCGGAACGTCGAGTCCGCCGCCTGATCCGCAGCCTCAGTACCAGCCTAACTCGGGACCGGCGCCTGTTCAGACGACGAGACCGCCGACCAAGACGACGTCTCGGCGTTCTGACACGGGGGTTCCGGCGGGATCGACCTCCGGCAAGCTGGTTCGCGAAGCCGACGTCACCGTGCTCCCCAACATCGACTGGACGAATTCCAACATCCGAGTGCAGCGCGGCAACGTCGTGCGGATCCGTGCGACCGGGACGGTGCAGATCGACGGGCAGGGCCACACGGTCACGCCGGCAGGAACGGACACGACCGATCCGAAGAAGCTGATCCCGTCGCGACCGACGGGCGGGCTCGTCGCGGTGATCGGCGATGACAACGACGATTTTGTGTACGTCGGCGCGCAGTCGTCGTTCGTGGCCGAACACGATGGAATCCTCTTCCTGAGCGTGAACGAAACGAACCTCAAGGACAATTCCGGCTCGTTCTCGGCGCACGTGGCGATCGAACAGTCGGCATCGGTTGCGCCGCAGCCGATTCCGGCCACGAGCACCAATACGGACCCGCTCCCGGCAAAGCCGGTTCCGGTTGCCGTCGACCCCAACGCGCCGCCGGCGGCGCCAAAACCGGCCGCGCCGGCCATCGGGCCGAACGGCGGTTCGACACAGCTGGTCATCCAGGCCAAGACGGACTGGAGCAGCACCGGCATCGTGCTCAAGAAGGGCCAGAAGGTGCGCATCAGCGCGTCGGGCTCGGCCAAGCTCGGAACGACCGGAACGGCCGTGACGCCGGCCGGGATCGACGTCGCCGATCCGCACAAACTGATCGCAGGGAAGCCGACCGGTGCGCTGATCGGCGTCATCGGCGACGACAACTCGGACTACATCTTCATCGGCAGCGGAACCGAGCTCACGGCGCAGCGCGACGGAATCCTGTTCCTCGGCATCAACGAGGGCGAAGTGATGGACAACAGCGGATTCTTCACCGTGACCATTGTCGTTGAGGCGCCGAAGAAGAAGCCGTAACCATCGGCGCCGGCACATACTGAAAACAGCGACGCCCGCCATCGTGGCGGGCGTCGTTTTGCGTTGATACGGGGACGCGCGTTACGGCTTGCCCTTCTTGCCGCCGCCCGAGCTCGGCGCGGGCTGTGCCTCGATGTGCCGCGTGGGCGCGGGCTCGGAATGGCGAGCCTCGCTCGGCTGTCGCTGAACCTGCGACGGCTTGGAAGGCGCGGGGCGCGATTCCGGTGCCGATCGCGGCTGCGACGGTTCGCGCGGCGGCGCGGTGACGACGCGATGCGGCGCGGGGCGATCGACGGTGGTTGTGTCGGGCTTCGGTTCGGACGGCTTCACACGCACGGGCGCCGGCTGATCCTGCGAACTCTTCGGCGGTCGTGACGTGTTCGGCCGCGTCGAGGGCTTCGCCACGACGGTCTCTCCAGAGTTCGGCTCGATCGTGAGCACCGGCGTTCGCGACGGGGACTGCCGCGGCGCAGGCCGCGATTCGACCATTGTCGGTGTGGACTCTGCCGATGCGTGATCTGCGGGCGCCTTGACGCGCGGCGCGCGCTCGACGCTCGTCGTCTCCTTGACGGCTTCGCGTGTCGGGCGTCGCAGCGTCGCCGGCGTCGTCGTCAGTTCGGATACGACGACCGGGCGGTTGCGGATGGACTCTGTCACGGGCGACTTCACGCGATCCACGGTGTCCACTGGATTTCGAGGAGGAGCGGGTGCGCCGCCGACCGGGTTGCGACCGCCGCCGACGCCGCCGAGACCCTTGCCGCCAGGCGCGGGATTGAGCCGCGCGCCCGATCCGTTCTGGACGAGCCCGACGCCGCGGCCGGCCCGGAGGTGTACCGGAACGAAGTCCCGGTCGTGCCTGCGGTTGGCGCGGACATAGGCGACGTACGGCTCGTTCGGAGCGAGCGGCACCCAGTAGTAGTTCGGTGAGCCCGGGTACTGGTACCAGTACACGTTGCCCGGGTACCACGAGTAGTAGCCGCCGGTGAATTGCGACCACGGAACCCACGCCCAGCCATAGCCGGCGAGAAACGCCCAGCGGCCGTAGTGATACGGCGCCCAGCCCCACGGTTCGCTCGAAACCCACGAGTAGCCGTAGCCGGGGTAGAACTGCCAGTAGCCGTTCGAGTACGGGCTCCAGCCAAAGCCATTGTTCGGAACCCAGCAGGATCCGTAGCTCCCGCCGTTGACCCACGAGCCGTAGCCGTTCAGGTCCGAGACTCCGTAGATGTCGTTGCGGTAGTAGAGCGAACTGGCGCCCGTCGTCGTGTCTGCGAGGTACTGGGCGTGCTGCGTATCGAGATCTGCGGACCACGCGTCGAACGAGTCATAGTCGACGACCGCGACCACGGACACGTCCGACGGATCGTCAAAGTTGAAGTCGGCGGTTTCGCCTTCGCGGACGTCGATCGCCTCGCGCGTGCCCGCAGCGCGGGCGCTGCCGCGGACGACACCGACGCGCGTGTTGCCGTTCTGGTCGACGTGAATGCGGTAGACGCCGCCGTCGCCAAACGTGACGGCCGCCGCGGGTGCGCTCACCTCGAACCGCTCGTCGTTGTCGAGCTGGGCGACCGAGACGATCGCGAGACCGGTCGGAACCTCGACCCGGGCTGCCTTGGGCTCGAGCGTCGCGAACACGACATCGGTCAGTTCGTCCGCGCGCACGTAGCGGCCGCCGCCGAGCTGAAACTCGATCCGCGCTCCGGCCGACGTGTAGAACTCGTCGCCCTCGAAGACGGGGGTGTTCAGGTCGACGCGCTGCCATTCCTCGGAGCCGGACTGGCGCAGCGAGACGTCGCCCTCGACCGCGCTGACGCGGCCGACGCGCGATGCCTCGGGTTCATCGTATTGGTCGTTCGTGACAGCCGCCGATGCGCGAAACGCCATCGGCGAGATGACAAGAACCGCGGCGAATACCGCGAGGAGTGCGAATTTGAGTTGTGGTCGTGGCATGTGGTCTACCTCCCGCAAGGGAAATCAACCTTGCAAGAGCAAGTTTCATTCCGTGACCTTGGCTCAACTATGCGCCTGAATTCACGTTTCGGGCAAACAGGCATGCACCATATCGTGCGCGAAGGCCGTTTGCGGCGGACCCTTACAGGGTCCGGAGCGGGTTGTGGACGGTACCGGGGGTCGTCGTCGCGCTACGCGCGCCTCGACCCCCGGCTATTCTCGCGCACCCCTTCAGGGTGCTTCGGAGGCGGGTCAGGCGGACCCCTACAGGGTCCGGAGCGGGTTGTGTGACGGTACCGGGGGTCGTCGTCGCGCTCCGCGCGCCTCGACCCCCGGCTATTCTCGCGCACCCTTTCAGGGTGCATCGGAGTGCCACGGCGGACGCCGATTGGGTCCCGCGGGTTGTGTGACGGTACCGGGGGTGTGTCCCGCGCTCCGCGCACGCCTCGACCCCGGCTATTCTCGCGCACCCTTTCAGGGTGCATCAGATGCCACGGCGGACGCCATTCCGGGCACGCTGAAGCGGAGGTAGGCGGACCCCTACGGGGTCCGGCGCGGAGTTGTGAACGGTACCGGGGGTCGTCGTCGCGCCCCGGCGCCCTCGACCCCGGCTGTTCTTCGCGCACCCTTTCAGGGTGCATCGGAGACGCCACGGCGGACGCCGATTCCGGGCACGCTGAAGCGGTAGACGGACCCCTACGGGGTCAGCGCGGGTTGTGAACGGTACCGGGGGTCGTCGTCGCGCTTTGCGCGCCTCGACCGCCGGCTATTCCCGCGCACCCTTTCAGGGTGCATCGGAGACGCCGCGGCGGACGCCGATTCCGGGCATCCCGAAACGGAGCATCGGATGCGTCACCGCGGACGCCGATTCCTGACACCCCGAAAGGGTGCTTCGGCGACGCCACCGCGAACGCCGACTCCGGGCACCCCGAAGGGGTGCGTCACAATAGCCGGGGGTCGAGGAGCGAAGCGACGACGACCCCCGGTTGCACACACATCGATTCCGACCCTGAAAGGGTCGTGCACCATATGGTGCACACGCTACCCGATTCGGTTTGGACGGGACCGCCTCAGTAGGCTGCCAGAGCCCTCAGCCCCTCGGCGATGTCGGACGTCTGCGGAAGAATCTCGTCCTCGAGCGCCGGGTAATACGCAACGAACGTGTCCAGCGCGCCGATCCTCCGGACCGGTGCGTCGAGGAACTCGAACAGCTCGTCGGCGATCCGCGCGGCAATCTCGGCCCCGAACCCGCCCGTGCGCATGTCCTCGTGCAACACCAGTACCCGGTTCGTCTTCTTCACCGAGGCCGAGATCGCGTCCCAGTCGTACGGGCTCAGGCTCCGCAGGTCGATCACCTCGACGTCCAACCCCTCGTCCGCCAGCTGTTTGCAGGCGACCAGCGAACGCTGCACCGTCGCGCCGTAGGTCACGACCGTCACGTCCGACCCTGCACGCGCGATGCGCGCCTTGCCGAACGGAATCATGAAATCCGGATGGGCGTAGGCGCTCTTGTTGTAGGTCTGCCGGTAGAGGTGCTTGTGCTCGAGGAACATCACGGGATCGTCGCACCGGATGGCCGTGCGCAGCAGGCCCGCGGCATCGAGCGCTGTCGACGGAATTACCACGCGCATGCCAGGCGTATGCGTGAAGAAGATCTCGCCCGACTGGCTGTGATAGATCGATCCGCCCGTCAGATAGCCGCCGCACGCGACGCGGATCACCAGCGGGCACTTGAAATCGCCCGCCGAGCGCCAACGCATCGTCGCCACTTCGTTGCGCAACTGCTGCATCGCCGGCCAGATGTAGTCAAAGAACTGGATCTCGACCACCGGCTTGATCCCGCGCGTCGCCATGCCGACCGCGCGCCCGATGATGTTCGCCTCTGCGAGCGGCGAATTGAACACGCGCGCCGCCCCGAACTCGCGCTGCAGGCCGTACGTGACCTTGAACACGCCGCCCTTGCCCTTGACCTGTTCGAGGTTCTCGACCCGCGAGCAGTCCGCCACGTCCTCGCCGAACACGACGATCGACGGATCGCGGCGCATCTCTTCGTGCATCGTCCGGTTGATGTGGTCGAGCATCGTCTTTTCGCCCGTCTCTTCGAACCGGGGAGCGGACTCGGTGTCGAACGCCGCCGATGTCGGGTCGACATCGGGCGAGTAGACCCACATCGGCGCCGTCCCCGACGCGGGCCGCGGCGCCACGAGCGCGCGGTCGGCCGCATCGTTGACCTCCGAGTCGACGTTGTGCTTCAGCTGATCGAGCGCCTCGTGCGTCAATATATCGTTTGCTATCAACAGATCTGCAAAGGTGTGCAACGGGTCTCGCCGTGCTTCGTCCTCGCGTTCGCTCTCGGACCGGTACAACCGCTCGTCGTCCGACAGCGAATGCGAATACGGCCTGATCACGTGTGCGTGCACGAGCGCGACGCCACGCCGGGCGCGGCAATGATCGACCGCCTCCACCATCGCGGCGTAGCTCGCGAGCGGATCGCAGCCGTCGACCTCGATGATGTGGAGGTTCGGGAATCCCGACAAGAGCTTCGACACCGAACCGCCGGCGGTCTGCACCTCGACCGGCACCGAGATCGCGTAGCCGTTGTCCTCGACCACGAACACGACCGGCAGCTTGAGGTTGCATGCGGTGTTCATCGCCTCCCAGAACTCGCCCTCGGACGTCGTGCCGTCGCCGGTCGAGCAGTAGACCACCTCGTCGTTCTTGAAGAGGTCCGTGCGCGACTTCAGCTCGTCGATCAGGCCAAACCGATAGCCGGCCTCGGCGCACCCGACCGCCTGCAGAAACTGCGTCCCCGTCGGAGACGACTGCGACACGATGTTGAGCGCCTTGTGGCCCCAGTGCGACGGCATCTGCCGTCCGCCGGAGTTGGGATCGTCCGACGACCCGACCGACTCGAGCAGTTGTTCGTACGGCGTCATTCCGAGCTGCAGACACAGCGCGCGGTCCCTGTAATACGGATAGAACCAGTCGTACGCCGGGCGCATGGCGAGGCCCGCCGCGGTGAGAATCGCTTCGTGTCCGGCGCCGCTGATCTGGAAGTAGATCGCGTTCTGCCGCTTCAGCTGAATCTCCTTGTCGTCGAGCCGCCGCGACGTGTACATGGTCCGGTACAGGCCGACAAGCTGTTCGGGGCTGAGCCCGTAGAAGTGATCTCCCGCCGGCTTCTTGCGCGTCGCCATGCAAAGGCTCCTTGTGGATCGCGAATCGATTCCGTCTGAAAAGACGAGATTGTACGGGGGGCCGGAGGGGCCGTCAAATCATGCGTGAGGACGCGCACCGCTGGGACGATCTCGACGACCGCGAACGACGCGATCTCGCGCCCCTGCATGGAGATACGCCAGGCGCGACATTCGACGCGCAATCGCTCGAAGCGCGCATCACGCTCCGGTCCGTACGGCTGGCGATGGATCGGCAGGGCTTTGGGGGCCGGCTGTGGGACGAAGTGCGTTCGATCCTGTGGGTCAGCCCGAACCAGATCGGCATGGTCGTCGCCGACGCGTGGCGGTTTCGCGAGATGGTGCGGCGCGCGACGAGACCCGACGGGGCGCCGCTGTTTCGTGCCGATCCCGGCTGGCTGCTGCTGATGTTCAAACACGAAGCCGACTGGAGTGTTCGCGAATCGGGCGCCACGGCGTGGGGCCTGCAGCTCTACCGCCGCGGGCCGGACCGGCGCGAGGACGGCGAGATCGTCGCGGACCTCGACCGCGCGCCACTCACGGGCGGCATCCTCGCGCACCTCGGCGATGTCCGCCGTCCGACGGCCGCCGAATCGCACCCGACGTTCGCGTGGGAGGCGATCCGCGCACGCCTCGCAGACCCCGCGCCAGCCGTCGACGCCGGCTAGACCTGTTCGTCGGTCGCGATGCTGCCCGTTCGCCGGAGGTAGTCCACAAGCCCGGGCAGGCCGAACCGCACGCCGATGCTCGCCGCGAGCTCGCCGTCGAGCGGCCGAATCAACCGGTCCTCCGGAGAGAGCAGTTCGTTGAGGTCAGCGTCGGGCACAAACTCCACGGGCACCTGCCCGTTCAGGACCTTCTGTCCGCCGTGCAGCGCGCGAAGGTGCGAATACAGCCGGTACCCGTTCCACGCGAGAAAGACGTTCGGGCCAGGCAGCAGTCCAAGCGCGGCCGTAACTGGAAGTATTGCCGCATTTATGTAGAGCCAGCGCCTGTGGGTGGATGTCTTGTGGAGCAGCAAGAGCCGCAGCCGCCGGCGAACGTAGTGGGCGCTGATCCCGCTCGGATACGTCACCTGGACCTTGTCCGCCTGCCGGATCCGCCTGAGCATCGGCTCGGTGGGATCGACCCGGCTGTTGAGCCGTTCGATCATCCGGCGCAGGCGCAGACTGAACCCGCCTTCGGCGGTGGCGACCGACCGCCACGCACGCGCCGACGTGCGTTGCAGCCATCGCAGCATCCCGCCACCTTCGACGGGCTCGGCATCGTCGAGCGACTCGTCGAACTGCTCCTCGGGATAGAACTCCCAGTGGCGGCGGTAGACGTTAATGAAGTAGATCTTCATTGCACTCGCATTCTGCCGCACTCGCATTCTGCCGTCTTTGACCCAAAGTCGCCAGCCGGTCAGAATCGCCCGCCAACGCGCTGCGGCGCCGGGGCCTGGCGCCCGATGCCGAAAACGAACACGAGGACCATGCCGGCGACAAAGCCGCCGATGTGCGCCATGAACGCGACACCGCCGCCGGCGCCGCCGAGCTGGCTGACAACCTGCAGCACAAACCAGAGGCCGAGCACGATGATCGAAGGCATCTGCGTGACGACGCGAACCACCAGGACGTTCACGCGGCGACCCGGGAACTTGACGAGATACGCGCCGAGGACTCCCGCGATCGCGCCGGACGCGCCGAGCGTCGGAATGACCGAGTTCGGATCGAGCGCAATGTGCGCCGCATCGGCGATCAGGCCGCAGACGAGGTAGAAGACGAGGAATCGGGCGTGGCCGAGAAAGTCCTCGATCTGATCCCCGAAGATCCACAGATACAGCATGTTCCCGGCGATGTGCATCAGCGATCCGTGCATGAACATCGACGTCAGCAGCGTCAGGTAGATCGGCACGGGACCCGGGTATTGCTGCACGTCGAACGTGCCGTTCCCGGTCGGAATTGCCATCGCTCCCGTGAGGTCGGTGTTGTGGGTGATCTCGAACGGTATCGTGGAATACCCGTACGTGAACCTGTCCCCGGCGGTCATCTGCAGCAGGAACACGAGCACGTTAACCGCGATCAGACCGTACACGACGTACGGTGTCGTGCGGCGGTCCGAGTTGTCGTCTCCGATCGGGAAGAGCATTCCGGTTCTTTCCTGTGTCGGCGCGCTGAGACCGCGCCGGGAGCGGCTTACTCGCCGCTGGCGTCCGCGATCTGGCCGCCCCAGCGCAGCTTTGTCCGCAACACCTCGAAATAGTTCCGATCGCGGGGCGTGATGACATTGAACGTCGCCGCGCTCTTGCGCACGCGAATGCAGTCGCTGACGGCGAGCTTGATGCCGATCTGGCCGTCGATCGTCGCCATGACCTCTTCGCCCGACGGGCGGACGTTGAGCTCGATCGTGACGGTGTCGGGCACGACGAGCGGACGGTTCGTCAGCGTGTGCGGACAGATCGGGTTCAAGACGAACGCGCCCATCGACGGCACGAGGATCGGACCGCCGGCCGACAGGTTGTAGCCGGTCGATCCGGTAGGTGTCGAAACGATCAGACCGTCCGCCCGGTAGTAGGTCACGAACCTGCCGTCGATCAGACAGTCGATCTCGATGATGCGGGCGATGGCGGACTTGTTGACGACGACGTCGTTCAGCGCGGTCGCGTGTTCAATCACGCGTCCACGGCGCTCGACGTCGCATTCGATCACGACTCGAGGGTCGACTTCGTAAT
>JBGAKX010000139.1:0-11955 GCA_044224215.1 Blastocatellia bacterium
CCTCGTGGCGGTCTACTGCCCCGCCGCGGACGTGTAGTCCCCTCGTGTCCGGCGCGCGACCGTCCGGGACCCGGTGTGCACGGGATTTTCTAACTTTTCAAGGATCGAGGGCGTCATAGGCTCCGCAGGCATCGTCGGGCCTGCGAAAGCTCACATCGGGTATGGTCTGGTCTCGTTCACTCAAACTGGCGCTCGTGGTGCTCTTCGGCGCGGGCATTCCCGCCGTTCTTGCACACTCGGCCGGCCCGAGTCCCGGGTACACCGGCGCACCGGGCGAGTTCACGTGCCGCCAGTGCCACTCGTCGTTTCCGCTCAACGACGGCGTCGGCATGGTCACGATCGAGGGCGTGCCGGCCGAATACGAACCCGGTGCGTCGTACACGATCACGGTGCACCTGTCGCATCCGGATCGGCGTCGATGGGGCTTTCAACTGACCGCGCTGACGGGGGCGCTCGATCCGGCTGGTTCGTTCACCATCACGGATACCGCCCACACGCAGGTCAAAACCGACGACGGCAAGAGCTATGTGTCGCACCGCACGGCGGGCACCTACGCCGGTACGGCGAACGGCGCGAGCTGGTCGTTCCGGTGGAATGCGCCGGCATCCGATGTCGGTCCGATCGACTTCTACGTCTGCGGGAACGCGGCCAACAACAACGACCAGCAGACCGGCGACAACATCTATTCGACGTTTGCGACGGCGGTGCCGCTTGTGATCGTGGTCCCGTTCACCGACGTGTCGAACGCTTCCGGGCTCGAAACGGTGACAGGCGGCGTCGGGATCGCGTGGGCGGACTTTGACAACGATGGCGACCAGGACGCGCTCGTGGCGCGGGACGGCGAGGCGCAGCTGCTGCGAAACGACGGCGGCGTGTTTGCGGATGTCGCGCCGAATGTCGGTCTTGGCGGGGTCGTGGACGTCCGGAGCGCCGCGTGGGGCGACTTCGACAACGACGGTCGCGCCGATCTTCTGCTGGCGACGGCGAGCGCCGCACGGCTGATGCGAAACACGCCTGCCGGCTTTGTCGACGACGGCACTTCGGGCTGGTTCGCGGCGTCCGGACCGACATCCGTCGTGTCGTGGGTCGACATTGACGGCGATGGACTGCTCGACGTCTTCGCGTCAGGCTCATCAGGTGCGACCCTGCTCCACAACGACGGCGCGGCGGGGTTCTCGGACGTCACGGCTGCGTCCGGGCTTGCCAATCTTTCGGGCGTGACCGCGGCCGCGTGGCTCGACGATGACCGGGACGGCCGGATGGACCTTGCAGTGGCGGCGGCGTCAGGCCTCACGTTGATGCGTCAGACCGCATCGGGCGCATTCGTCGACGCGACCGCGAGCGCCGGCATACCGGCCATCGCGGGCGCATCGGATGTTATGTGGGCGGACATCGACAGCGACGGGGACCTCGATCTCGTCGTCTCAACGGCAGCTTCGGTGCACGCGCTCGTCAACACGGGTTATGGAGAGTACGAGGACGCATCCACGTCGCTTGGACTGTCGTCGATCCCCGGCGGCGGGCTCGCGGTCGAGGATTCGGACGGCGACGGGCGGATGGACCTGCTCGTCGCCCGCCCGGCAGGCGTCGAACTGCTCGAATTCGATGGAGCGTCGTTTGCGGACGTCACCGAAAGCCTCGGGCTCGCCGACGCTCGCGGAGACGCCGCAACGTGGGTCGATGCCAACGGCGACGGCCGCGCGGACCTGTTCGTCCTGTCGGCGGCAGGCGCAAGTCTCCACCGAAACCCGTCGACACGCCAAATGACTGTGATTCAGGCAATTACGGCATCGCTGGGCGCCGCCGTCGGCGGTTCGGTCAGGTATGAAAAGGGCACGGCGACGCTCGCGCGCGCAGTCGACGGCGGCGGTGGGCGTTCACAGGCGCCCTCGGTCGCGCTGTTCCCCACTCCCGGATTTGGAACGGCGACGATCCGGGCGGTGTTTGCCGACGGTACCGGACGGCAGGCAACGTTCGGCGCCGGCGCTGCGAGCCTCGTTCTCGAGGAGCCCGAAACCGTGCCGTCGATCGCGTCGGCCGCCGTGAAGAAGAAGGACGACGGAACACGGAAACTGCAGGTTGACGGCACGGGGTTCGCGACATCCATTGAAGTCGTCGAGGTTGACGGCGGTGTGATGGACACAACCCGGTATCCGCAGATGAAGCGGCTCGCCGACGGCACCTGCACGCGCGTCAGCGCGACCGATTCGTCGTTCGACGCGATGGTCCCGCGGGGCCGCCCGGTGCGCGTCACGACGTTCAACCCGTCCACGGGAATCCGCAGCGCGCCGCTGGTGTTCGTGCGCCCGTAGGGACCAGTCTTCCTCGCCCGCCTCCGCCACTACGCCCCTCCCGTCACTGGGCGCAGGATTCTTGCGCCCGCCGCCCGGAACCGTGCAGTCAAAATCCCGAATCTGTGCTATTGGATTACCCACTATCAGGCCGCGACACACCGGACACGGGCATCACGCTCGAATCCGCCAAGCAACCACACGAGACAGGGCGATGCCCGCAGGAGGTTTAGCGCATGAGCAACCAGGAACTCGATCAACTGTCAGTCAACACCATCCGCACGCTTTCCATCGACGCAGTACAGGCAGCCAAGTCGGGCCATCCGGGCACGCCGATGGCGCTCGCTCCGCTGGTGTACACGCTCTGGAACCGTGTCATGAATTTCGACCCGGCCCACCCGATCTGGCCAAACCGCGACCGCTTCATCCTTTCGAACGGGCACGCCTCGATGCTGCTGTGGTCGATTCTGCACTTGACCGGTGTGAAAGCAGTCAACGCAGACTACGAGCGGACGGGCGAACCATCTGTCACGCTCGACGACATCAAGCGCTTTCGGCAGCTCGACAGCCGTGCGCCAGGCCATCCGGAGTACCACTGGGTCTCGGGCGTCGAGACGACAACCGGCCCGCTCGGCCAGGGCGTCGCGACGAGCGTTGGCATGGCGATCGGACAGAAGTGGCTCGCGAACAGGTTCAACAAGCCGGGCTACGAGATGTTCAACTACAACATATACGCGATCGCCGGCGACGGCTGCATGATGGAGGGCGTCGCGTCCGAAGCGGCCTCGCTCGCCGGACACCTCGGTCTCGACAACCTCTGCTGGATCTATGACAACAACTACATAACGATCGAAGGTCACACGAACATCACGTTCACCGAGGACATCGCGGCCAGGTTCATGGGTTACGGCTGGAACGTGCTGCGCGTCGGCGACGCGAACGACATGGACCGGATCCAGAACGCGCTCGACGTCTTCAAGAAGACGACGGGCCGGCCGACGTTCATCATCCTCGACAGCCACATCGGCTGGGGCAGCCCGAACAAGCAGGACAAGCCGGAGGCTCACGGCGAGCCGCTCGGCGACGAGGAGATCAAGCTGACAAAGCGTGCCTACGGCTGGCCCGAAGATGCAAAGTTCCTCGTTCCCGACGGTGTCTACGACCACTTCAATGCCGGAATCGGCAAGCGTGGCGGCGCCGCGCGCGATGCGTGGAAGGCGATGTTCGAGAAGTACCGCGCCGAGTATCCCGCGTTCGCAACCGAGATCGAGCAGATGCAGCGACGCGAACTGCCCGAGGGCTGGGACAAGAACCTGCCGGTCTTCCCGGCGGATCCGAAGGGCATGGGCGGACGCGACGCATCGGGCAAGGTTCTGAACGTCCTTGCGCAGAACATCCCCTGGCTGATGGGCGGATCGGCGGACCTTGGCCCGTCGAACAAGACGCTGCTCACGTATGAAGGCGCGGGCCATTTCCAGCCGGACAACTACGGCGGCAAGAACCTTCACTACGGCATCCGCGAGCACGCGATGGCGGCAACGGTCAACGGCCTCGCGCTGTCGAAGATCCGCGCATACGGCGCGTCGTTCTTCATCTTCAGCGACTATGCACGGCCTTCGATGCGGCTGTCGGCGCTCATGGAGATCCCGTCCATCTTCATCTTCACCCACGACGCGATGGGCGACGGCGAGGACGGACCGACGCACCAGCCCGTCGAACACCTGATCTCGCTGCGCGCCATTCCGGGTCTGGTCGTGATGCGCCCCGGGGACGCGAACGAGGTGACCGAGGCCTACCGCTACGTCATGAAGCTGCGCCACGAGCCGGCGGTCATGGTGCTTTCGCGGCAGCCACTTCCCACGCTTGATCGGACCAAGTACGCCTCTGCAGCGGGTGTATCGCACGGCGCATACGTTCTTGCGGACGCGCCGGGAGGCGATCCGCAGATCATCATGATCGCAACGGGCAGCGAGCTGTCGCTGGCAGTCGAGGCCCACGAAAAACTCGTCGCCGACGGCATCCGGTCGCGCGTGGTGTCGATGCCGTCTTGGGAGGTCTTTGACCACCAGTCCGACGAGTATCGCGAGAGCGTGCTGCCGACGGCGGTCACGGCGAGGATCGCCATCGAGCAGGCATCAACGTTTGGATGGGGACGCTATGTTGGCGCCAACGGACGCGTCATCGGCATGAAGACGTTTGGCGCGTCGGCGCCGCTCAAGGAGCTGCAGAAGAGGTACGGCTTCGAGCCCGAGAACGTTGTCGCGACGGCAAAGGAGATGCTCGGTTAGGGAGAGGTCCCATCCGGCGCAGAAAATTCGAGCGGGTCGGTTGCTGACGCAGCCGGCCCGCTCGTCGTTTTGCCAACAATTCGCACGCTCGACGCAACGCTACGGCGTCGCGTTCGCACCGACCGCGCGCGGTTCGCTGTCTCGATATGGTGCTTCTCCAAGCACCGGTGATCCGATCCGCGCGGCCTTCGCAACCGCCCCGAACAGGAACTGAATCGGAAGGTGGAGCCGAGTGCCCCAGGCGACCTCATTGTGGGTCGCATAGGGGAACGTGAGGTGCAACAGGTTCAGCCCGAACTTCCAACCCCTCGCGACGAGGGCCATGGCCATCCCCAGGGTGACCTCGTAGTTGTCCTCCGGCCAGCCGCTGTCGAGATAGAACCCCACGTCGGGCGGCCGTTCGGTCAGCACGCGGTCCATCAGGTCGTCCTTGTGCGAGAACGTGCTCGACATGCACACGGCCGATCCGAACACGTCCGGGTGCTGCCACACCGAATAGAACGACACGACACCGCCAAGCGACGAGCCCCAGACGCTGCGCATGCGCCGGTTCACGATCGTCCGCAGCCGCTTGTCGACTTCGGGAACGATTTCCTCGACGAGCGACTGCGCGTATTTCTCATACCCCGGCTTGGTGTACTCGACCATTCGATCCCCGGAGTAGATGCCGACGACGATCATGTCCTCGACCGCCCGCATGGCGCGAAGCGTGTCGCTCGACTCGTCGACGTGCCACTCACTCCCCATGAACGCTTCTTCGGGGAAGAACAGGTTCTGGCCGTCCTGCATGTAGACCACGGGGTATGTGGCGAGCGTGTTCTCTTCGTAACCCGGCGGAATGTAGGCGCGCACCTTGTGCTGTCTGCCAAGGATTTCGGACTCGAATTCGATCAGCGGTGTGTGGCTGCCAAACTCGGATGCGAAGAAGAACGGATACGAGATCCGTCGATCGCCCTCGGTCATGAGCAACAGGTTGTTCGAACCGACTGCCCAGTGATGCGTTTCATCCTGCACCAGACACGGCTTGAAGTAGAGGAACGGCTGATCGGCCTCGACTTCGAATGTCCACGTCTGACCGTCATCACTCACCGAGAGCGCCTCGATGTCCTTGTCCCAGTCCAGTTCCGTCCGCAGCACGATCCGTCCGGTCGTCGCGGGATACTGAATACGAACCGTGCGTTTTAACACCCGGCCCGTCTTGTAGAGTCGCTCGTCGCTTTCGCTCATTGTGTTGCCTCCGTTCAGGCTTGCATCGAGCGAACTGCGCAAACTTGCGCACTTCGGCTCACTTAGGGCAAATCATGCAATTCCCGACCCTCAGGGGAGCGTCAGCCAGCCGACACGACGTCGACTGAGATTGGATCATGGTCCGAGACGCGCTGACCGTCATCGCCCGCAATGTCGCGGAGCGTCTGGGGATTCCGGCCTTCGATTTCGCGACCCGCAAACCAGTCGAGCCGCATCGGGAGCTTGCTGCCCATCCGATCGATCCGCCGCCTCAGCGCCTTCACGAGAAAGCCTGGCAGCAACCGGGCGTCCTCGAGTGCGTCGATGCGCTCGACGATCGTTACATCGTCCGTATTCCAGCCCTCGACGCGTAGTCCCGCCCGTCGGAGCTCGAGAAAGAGCGGCTCGCGCGCGCGCGGATCTCGCAGGTCTGCGAACAGCCGATCGACGTCGCCGACGAGGCGCGCGGTTCCCGCGAGCGTTCGCAGAAACGTCCCGCGCTCGAACGTGCTGCAGTTCAGGTCGCCCCCGACGAGCGCGCGCCCGCGCCGGCCCGTGATGCGCGTGATATCGCGCATCTGGCGCGCACGGCACCCGGGCGTGTTCCGGACCTCCAGATGCGTGCCGACGATCTGCATCGGACCCGCGGCGGTATCGATGTGCGCCGAGATCGCGACGCGTCCGCCGTATCGCTTCTCGTGAAAATGGTACGGCTCGAAACAGCAGGCGAGCCGGACGACTCGCACGCCGGCCAGCGGATACCGCGACAGGATCGCGTTTCCCTGCATGCCCACGGCGTTCTCGCCCTCGGCGTCCAGTTCGGCCCCCACACCCTTTGTCATCTCGATGTGCGCGGGCGCAAATGCCCAGTGCATGTCGAGCTGCGCTGCGAGTTCCCGCGCGATGTGCCGGTTGCCGCTGCGCGCCATGCCGAGATCGACTTCGTTCAGCATCACCACGTCCGCGGCCGACAGCACCGGATGCGTCCGCAAAGCGCGTGCGATGCCCTCGTACCGAAGACCCTTCTCGATGTTCCACTGCACGCAGCGCAAGGTGCGCGGAACGGCTGCCGGCGCGTGCGCCGGACCGCCGCCGAGCGGCGTCGCGAGGATGCGCTCGAGCTCGTCGCGGTGTCTGGCGTAAAACGAGGATGCGTGCAGATCGACGAGCCGATCGAACCGCCGGAGGCCGTCGATCAGCTCGTGCGTGTCCGGCACCTCTCCCGAGACCTCGGTCCCTGTCCGCAGCCTGCTCACCGGGCGCATCATACCGGTCCCCCGAAGTGGGCAACAGCGCTCGCCCGCGGCGCCGCGCGTCACACCTACGCGGCCGAATGTCCTTGCTATACTCTGGCGCACCTATGGAACACGTGTGGATCGAGTACGCGTTCAAGCTCGTGCTCGTATTGGTGCTCGTGGCGGCAAACGGCTTCTTCGTTGCGTCCGAGTTCGCGCTCGTCGGTGTCCGCAAGACGCGCGTCGAAACGCTTGCGCGCGGCGGCAGCTCGCGCGCAAGACGACTCGTCGGCGTTCTGGGAACGCTCGACGCGTACATTTCGGCCACGCAATTCGGGATCACGCTCGCGAGCCTGTCGCTTGGCTGGATCGGCGAAGAGACCATCGCGCACATGCTCAGACCGCTGTTCGAGCGGATCATGCCTGGCGCCGGCGCGGTCGTCGCGTCGGAAACGATCGCTATTACCGTCGCATTCGCGATCATCACGTTCCTGCACATCGTCCTGGGCGAGCTCGCTCCAAAGACGCTCGCGCTCGAGCGCACCGAGCGAGTCGCGCTTGCCGTCGCTCTCCCGATGCAGCTGTTCTACAGGGCGTTCAAGGCGCCGATATGGCTCCTCAACAAAGCCGGGAACGTCGTCGTGCGACTTGCCGGTCTGTCGGCGACGGCCGAGCACGCGGCGGTCTACACCGAGGACGAATTGCGGCACCTGATCGCCATGAGCCACCGCAGCGGGCATCTCGACGAAGGCGAGCGCGAGCTGATCGACAACGCGTTTGAGTTCGCGGACGAAACCGTGCGCGACTGCCTCGTTCCGAGGACGGAGGTGGTCGCCGCGCCCGCCGACGCTCGAACGCCCGACCTGGTGGCCATCTTCCGATCGTCGAACTTTTCGCGCATCCCCATATACGACGGCACGCTCGACGCGATCGTCGGCGTCGCCAATGCGCGGGACGTGCTGAGCGCGGCGCTCGACGGCACGGACGTCGCCGCTCGCGACATCGCGCGGCCTGCGCTCTTCGTTCCGACAAACGCGCAGCTTTCGTTCGTGCTGTCGCGAATGAAACGGACGGGATACCACATGGCGGCGGTGGTCGACGAACACGGCGGGTTCGAGGGCCTCGTCACCCTCGAGGATCTTCTCGAGGAGATCGTCGGCGACATCCGCGACGAGTTCGACGACGGCGTCGTCGACCCCATCGTCGAACAGCAGGACGGGTCGTTCCTGATCGACGCGGCGGCGCCGCTGCGCGTCGTGAACCGGCGGCTCGATCTGGACCTTCGCGAATCGAGCCAGTATTCGACGGTTGCAGGGCTACTGCTTGCCGCGTCGGGCTCGATTCCGCGGCAGGGCGCGGTCATCGAGGCGGGCGGGCACGTGTTCACGATCGTGGATGTGCGTCGCAACCGCATCGTGCGGGTGCGTATGCGACTTGGCCCGGGAGGAAAATCGGACAACAGCGAGGTGTCGGATGTTTGAGCAGGGATTGTTGAAGGACAAGGTGATTCTGGTGACCGGCGGCGGCACGGGCCTCGGGCGCTCGATGGGCGAGCGGTTTCTCGAGCTCGGTGCACGACTCGCGATTACGAGCCGCAAGATCGACGTGCTCGAACGGGCGGCGTCCGAGATGACGGCTGCGAAGGGCGGCGAAGTGCTCCCGCTCGCGTGCGATGTCCGGGACCCCGAGGCCGTCGACGCGATGGTCGACGCGGTCTTCGCGCATTACGGCAAGATCGACGTCCTGCTGAACAACGCGGCAGGCAACTTCGTGAGCCCGACCGAGCGGCTGTCGCCTCGCGCCGTGGATTCCGTGCTCGGGATCGTGCTGCACGGCACGTTCTACTGCACGCTCGCTGTTGGCAAGCGGTGGATCGCGGCCGGGTCGGGCGGCAACATGTTAAATATTGTAACGACGTACGCCGAAACGGGATCGGCGTTCGTCGTCCCGTCGGCGGCTGCAAAAGGCGGAGTTCTGGCGCTCACGCGCTCGCTCGCGGTCGAATGGGCCAGGTATGGAATCCGCGTCAACGCGATCGCGCCCGGTCCGTTCCCGACCAAGGGCGCGTGGGAACGTCTGCTTCCGTCGCCCGAGCTTGCGGATGCCATGCTCAAGCGCGTCCCGATGGGACGGGTCGGAGACCACGCCGAACTCGCGAATCTGGCCGTATTTCTTGTCAGCGACAGGGTCGCGTACATCAACGGCGAGTGCGTCGTGATCGACGGCGGCGAGTGGCTGAAGGGTGCGGGTCAGTTCAGCGAGTTCGAACGCATCACGCCCGAGCAGTGGGACGTGATCGGCAAGATGACCCGAGGGAAGTAGTCGAAGCAGAGCCGATCGCGTGAGCGATCGGGGAACGCTCATGGCACACCCGTTCGCTCACTCGATCGGCTCTGCGTTCGTCGAGCACTTTTTTGCGCGAACCGCCGCAACTTTGCGCGATCGGCTCCGTATTGACCATCACACGCACCACTCCGAGGAGGCTTCCGGAATGAAAGAGATGGCCGATGTGGCCCTCAACACGGCGAAGTCGAAGGGCGCATCCTACGCCGACATACGCTTTGTCCGTGTTCTCAGAAAGTTCGTCTCCACACGCGAAGACCACGTCACGGGCGTCACCGACACCGAGTCATACGGCTACGGGATTCGGGCGCTCGTCGACGGCACGTGGGGATTCGCGGCGAGCTCGCGCATCGACAAGGACACGATCGCACGTATTGCGACCGAGGCGGTGTCGATCGCGAGAGCCAACAAGTCGATCCAGAAGCGGCCGATCGAGCTCGTGCCCGAGCCGGCGCACGTCGACGTGTGGCAGACGCCGATCACCAAGGACCCGTTCCGCGTGCCGATCGACGCGCAGGTGGACCTGCTGCTGCGCATCAACAAGGCCGCGATGAAGCCTCAGGCCGGATACAAGTTCTTCTGCAACTCGCAGATCTTCTCGCTCAAGGAGGAGAAGATCTTTGTGAGCACGGACGGCACGTACACCGACCAGACGCTCGTGCGCGTGTGGCCGACCTACACCGTGACGGCCGTCGACGAGAAGGCCGGAACGTTCGAGACGCTCACGACGAACGCCCAGCCGATGGGCAAAGGCTACGAGTACGTGACGGACGACCTCGACCTCGTGACCGAGGCCGAGAGCTACAACCTGCTCGTCGTCGAGAAGTCCAAGGCCAAGTCGGTCGAGCCCGGACGGTATGACCTCGTGCTCGATCCGCAGCACCTGTGGCTGACGATCCACGAGTCGATCGGACACCCGACCGAGCTCGATCGGGTTCTCGGATTCGAAGCGAACTTTGCCGGAACGAGCTTTGCGACGACCGAGAAGCTGAACAACTTCCAGTACGGCTCCAAGATGATGAACATCGTCGGCGACAAGATCCAGCGGGACGGCCTTGCGACGTGCGGTTATGACGACGACGGGGTGAAGACCAAGTCGTTCAACATCATCAAGGACGGAATGCTCGTCGGGTACCAAACGATTCGCGACAACGCGTCGCTCATCGGCCAGAAGGAGAGCTCGGGCTGCTGCTACGCCGACAACTGGTCGTCCGTTCCGTTCCAGCGCATGCCGAACGTCAGCCTGCAGCCGGCGCCCGGCGACCAGAAGATCACGATCGACGACCTGACCGCGGGTGTCGATCGCGGGATCCTGATCGACGGCAACGGCAGCTTCTCGATCGACCAGCAGCGCTACAACTTCCAGTTCGGCGGACAGCTGTTCTACGAGATCAAGGGCGGCAAGAAGGTCGGCATGCTGCGCGACGTCGCATACCAGTCGCGCACGCCCGACTTCTGGGCCACGCTCGACGGGCTCGGGTCAAGGCATGTGTACCAGCTCGGCGGATCCTACTTTGACGGCAAGGGCGAGCCCGGGCAGATCAATGCGGTCAGCCACGGCTGCCCGCCGGCGCGATTCCGCCAGATCAACGTCATCAATACGGGGAGGAAACTCGGCTAATGATCTCTCAAGACGAAGCACGCAAGATCATTGAGAAGGCCCTCAGCTTTGCGACGGCCGACGAAACCGAAATCTTCCTCGGCGGCGGCGGCAGCGGCGACACCCGCTTTGCCGTGAACACCGCGACGACGAGCGGATTCCGCGACCAGGTCACGCTCGTCGTCTCGAGCAGCTTTGGGAAACGCAACGGCACGTCGACAACCGACACCCTCACGGACGAGTCGATCCTGCGAACGGTTCTCGCTGCCGAGACGATCGCGCGGTTGTCGCCCGAGGATCCGGAGTCCGTACCGTCGCTTCCACCGCAGAAGTACACGCCCATCGATGCGTACGATGCCGCGACTGCGACCGCCGGTCCGGACTGGCGCGCCGGAATCGCCGCAAAGACGATCGGTCCCGCGTCCGCCAAGAACCTGACCGCCGCCGGGTTCGTGCAGAGTGGCGACGGGTTCCAGGCGATCGGGAACAAGAACGGCAACTTTGGCTACACGGCGGCGACGAACGCCAGCTTCACGACGACGGTCCGGACCGGAATCGGGACGACCGGCGGGTCGGGCTGGGCGGCCGGCGAAGGCAATCGCATCACCGACTTTGACGGCGGCGCGATCGCGGAACGCGCGATCCGCAAGGCCGAGCTCTCTGCGAGTCCGGTTGCGATCGAGCCGGGCAAGTACACCGTCGTGCTCGAGCCCGCGGCGGTCGCCGACCTCGTCACGTTCATGATGTTCTTCACGGATGCGCGCAGCGCTGACGAAGGCCGCAGCTTCCTTTCAAAGAAGGGCGGCGGCAACCGCAAGGGCGAGAAGTTCTTTGGCGACGGCGTGACGATCTACACGGATCCGGCGAACAAGGTGGGCCCCGGCGCGCCCTTCGCCGGCGACGGCCTGCCCGCAACAAAGATGGACTTCGTCAAGAACGGCGTCGTCACCAACATGTTCACGAGCCGTTAC
>JBGAKX010000140.1:0-11885 GCA_044224215.1 Blastocatellia bacterium
CCTAGAACTGGAACCGGATCCCGACCTGGATGTTGCGCGATCCGCCGCCGCCCAGGAATGGGTTGCCGATGCCGACATCCGGCGTCACGCCAATCGGGAGGAACCCGATCCCTCGTCCATCGGCCGAGATGCCGTTGAGGCCGGCATCAGCCGAGAACCCGGGCAATAGGGGCGACGAGAAGTTCGGGTGATTGAAGATGTTGAAGAACTCGAACCGCAACTGCATCTCGAGTCCCTCCAACAGCTTCGTCGACTTGTAGATCGAGAAGTCAAAGTTGTGGTACGACGGGCCGATCAACGAGTTGCGGCCAAGCGAGCCAGAATGTTTGGTACCGGCCACGCACCCGCCGTTGCCATTGGAAGTGCACGGAATGGCGAACGCGGAGAGGTTCAGGAAGTTGTCCGGCGTCGAGGTACCTGCATACGGATCGCCCACGAGATCCGGCCGCGGGAAATACTCGCCCGTTCCGTCATAGTTCTTGTAGAACAAAAAGTTGACGTGAAACGGTGCGCCGCTGGCGTACGTGAAAACGCCGTTGATCGACCAGCCCTGTGTGATCCACTTTGCTTCGTCGGTGAAGTGCGGGATGTCGTAGGAAAACGTCCCGACAACGCGATTTCGAATGTCAAAATTCGAGTTCGCGTACTCGAGGTCGGGACGGTAGCTGTCATTTGGTTGCGTCGCGTTCGCCACATAGTCCTGGCCGTCGCTCGCGTTGTCGAGCGAGTGCGACCAGGTCCAGTTGAACGTCGCGCTCAATCCCTTGTAGTTGCGCAGCGTAAAATCCGTCTGCAGCGCGTTGTAGTTTGCATTCGCTGCCGTTTCGATCTCGTTGACATAGAAGAACGTGCCACCCGAAGGCGTGAACGGCCCGTTGTCGAACGGCCGCGATGACTGCTGCCCCGGGACCGACTGGTTAATGTCCCGATACCTGAACAGCTTGCGACCCTGCGAGCCGACATAGCCTACCTGGATGACGGCGCCCGGGAAGAGCTCGTGCTGCACGTTCAGGTTGAAGTTCTGCACATACGGTGTTGCGATGTTCTGGTCGACGGTGAACGCATCTGCGTCGTTGTACCCGTTGTAGATGGGCACGCCCGGCTGAATCACGTCGGTCGTCGAGAACGAGAACAGGACCGGATCGGAGCCGATGCCGTTGTAGGCTGGCCCCGGATTGAAGGTATTGAACGGCAACTGTCCGACGAAGAAGTCCTGCGAGTACGCGTCGAAAAAGACTCCGTAGCCGGCACGCACGACAGTCTTTCCGTTGCCACGCACGTCCCATGCGGCACTCACGCGAGGCGAGAAGTTATTCAGGTCGGTCGGAAACAGCTTGTCGGTCTGGACGAGGCCAACTGCCGGATCGAGGTAGCTGAAGCGGTCGCGCTCTTCGTGAATTACGCCGTAGTAGTCCCAGCGAAGGCCATAGTTGAGCGTGAGGTTCGTCGTGACGTGGTAGCTGTCCTGGTAGAAGAATCCGTTCGAATTCTGAAACGTTCCGCGCCGCGAGTCGCCGACGGCGCTGCGTCCGCCCGAGAGTGTTCCACTGAGGAAGTCCTCGAGTGATCCGAAATCGAGACGACCGCGATACCCCGCGTCAAAGAAGCCGTTCACAAACGTCCGCCGGTATTCGTAACCCATCTTCAGATCGTGCTTGCCGATCTTCCACGACAGGTTGTCGACGAAATGCCAGTTCGTGTCGACGCGTCCGCGCGGGACGCTCAGGGTCGAGCCAAGCGACGCATAGCCCGTGACGCGGATCTGCGGCAGTCCGAAATCCTGCGGGCCCTTGACGCCGGTGTTGAGGCCGATCGAGTTCGGATCGAAACTCGAGTCTTCAGGGAAGAAGCTCTCGTCGAAGCGGTTGTATCCGAAACGGGTCTCGTTGACCACGTTATCCGAGAAGATGTGGAGGAACGACAGCGCAACGAGATTCACGCGCGTCGGTGTGACGGTGTTGTAGCCGGGAAGAATACCTCCGGCGAGAATCGCGAGCGGGAAGCTCTGGTCGCTGTTTCCAAAGAAGTAGCGGCCCGTCAGCTGGTTGTTCTCGTTGAACGAATAATCGACCTTGGCGATCAGACTGTCGACGTCATTTGTCGCAGGGGTGGTGACGAGCAGGTTCGGCGTCGGGTCGAAGAGCGGCACAGGCTGGTTTGGCGCCGGCCACGGGTTCGTCGCAAGAAGATTTGCTATGACCGGGTTCGTTGCGCCACCAAGAGCCGCGATTTCGAGGGGATCCGGCACGCGCGCGGTACTGTTGAGACCCACGTTTTCGCGTTGGCCCTCGTATGCAACGAACCAGAACGCCTTGTTCTTGACGAACGGTCCGCCGACCGCGAATCCGAACTGGTTGTTCTGGAACGTGGTCTGCTGATTGGGCTTCTGGTTGAAGAAATTCCGGGCGTCGAGCGCATTGTTGCGCAGGTACTCGAAGACGCTGCCGTGGATCTCGTTCCCGCCAGACTTGGTGACCAGGTTGACGACCGCGCCGGCGTTGCGGCCAAACTCGGATTCGAAGTTCGAAAGAACCGCCGCTTCGGCGATGGCGTCAACGGGCAGGATCGTCGCCGGCGTGCCAAACACGCCCGCTTCGTTGATCGCGGGCAGGTTGCGGTAGCCGTCGTTCATGTCCGTGCCGTCGAGCAGGTAGTTGTTTGACCGGCCACGGTTGCCGTTCGAGCTGAACAGGCCGAACGAGCCCGGCGAATCCGTGGCGCCGCTCGGGTCGCCGGTTGAGCCAGGCACGAGCACGAGCAGCTTGGTGAAGTCCCGGCCGTTGACAGGCAAGTTCTGGATCTGGACCGAGCTGATCGTGCCGCCGAGCACGTTGGTCGTGGTCTCGACGAGAGGCACTTCGGCAGTCACATCGACCGTCTCGCTCACGGCGCCGGCCTGGAGCGACACGTCGACGCGCCGCTCGGCGGAAACCGCAACCTCGAGGTCCTTGACGAGTCCCGTCTGGAATCCGTCGCGCTGGACCGTCAGCTGATACGTTCCGATGGGGAGCTCGGGGATCGTGAAGTTCCCGTCCGCGTCGGACGTCGTGGTTCGAGACACGCCGGTGGTCTGGCTCTTTGCAGTCACGGTGGCGCCACCCAACACGGCGCCGCTCGAATCTCTGACGGTTCCTAAGATCATTCCGCGGAAGGTTTGCGCAAATGATGGCGAAACAAGCAGCGAGCAGAGGATGACCGCGAGCGCTCCTCGTGCAGCCCACGTGAACGTGTTCATACCGAGCCTCCTGACTGGAATTGGGAGCCGGATTCGTGGACCGGCCCAGGTTCGAAGGGACGTGTGCAACGAGCGGGCTGACGATACAACATCCGGCGTCGTAACTCCAAGTGAATACTGGTGGTTGTGCGCCCCTTCGACCCGCGGGCGCGGACGAAATTGCACAGTTGCACGCCGTGCCTGAACGCGCGATACTCGGGCTCGCCAACTTCAACTCGGACACCGAAGGAACTCGCATGCGCAAGCCGACCAGAACCCAAAGACGGGCAATCGTTTACAGCGTGCATCCGGGCGTCGAAATGGTGCAGAAGTGGGTCGCGGACCTTCCGACCAAGACGGGCCGCTCGCTCGACCAATGGCTTGAGCTGATACGAAAGAAGGGGCCGCCGACCGAAAAGGAACGGCGCGACTGGCTGAAGTCGGTGCATGGGCACGGGACGAACTCTGCGTGGTGGCTGGCTGAGCGCGCCGAGGGGAAAGGCGCCGAGGACGGAGATCCGGAAGCGTACCTTGCGGCGGCGGAAGGTTATGTCCGGGACATGTTTGCGGGCAACAAGGCGGACCTGAAGCCTGTCTACGACGCGCTCCTCGAGTTGGGGCTCTCGCTAGGCGAGGACGTGAAGGCCTGTCCGTGCAAGACGATCGTGCCGCTCTACAGGAATCACGTATTTGCCCAGATCAAGCCGACGACCCGGACGCGCATCGACCTGGGATTTGCGCTGAAGGATGCGCCCGCGACGGGGCGGCTCATCGACACCGGCGGGTATGCGAAAAAGGACCGCATCACGCACCGCATCCCGATCTCGGCGATCGCCGACATCGACGACGAGGTGCGACGCTGGCTCAGGACCGCGTACGATCTCGACGCCTAGTGGAGTCCGACCTGCGGACGGTGCTAGTCGAGCAGCATGAATCCCAGGTTGTTGCTCGCAAAGTTGTTGATGTTGGGCAGGATCACGGGCAGGTCCGTCGTCGACGCGCCGTACCACTGTGCAAGGGTCGCCGCATACTGGTCGACGGAGCTGCTAGGTATCCAGCGGCCTTCGCTGCCGGCGTCGTCGGCGCCGCCAAGCACGAGTGACGGGAACTGCCCATAGAAATCGCCGCCGCGCACCGCGCCTCCCATGATCAGGTGATGGCTGCCCCACGCATGGTCGCTGCCGGCTCCGGACGCCGGCTGCAAGGTCCGTCCAAAGTCCGACAGCGTGAACGTTGTGACCTGGGATTCGACACCGAGACGCACGATTGCCTTGTAGAAGGTCGCCATCGCCGTGCCGAGTTGTGTAAACAGCGTCGCCTGGGTGTTGATCAATCCGTTGTGCGTGTCAAAACCGCCGAGCGAGCAGAAGAAGATCTGTCGCCGGACGCCGAGCGTGCCGCGCGCTTCGATGATCTTGGCCACGCGCTGCAACTGCTTGCTGATGTTTGCATTCTGCTTGGCGAACAGCCTGTCGATGCGCGCACTCGCACCGCTGATGATCGGGTCGATCAGCGTGCTGATCTGGATCGCCTTGCTCGTGACGGCGCTCGTGCTGTTGATCAGGGCCTTGTCGCGGTCCTGGTTGAGGATGTCGACCATGGCGTTGTATCGGGCCTGCGAGGGCGCGGAATTGTTGAATCCATTGACCTTGAAGCTGCCGGTCGACGGCAGCACGATCGGCTCGGCAGCCCGCTTCCTGTGACCGATGTTGCCATCGGGTAGATCGCCGCGCCGTTGAACGCGAGCGTCCTGTCGGCCAGCCGGCCGCCCCACCCCGTCGTGCTCGTAGTGCTCGAAAGCGACGCCTCCCACTGCGCCTGCTGATCCGAGTGCGAGAAAAGGTTCAGCGGTTTGGCGACGCTGTTGGCCAGGTACTGAGCGCGTGTCATCGGCGCGATCAACGTGCCGGTGTTGCACAGGACGGCGAGATGGCCCTTGTTCCACACCGGGACGAGATCGGCGAGGTTCGGATGGACTCCGAAGGGACGGTTCAGGCTGGGCGGAACGATCTCGCGGAAACTGCTCGCGGGAATGTTGATGCCCGACGCGACGTCGCGCACGGCCGCGTACTGGTTGTACTCGCTGGTTTCGAGCGGAACGATCATGTTGTTCGGATCGTTGCCGCCGAACAGGAAGATGCAGACGAGCGCCTTGTAGTCCTGCGATGTCTGCGCGCTCGCCGTGATGAGGTCGAACTTGCCGAGGCCCGCGCCGAGCGCGGCCATGCCAAGCGCCGTGCTTCCTTGCTGTATGAACTCACGTCTCGTTTTCATGACCTCACCTCGCCACCTGGAATTGCGAAGCTGTCGCCACCAGATAGGCGGCGGTTCGCGCGCGGGTCACCGGATCGGACGCCGGGACGACGTTGACCGCGTTGACGATCGACGTCTTCATCGCCGCCGGCATTGCACCGTGCATCAGGATCAGGCTGAGCTTGTCGACCATCGCCGACGGATCGTTGGAGAGGGCCTGCAGGTTTGCGAGATTCACCGACGTCCCTGTCGCATTCTGAACCGTCGGGTCCGGCGCGATCCCGTTCGAGAACACGATCGCATTGATGAAGTTGGATCGCTGCAGCGACGTGTTCGAGTTGTGAATGGCGAGCTCGGGCCCGACGAGCGTGGTGCCCGAGATCGGGTTGTCCGGCGGGTAGTAGTTGAACACCGACGGCGAGTAGAAGAGGTTCTGGCCCATCGCCGACACTTGACCCCTCAGGTAGACGCCATCGCTGATTCCGTTCAGGCCGCGCAACACGCCGATCGCCCACAGCGCCGGCTCCTTCAGGTGACCGAAGTCGGACGGCGGCGTCGCGTTCCGCGCCTCGTCGTCGGTCAGGATGGCGCGGACAACCGCCTTCAGATCGCCGCGGACGCCGGATCCGTTGTCGTTGAACTTTGTCGCCACGCGCGCGACGTATGCCGGGCTGGGGTTGCTCGTTACGAGCTTCTGGATGAGCTGCTTCGAGATGAACGGGCCGACGTTCGCGTTGTAGAAGATGTTGTCGATCGCGGCGTTCAGATCGGCGTACGCGTCGTCGCGCGCTGGAAGTATCACGCCGTCGAGCAGTTCCTTGGCGCCGGTGTCGTGATTCCCCGGGTACAGGTACATCGATCCGAGGTAGTAGCTGGGGTTGTGCCGCGCCGGCGTTCCGCCTGGAAGCGTCGGATACGTCCAGCCGGTGAACACGTGCGCAAAGCCTTCGATCGTCTCTTGGTCGTATGCGGAGACGGGGACTCCGCCGGATGTCTGCACCGTGCCGTCGAGGTTGAGCTTGTACGTGCCGATCGAGAACAGCTGCATCAGCTCGCGCGCATAGTTCTCGTTTGGCTCGATCCCGTATTGCGGATTCGGCTTGTCGTTGTTGACCATGTCCAGATAGCGCCCCATCGCCGGGTTCAGCGTGATCTGGTAGAGAATGTCGCGATAGTTGCCGAACGCGTTGTCAAAGAGGATCTGCTGATACTCGGTCATGCCGTACGCGATATTGACGTCGGTCCCCGAGACCACGTCGATCTGGCTGAGCGCGAACGCCACGCGCTGCCGCAGCTGGTCCTCTCCGTACATCGCGTTCTGGAAGAACCTGAGCTGCACCTGGAACAGCGAGTAGTTGTCGCGGTTGCAGATGCTGTCGCAGTCGGCGGGCACGGTTGACGGGTAGTACGGCATGTCTGGATAGCCCGTCGGCGCCGCGGCGAACTGTTCGTCGAGCCACGCATCGATTCCAATGGACACGACGTGATTGATCGACGTCTCGGTCGCGCCGAAAGACGCCTGTTCAAGGATTCGTGCTGCGTCCGCCTGCGTCGCCGGGAAGAGTTGCGACTGCGGTATCGGCGCCTTGGGGACACTCGGGCTCTCCCACGAGAGCTTTACCTGCGCGGTGTTGAAGTTCTCGAAGTACTCGAGCTTGATGTCATAGAACCGGCCGGCCGTGAGCGCGATCGACGCGGACCGTTCGATGGGCGTGTTGTGAACGACAAAGTCGTCGATGAGCAGCTGACCGTTGACCCACAGTCGAACACCGTCGCTCGCAAGCGTGTAGAACACGTATGTTTCCGAGTTCTGCGGAAGGACCGAGCCGGTCCACCGGATCGAGAACGTGTCGGGGTTGATGCGAACGTCCGGCGTCCCGGTACCCCAGTCGAAATCGACGGTGGCGTCTGTCCGGCTGAACTTGAAACTGTTGAAGTCCTTGGTGTCGTAGTAGTCGCCCTTGAGCCCGATTCCGACGGGCGGAGGGCCCTGTGCGCCCGCGCGCTTAACGGCCGGGCCGAACACCGTCACGCTCGCCACGACGAGCAGACAGACGAGCCGCTTCACGAGATTCCGTTTCATAGCATCACCACGAATGTTCCAGGGTCGTCGATACCACTTCGAGTATGGGGACAGCTCTGCTCTCAATCGGATCGCATACGGGCGCATTGTCATAGTCCATCCCAATCGCCGGTGATCGCGGTCGCGCCGCCACCGCCGAACGTCACGGTAATGTCCGCGGCGCCGCCGGAATTCGAGTTCTTGAGGAAGTACACGCCGGTCGCGGTCACGCTGATGCCGATCGAGTCGGCGCCGTCGCCGTTCCAGTCGCCAAAGAGCGGCACGACGCCAGCGCCGCCCGATCCGAAGGTGAACGACAAGTCGGCGGTCCCGCTCGAGTTCGTGTTTTTGAGGAAGAACCCGCCCGACGACGGCAGATACAACCCGATGGTGTCGGTGCCGTCGCCGTTCCAGTCGCCCGCGATCGCCGTGTAGCCGCCGCCCCCGGCACCGAACGAAAACGTGATGTCGGCGGGACCGGCCGAATTGCTGTTCCTCAGGAAGAACACTCCGGTCGCGGGGTTGTAGAGCCCGATCGTGTCGACGCCGTCGTTGTTCCAGTCGCCCGACACCGGCCTCAGACCGGCGCCTCCCGCGCCGAACGTGAAAGAAATGTCTGCGGCGCCCGGCGCATTGCTGTTGCGCAGGAAGAACGTTCCCGTCTGCGAGCTGTAGAGTCCGATCGTATCCGTTCCGTTGCCGTCCCAGTCGCCACGGATCGGCACCGGCTCGGCGCCGCTTCCGAACCCGAACGCGAGGTCCGCCGGGCCGTTCGAGTTCGTGTTCCGCAGAAAGAACGTGTTGGTGTTCACGACGTACAGGCCGATCGTATCCGTTCCCGGTGCGGGCCCTCCGGTCGCGACGCCGCCGCCGAGCGCGCAGTTCTTTGAGATCGACAGCAGGTAGTCACCAGAGCTCGTGCCGATTGCCGTCGTCCCCGTCATGACGCGGACGTAATACGTGCCGGTGGTGATCACGCGATAGACGAGCGCTTCGCCGGGCGAACGCGGCGTTAATGCGGTGAGCGACCCCGTTCCCGGGCTCGTGTTCGACACCGAGTTGCCGTCGTTCGACGTGATGAGCGTCGCGCCCGTCGAATCCAGCAGTTCGAGGCTTGCATTGAGCGGTGTGGCGTTGCGTGTCGGATCCCCGTCGAGACCGAGGACGATGACGTCGCCGGCCGTCGCAGGTGTCACGTAGACGTCGACGTCCGTGGAGGGCTCCGGACCGGAGAGCGATCCGCTGAAGTAATTCGACACGGCGCCGGTCGCCTGGGCGATCGTCGCATTCGGCTCGACTTCGAGTGCCGCCGCAGTGCTTGCAGGTTGCACAACCGAGAAGAGCCGGTACGGTTCCGACTGGGCTCCTGCGTTGAACTGGCTCACCCGCAGGTACGCTGTGCCGCCGGGGCACTGCGCGCCCTCGATGTTCGGGCTCAGCGTGCCGAATCCGACGTCGTTGTCGGCATCGTCGAATTCAACCGTGTTCGTCGACGACGTGACGCGCAGGTCGAAATCCGTCGAGCTGGCCGAAACGCCTTCGGCGATGGCAAAGACCCTGCTACCGGCGGCCGGCGAGCCGAGGCTGAAGAAATCCGCATCGCCGGCCGGTGACACGGACCCCTCGATGCCGCACGACACGGTGTTCGCCTGGGCGGTTGCGTTGTTCGGTTCGGATTCTCTCGCGCACGTCGTGACGAGAACAGTGAAGCCGCTTCCAATCGTCCGGGCTGTCTCGTCGACGAAGAGATAGACCTGCTGGCCGCCGGTCAGTGCCGCGCACAGGACCTCCTCGGACGACCCGGTGTTTCTGTTTGCCGCCGCGAGGCACGACGTCACCGTCACGGGTGTTCCCGGCGTCGCTGCCGGACACGTCGAGGCGAGGTAGATGACGGGATTCGCCGGTGCGACGACGTCGGTCACCTTGAACGAGTAGTTGCCGGCGGATGGCGCTGAAAACGTGTACACGACGTCGCGGCCGGCGGCAGTCGTCGCAAGCTGTCCGAGACCCGTAAAGCACGCGGATCCCGACAGCTGGTAGTCGTTGACCGCCGATTGCGTCGTGCCGATCGACGCACGGTTCAGCGTGAGAACAGCCGCGCTTGCGCACGTCTCGTTCGTCGGGAGCGGTGCCTGCGAGACGCGCAACTGAACCGCCGTGTTGCCGGCTGTCGGGGCGGCGGTTCCGAACAACGACACCACGACGTAGTAGGTCGTGCCCGCGGTCAGTTCTGAGATCACAACGGCCTGGTTGTCTTCGCTCGCGCATGAATCGTCATCGCAGCCGGCCGAACCACCCGCCGTGGGAATCTGCGTAAATGGTCCGGCACAGCCCGCCGTCGATGTGTAGACGGCCATGACGGTATCGTCGACGGTTGTTGCCGTCGGGGCGTCCGCACAGCTCGAAATCGTGTAAATGGCCGTAGTCGCGGGGGCGAACGTGTACCAGATCGTCCGCGAAATATTGGTCTGGCACGACGGGGCGGGCGGCTCGCCGTTTCGCGTGGCTTCGGTGATGTCGGCCGTGACGGCCGTGAGTATCGGGAACGGTCCGCCCCCGGGAATGACCTCCGCGCCGGCGCAGTCGTCGTTCGCGGGCGGCGCTGCCGGCACGCGGGGAGACGCGACCTTCTCTGCGGCCTCGCGTTCGGCCAGCAGGTGCATCTTTCGGTCGAGTATCGATTGCTGGCGGCGCGCCGTCGCCGCTTCGTACTCCTGAAGCAGCTTGTCCTGCTCGACCGTCAACTCGCCGTGCTCGACGAAGCGGACATAGAGCGCGCGAGAGATCAGAACGTCGGCTTCGAGCTCGGAAATGACAAGTCCCGCTACGTACCGGCGCAGTATGTCGCTCTCTTCGAGCGAGAACGGCGCTCCGGCGTGCAGCTGCACCGCAAGGCTGTACACCTGCGCGTCACGCTCGGAATCCAGGCCCGAACCTGTCGCGAGTTTCGCGTCCTCGTCGCTGGACGATTGCGGCACCGGACGCAGTCGCGTCTCCTGGGCGGCGGCCTGCCCTCCGGCGACCACGGTGAGTACGAGCACGAGGCACACAGTTCTCGCGCGAGCACACGCAGCGAAAGAGATCATGGTTTCTCTGGGACGCGGCGAGCCCAGACAACTCGGCTCGATCTGATTCGGGGGATGGGTGTCGAAGGGGTCGGATTACAAGGGCAGGCGCAGCTTACCACAAGACCGGGGGGTGCGGACAACGTCTCTGCAGTCAGAGTCTTTGCGACTTTGCGTCTTTGCGGGACCTACACTGCGTGAGACTGGTTTGACGCAAAGGCGCAAAGACTTTCCGACTCGCGCAAGGCCGCGTCGGTCAGTTCGGATACCTGACCGACGTGACGCCACCGTTCGAGTTTCTGAAACTCAGCTGGACGGACGGATGTGCCGCGAGGTACGCGCCGATGGTCTGGCCTGTCACCAGGTTTCCCTTCTGGACGACCTTTGTATTGTTTTTCTTGACGCTGGCGGGCGAAGCAAAGGGAATTCCGTCGATGAACACACTCACAGTGCTCGTAAAGCCAGAGCCGGTCGCGTTGATCTTGGTAGGCTTCACCTTGACCTTGCTTACGGTTGCCGCGGGGACGGACGCGCTCGCCTCGTTCGACGGCGGGCTCTCGCCGGTTCCATACATCGCGGTGACCGTGAAGAACGAACCGCCGGGCGCGACGGGCGCCGCGGTGCTCGTCTGTGACGGCGGCACGGACGTGAAGAGGTTGCCCGCCATCGGAGCCACGCCAGGCTTGTTCGAGCGATAGACGTTGTAGCCCGTGACGTTGCCGGCCTGCGCCGTCTTGGTGACGGGAACGGGCATCGTGCGATGGAACGCACCGGAGCCCTGTTCGACGACCAGATGCTCGGGTGGCGGGAATGGCTCCGCTTCGGTCGGCGGTTCGGGTTCGTCCCAGTCGAGCATTGCCGATTCGCTGGCTTCCACTTCGGTGTCGACCTCAGCGGTATTGTTCGACGGATCGGGATCCGTAGCGTCGCTGCTCGCCTCGACCGACAGACTCAGCACGTGGCCCGGATTCGCGACGACCTCGACCACGAGGTCGATCGTTGCCGACTCGCCGTCACCAAGCTCGCCCAGCGAGCACGAGATCGCCCCGCCGTCGCCGACGGCCGGCGTGTCCGCATCGCCCTGGCTCAGGTTGAGCGACGAAAAGACCGCCCCGTCCGGGATCGCCGCGAACGCGAAGACTCCCGTTGCGGGATCGCGAGGCGCGCGCGCGCCCGCGGACTCGTTGGTCACGGTGATCGTGTAGTCGAACAGCGATCCCGATCCCGCGAATTCGTCCTCCGGTTCGGCCTGCACCGAGATATCCGCGGTCCCGGCCGCAATGACGGCGAC
>JBGAKX010000003.1:0-66059 GCA_044224215.1 Blastocatellia bacterium
AGTACCCGTGCGAGTCGTCGAGATGGCTCGTTCTGACCGAGAGGTCGTTTGCGTAGATCCGGTACGCAACCGAGACGGGGCTCGAGGTCTTCTTCTTCGGCACCCAGACGCGCCAGGTCGCCTTGTCCGTCTTTGCCCACCGGGCGGGCAGCCCGTTGACCGTGGCGGTGAAGTCCTGCAGGTGACGCTCGAATTCGCGGACGAGGTACGACCCGGGCGACCAGACGGGGAACCGTAGATCGACGAAGTCGGGCCCGTTCTTTGGCGGCACGTACGTGAAGGCGAACGAGACCGAGTACATGTGTGTCGCGGGCTCGGGCATCGACACGGAGTACACGACGGGCGCGGCCGGGGCGGCGGACTTCTGTCCGAACGCCCCGCCGGGAGTCGACGCGATGACCAGCAGGAGGGCAGCCAGCTTTCCGACGAGGGTCCGTGTCATTAGCGCGCAGGTGCCGGTGCCGGGGCGGCCGGCTTGTTCAGTTCGACCTTGGGGGCCTCTTGTGCGCCCGGTGCGGACTTGAAGTACGCGTCCTCGCGCTGAAAGCCGAGCATTCCCGCAAGCAGCACGGTTGGGAACTTGCCGCGCGCCGTGTTGTAGCTCTGGACGGCGGTGTTGTAGTCCTGGCGCGAGACCTTCAACCGATTCTCGGTTCCGGCGATCTCGTCTTGCAGCCGCAGCACGTTTTCGTTCGATTTCAGTTCGGGATACGCCTCGGTGATGCTCAGAAACTGAATGCGCTGAAGGGCCGACGTCAGCTGGTTGTCGGCGTCGATGACTTCGCTGCGGTTGCCGCTCTTGAGCGCCGTCGTCAGGCCCGCGCGTGCGTTGGCGATCGCGCCGAACACGGCCTGCTCCTGCGTAAGCGTGCCCTGAACGGCGCCGACGAGCTGCGGAATCAGGTCGGACCGCCGCTGCAGGTCGGTTTCGACGTTGGCCCACTTGGCGTCGATCGCCTCTTTCTGCGTGTAGAGCGAGTTGTAGCTGCTCACGCAGACACCCCCGATGATCAGGGCAATGGCGACAATGACGCCGACAATGATCAGTCCCTTTGACATTGCGTATCTCCTTCGTGCGTGCCGGCCGCGCTCGTCACAGCCGCGGCCACGTGTCCGTCGCCGTCAGGCGTCGGGTATTCGATCGACCGCGTCGATGACGCGCTCGATCTGTTGGACATAGGCGCCGAACGTCGCGTGCGCCTCGGATTCGGAAAGGCTCGAATCGGACGTGAGCGCCGCAAGGATCGCTTCGAACGGCGCCGGATCGAGCTCGAATGTGCGAATCGCCCCGTAGATCGCCTTCCGGCGCGACGGAGGGCTCGTCTTGCCCGCGAGCTTGAGCGCAAACCGGAAGAACTTGGCGAACGTCCCGAGCGACGAGACGAGAAGCGCCGTGACGAGCTCGGGCGACTCGGACGCACGCGTGTAGAGATCGCGCAACCGCACGAGCTTGCCGCGCAGTTCGAACTCGACCTGGTGGCGAAGGTGCGACGTTGCGACCTCGAGCCCGACGAACGGATCCTCGCCGTGGACGACGCGGCGGTTCTCCATCATGTCGAGAAACTCGATCGGAAAGACGTCCGATGACGCCGCGATCTCGGCCGGCGTGAAGTAGACGGGCGGCGGGTTGCCGCCTTCGGTCCATTCGTGCAGTGCGCCGCGCGCCATGCGTAGGTCCGCGGGTGTGATGTCCTTCAGAACGACGAGGACGCGCAGACCCGTCACCGCGCCGAGGTCCGCGTCGGCGACAGCGCCGCCGTAGTGCACGATCGCGACGAGGTTCGCGCCGTGCGCGGCCTGCATCTGCTCGCGGAACTTCACAAATTCGGTGTCTTGGTCTACCAACTGTCGCTTGCGCCTCCCCCGCCAAAGTCGCCGCCGCCGCCGAATCCGCCCCAGTCGCTCCCGCCGCCGCCTCCACCGCCCCACGAGCTGCCTGACGATCCACCGCCCCAGCCGCCCATCGGAATGAAGAACGGGCCGCCGAACCGTCGCCGGCGTCCGCCCCGTCCGCCTCCCTGGTTCGACTTGATGATAGCGATGACGACAAAGAGTACGAACACGAGAACGAACAGCGCCACCAGTTTTTCGCTGGCGGAGGATGTTCCCTGGGAGCGTTCGACGACGGCCCGCTTCTGATCGATACCTTCGATCGAGATGCCCTTCTTGGCCGCGATCGTCGCGAGCACCGATTCGAGCGTGACAGAGAGGCCGCCACCGTAATCTCCGCCGGCAAAGTAGGGCCGAGCCGAGCGAAGGATCGAACCGGCGACGCCGTCGGTGATTTCGTCTTCGAGGTGGCGGCTGACTTCGATGTCCGACTTGCGATCGTTGGGGGCGAGAAGGATCAGGACGCCTTCGGCTTCCTGGCCGCCGCCGATTCCCCACGTGCGGCCGATCTGGAGGCCGACGTCGCGGATGTCACGTCCGTCGAGCGACGCGACGGTGACGACGGCGACATCGATGTTGGTCGCGGCGCGGAAGTTCCGCGACATCGTCTCCATGCGGTCGCGGTTCTTGGCGTCCACGACGTTGGCAAAGTCGTTGACGAATCCGGTCGGCGCGGCGGGAATCCTGAACTGGGCGGCTGCGATGGCCGCGAGCGCGAGAGTGACCCCGAGCACAAGCGCGCTGCGATTCACGATGCGGAGCACATTGTGAGCATACCATTGCTGCGAGTGGCGCGGGTCGCTCCACGCCGCCCAGTCGCGCGAGCCGGCGAAGCCGGCGTCTCTCTCGATAGCCCCGGGTGAAGCGAGCGCGCGCGCGAGCGAACCCGGGGACGACTCTCGAAATCGCGCGAGCCCGCGCAGCCGGCGGCTCATCGCGCAAGAGCCGCCCGCTTACGCGGGCTCGGCCCGGTTTTCGGACTGTCACCCACGGTTCCGGTCGCGCTGCTCCCTCCACCGTGGGCTCGTTGCCGAGTCGCCCGCTGCGCGGGCTGACGGCAGGGCGACCTTGCTTAATGCAGATGCAACGCCGACAGCCCGAGGTCGATCAGGTAATAAAGCGCGACGCCGAGAAACACCACGACCGCCGTACGATGCCCCTCGCGCAGATTGACCTCGGGGATGAGATCAGACGCCGCGACATACAACGTCACCCCCGCCGAGAACGGCAGTGTGTACGGCGCGATGTTCGCCGCCGAGACCACCGTCGCCACGCCGAGCAGGGTGGCTGCGCCGATGAGCACCGTCGCCTTCCTCGCGGCGGCAGGTCCGCGGCCCGACGCGAGAACGATCGACGCGACGGTGAAGCCCTCGGGGAGCTTGTGGAGCAGGATCGCCAGAAAGACGAGCAGTCCGAGCTTGAAATCGACGACAAAGCCCGACCCGATCGAGATGCCGTCAAAGAACGTGTGGATCGCGAGCGCGCCGACGGCCGTGTAGGCCACGCGCGAGTCGAGCATCTCCTCGTGCGTCTCTTCGCCGAAGTGGAAGTGCGGGGCCACCGTGTGTTCGACCAACTGTACGAGCAGGTAACCGCACAGCAACAGGACCCAAGGCGTTCGCGAACCGCCCGGCCAGAGCTCGAGCGCCTCGGGCATGACCTCGACGAACACGGCCGCGAGCATGAAACCGGCCCCGAGTGCCACCAGGAGGTGGATCCCGAGCTTGTTCAGGCCTTTGCGGGATGTGAGCCACAGTCCGCCCGCAACGTTGGCGGCGGCAGCTATGAGGCCGAACGCGAGAATTGTGGCGATCCGCATGTAACTCGAGATCCCGTCGGAAAGGGCGCCATCTTACCATACGGGGTGTTTTGGGCATGAATTTTCATGGTCGCCGGTCGCGGAGCGCAAGAATATGTTAATATTGGCAGCTAGTTACGTCTCGCCATGAATGTACGACGTGAAGAAAACCTCCGCAGATCACTCACCATGGCGGGGATAACTCATGTCGGCTCAAAAATTTCCGCTTGACACCCCCTCCCCCCAGCAGTAAAGTCTCCCCCACGTGGAGCAAAGTGGAGAAAAGTGGATTCTCGGTAGCGATCACCGTTCGAACAATCGAACATCGGAATTTGGCGCGAATCAGCACCTCTCCCGCCCGGAATCGTCATGCTTCGTGGGAATTACACAGCACGGGTGGATGCAAAGGGGCGACTCAAGGTCCCGTCGGGATATCTGCGGGACATCGAGAAACGCTGGGGTCGCGAGGTCTATGTCACGAGTCTGACCGGTGATTGCGCAAGGATCTATCCGCTTCCCGAGTGGGGATCCATCGAAGAGCGGCTTGCACTGCTGCCCTCCCTGGATCCGGCGAAGCGAAAGTTTTTGGACCGAACGAACTACTACGGGCAGGTAGGCGAACTCGACGGGCAGGGGCGGGTGGTCATCCACCCGCTTCTGAGGTCCTCCGCCGAACTCCTTCCGGACACGGGTGTTGCGGTCCTCGGCTATTTGACATATCTGGAAGTCTGGTGCCTGGATCGGTTCAAGGCGCGTCTCGCCGCTGAACCGTTTACCGATGATGACGCGGCCGCGCTCGCGCGGCTCGGCATCTAGCGGTGTCCGCTGCCGGGAGGCACACGCCGGTTCTCACCGGCGAGGTCCTCACGGCACTCGCGCCCGAGCGCGGAGGCCTCTTCATCGATTGCACGCTGGGAATGGGCGGGCATTCGGAGGCTCTTCTGCAGGCGAACGAGGGGGTTCGCGTCCTCGGGATCGACCGCGACGCCGAGAGTATCGCGCTCGCAACGGAGCGGCTGGCTCAATTCGGAGAACGGTTTACGGCCGTGCACGCCGACTACCGGGAGATCGGGACGCTCGTGGAGGCTCGGGGGGAGCCGGCGGCGGGGGTACTCGCGGATTTCGGAATCTCGAGCTATCAGCTCGACGAAGCCGACCGCGGATTCGCCTTCGCGCACGACGCGCCGCTCGACATGAGGATGGACAGGTCGCAGGGGGTGACTGCGGCCGACCTCGTGAACTCGCTCCCGGACGCTGAGCTCGCCGATATCATTTATAGATACGGCGAGGAGCGGGCGTCACGGCGGATCGCTCGGGCGATCTGCCGTGCGAGGGAGCGCGGGCCGATCCGCACGACGCGCGAACTGGCAGAGATCGTCGCCCGCGCAAGCGGCATCCCGCGCCACAAACAGCGCATCCATCCCGCCACCAGGACTTTCCAGGCACTGAGGATCGCGGTCAACGACGAGCTGTCGGGCCTCGACCGGTTCCTCGGCGACGCGGTGGACGCCCTCGCAAGCCCGGGCGGCCGAATCGCGGTGATCTCCTTTCATTCGCTCGAAGATCGAATCGTCAAGCAGACATTCAACGCTCTTTCAGGTCAATGCTCCTGTCCTCCGGGTCTTCCCATCTGCGCTTGCGGCGCACGGAAGATCGTTCGGGTCCTGACACGTCGTCCCGTCACGGCCTCGGAGCAGGAGACAGACACAAACCCTCGCGCACGAAGCGCAAAACTGCGGGCCGCGGAACGCCTCTAGCCAGAACGTCGCACCACGGCCCTGATTCGCAGATTGAACTCATCGGCGTCCTCGGCACGGCCGCGAGACGCCTCGATACGATCCACGAGCTTGCACGCGGCCCCCGGCCAGAGGGGAGGCATTCAGCGCATGGCAGAGCAGTACTACTACAACAAGCGAATCCACAACGCCCCGATCCGGCGCCGGCTCGACCGCCGTTTCGTGTCGTGGGTGATGATCGCGGCGTGCATCGGCGCGGTGATCGCATCGGGCTTTGTCTTCAGCGCGAAGTGCCACTTTGAGGCCGTAGCGCTGGGGTACCTGACCCAGCAGCAACGGACCGCGCTCGACGAGCAGACCGAGCGGCGCCGTCAGCTCGAGCTCGAGCGGGCACGTGCTCTCGCGCCCGAGGAGCTCGAACAGCGCGCGCGCCGCGTCGGACTTCGCAATCCGGAGCCTCTCGTGCCGCAGGCCGAGAGCGCGGCGAATGGAGGCCGTCCGGCTGCCGCGACGTCAAACGGCGCCGCCGCGAGCGCGCGCCGTGCGCCCAAGTCCGACCCGGCCGACGCCGACACCGTGCGCGTTTCCGATCCCGCGGCGGATCCGTCCGCGCCCGCGACGCGCCCCGCAGCCCAGCCCGCGGCGACGGACTCGACCGGCCTGCGCAAGGCGACACAGTACTGATCATGAAGAAGCGCCACGCATCGACACAGGAACGGCTCGCGGTGATCGCCGTGATCCTCGTCCTGTGGATGTGCGGCGTCGGGGCGCGGCTGGTCCACCTGCAGGTCTACCAGCACGGCTGGCTCGAAGCGCGCGCCATCCGCCAGCAGGAGCGCACGGTCGAAGTAACCGCGACGCGCGGCCGGATCGTCGACCGGCGCGGCCGCGAGCTCGCGCGTTCCGTCGAGGCGCCATCCGTCTACGCAACGCTCTCGGACATCAAGGATCCAAAGACGGTCGCGCGGCAACTCGCCAAGCTGCTCGGCGTGCCGGAACAGACGCTCCTCGAACGGCTCACGTGCGATCGCTCGTTCGTGTGTCTCAAGCGCAAGGTCGACAAGCCGATTGCCGACGCGGTGGCGGCGCTCAAGATCGACGGCATCGAGTTCGTCCAGGAGATGAAGCGGTTCTACCCCAAGAACGAGCTCGGCTCGCACGTTCTCGGGTTCGTCGGCGCCGACGGCGAAGGCCTGAGCGGCCTCGAGCAGACCTTTGACGAACAGATGCATGGCCGCGACGGCCGCGCGATTCTCGCAACTGACGCGCGCCAGCAGATCTACGACGCGTCGGAGATCGCTCCGACGCCCGGCAACGACATCCAGTTGACGATCGACGAGATCGCGCAATACCGCGTCGAGCAGGCGCTCGCCGAGGGCGTGCGCGCGTCGGGCGCGAACTGGGGCATCGCCATCGTCATTCGTCCGCAGACGGGCGAGATTCTGGCGCTCGCAAACTATCCGACGTTCGACGCGAACGACTTTGGAAAGGCGGCCGACGACGTGCGCCGCAACCGGGCGGTCGAAGCAGTGTTCGAACCGGGCTCGGTGTTCAAGATCGTTCCGTACTCGGGCTGCATCGACCGCGGCCTGATCACGCCGTCGACGATGATCGACTGCCAGTTCGGGGAGATCAACGTCAACGGCCGCATCGTTCACGACCATCCCTTCGGCACGATGAAGGCGTCTGACGCGCTTGCGCTCAGCTCCAACGTGGCGGCGATCAAAATGGGGATGAAGCTCGGAAACGCGCAGCTTTACGACTACATCCGCAGCTACGGCTTTGGTGCAAAGACAGGTGTCGAGGTTCCCGGCGAATCGGCCGGTCTCGTCGAACCGCTCGCCCAGTGGAACCCGACGACGATCGGATCGATCCCGATGGGTCACGAGGTCGGCGTGACAGCGCTGCAGGAAGTGGCGGCGATGGCGGCACTTGCGAACGGCGGCGTCTGGGTTCGACCTCATCTCGTCCAGCGCATCGTTTCTCCATCCGGTCAGATCATCAGCGAGACCCAGGCGGATTCACGGCGGGTCGTTTCCACCGAGACAGCTCAGATGATGACCGGCATGCTCGAGGGCGTCGTCGTGCACGGCACAGCCCGACACGCAAACCTCGGCAACCTGGGCGCCGCCGGCAAGACCGGCACCGCGCAGAAGATCGACCCGCGCAGCCATCGGTACTCGCAGACAAAGTACACCGCCAGCTTCTGCGGCTATGCGCCGGCCGAGGCGCCCGAGCTCGCGTGCATCGTCGTTCTCGACGAGCCGCACGCGGGCGGTCACACGGGCGGGGCGACGGCTGCTCCGATCTTTGGCAAGATCCTCGACGACCTGTTCGGCGACTACGCGATTCCGCTCGAGACGCCACAGACCGGCAGACAGGTCGAGATCGCCGCGGCCCAGGGCGTGGAGCGCCGTGGCCTCGAGATGGCCGCGGTCGCGCCCGCGGCCCCGCCTCCAGCGCCGGTTCCCGTTCCAGAGGGACCCGAAATCCAGGTCGTCGCCGCGAACAACGACAAGCGCGGCATCGTCGTGCCGGATCTCGCCGGAAAGGGGCTGCGTTCGGCCACGGCTGCCGGTCTCGACGCGGGGCTGATCGTCGAGGCGCGCGGATCGGGCGTGGTCCTCAGACAACGTCCCCTCGCGGGGACGGTGGTGTCGCCAGGCACCGTGCTCAGCGTGGAGCTGGGCAGATAGATCTTTTGAATTACGCGACCGGGAGCGCCGTGACGGGCGACCGGTTCGCAACAAGATACTGCGCGGATCGAGGGGCGGCCTCATGTTCGCTCACGTCCGTAACCCCGAAGCTGAGGGGCCGCGTCCGATCCGCGCAGTCGATTTCGAGAGCCAGGGCCAGAGTCGGGGCCACCGTCAGTGCCACACAATCAGTGTTGGCGATTCCCAGGGAGCAAGAACATGGTGACGCTGCATCAGATTTCCGCCGGGCTTCGTGCCGACGCGTCGGGAGATCTCGCAGCGATCGCCATCGACGTGACCCACGATTCGCGCCGCGTCGGCACCGGCTCGCTGTTCGTCGCCGTGACGGGGCTTCGCCACGACGGCAACACGTTTGTCAGTGACGCGATGGCCGCGGGAGCGGTCGGCGTCGTCTCGGAACAGCCGCGGCCCGAGAACTTCAAGGGCGCGTGGCTGCAGGTCTCCGATGCGCGTCGGGCATTGCCCCGTGCGGCGGCGATCGTCTTTGGACGTCCGTCGGAGTGGCTGCGTCTCGTCGGCGTCACGGGAACGAATGGAAAGACGACGACGGCGTATCTCGTCGACCGGATCATCCGCGAGGAAGAGGGCACCTCGGCGCTGCTCGGCACCGTGGCCTACCGCGTCGGTCGAAAGACCGTCAAGGCGGAGCGCACGACGCCGGAAGCCGCCGACATCCAGCGCATCCTGCGCTCGGCGGTCAACGAAGGCTGCTACTCGGCGGTGATGGAGGTCTCGTCGCACGCCATCGAGCTCGGCCGCGTCGACGGGTTGCGGTTCGAGGTCGCGGTCTTCACCAACCTCACGCAGGACCATCTCGACTACCACGGCACGATGGAGGAGTACTTCGCGGCCAAGCGGAAGTTTTTCGAGGGAACGGTCTGTCCGTGCCCGCGCTGGGCCGTCGTCAACGCCGACGACGCGTACGGGCAACGGCTTGCGAACGAGCATGAGGGCCCCATCCTGCGATTCGGCACATCGCGGATGTCGGACGTTCGTGCCGAGAAATTCGAGTTGTCGCTCGACGGATTGCGCATGGACGTCGCGACGCCGATCGGCCCGCTCGAGATTCGGTCGCCGCTCGTCGGCCGTCCGTACGTCTACAACATCCTCGCCGCGACGAGCGCCGCGCTCTCGCTCGGGTTTTCGACCGAGACGATCGCTCGCGCGCTGCGCAACTGCGCCGGTGCGCCCGGCAGGTTCGAGCGCATCGCGCACACGGGCGGGTTTGCCGTCGTCGTCGACTACGCGCACTCGGACGACGCGCTCACAAAGGTGCTCGAGACCGCGCGTGAGCTCACCGAGGGCCGAGTGATCACGCTCTTTGGCTGCGGCGGCGATCGTGACCGGACAAAGCGCGCGCCGATGGGCAAGGCGGCCGGCGCCGGCAGCGACATCGCGATCCTCACGTCGGACAATCCGCGCTCCGAGGATCCGCTGCAGATCATCGCCGACGCAGAAGTCGGTCTGAAGTCGGCCGGTGCGATGTACGAAACCATCCCTGACCGCCGCGAAGCCATTCACCGCGCGATCGCGATCGCCGTGCCCGGCGACGTCGTGGTCATCGCCGGCAAGGGGCACGAGGATTACCAGATCTTCGCCGACCGGACGATCCATTTCGACGACCGCGAGGTCGCGCGCGAGGCGCTCGACGCGCGCGGGCTCGGCGTCGGAGCGCTCAAGTGAACGTCGCCGAGGCGTCGCGCCGAATCGGGGCCGGCGACCCTGCGCGCGCAATCGCCGACACCGAGATCGCCGGGTACAGCATCGACTCGCGCACCACGCGCGAGCGCGACCTGTTCTTTGCGGTGACGGGTGAGCGCCACGACGGGCACCAGTTTGCGGGGGCGGCGCTCGAACGCGGCGCCGTCGCCGTCGTCGTCGGCCACACGGTCGAGGGCATAGACGCGGATCGGCAGATCGTCGTGCCGGATCCTCTCCGCGCGCTGCAGGAGCTTGCGCGCAGCGTACTCCGCGCGTGGGGCGGGCCGGTCGTCGCCGTCACGGGCAGTGCCGGCAAGACGACGACCAAGGACCTGACGGCGCGCGTGCTGTCCGCCGCCGGGCCGACGCACAAGTCGGTCGGAAACCTGAACAACGCGTTCGGCCTCCCAAAATCAGTGCTCGAGATGGAGACCGATGGCCGAACCGCGTCGCAGTATCGTTACTGCGTGCTCGAGATGGGCATGAGCACGCCGGGCGAGATTCGCCGCCTGACGGAGCTCGCGCCGCCGAGCGTCGGCGTGATCACGATCGTCGCTCCCGTACATACCGAGTTCTTTGAGGACGGCGTCGAGGGCGTCGCGCGCGCCAAGGCCGAGCTCGTCGAGGGGATCAAGCCGGGCGGTTCCGCGGTGCTGAACGCCGACGACGAGCGCGTGGCACGGATGGCCACGCTGCGCGACGATATCGGCGTCGTGCGATTCGGTCTCGACGCCGAAGCGGAAGTCACCGCCCGCGACATCGAACCCGAAGGGCTTGGCGGCTCGCGATTCGAGCTGGTGACGCCGACCGGATCGGCTCCGGTGACGTTGCCGCTCGTCGGTCGCCACAACGTGATGAATGCGCTCGCAGCGGCGGGCGCCGCGGTGGCGCTCGGGCTCGACACCGGCATGGTCGCCGATGCGCTGTCGAACGCAGAGCCGTCGCGGATGCGCGGCCAGGTCGTGCGGCTCGCGAACGGCGCCACGATCATCGACGACTCGTACAACTCGAGCCCACGCGCGCTCGACGCGATGGTCGCGACGCTCGCGGCAATTCCCGCGGCCGTCCGCAGGATCGTGGTCGCCGGCGAGATGCTCGAGCTCGGGAGCAATTCGGCAGAGATGCACCGTGACGCAGGCAAGGCGATCGCCGCGGCGGGAATCGACATGCTGATCGGAGTTCGAGGGGATTCGCGAATGATGGTCGAAGGGGCGAGCGAGGCAGGGATGGGCGAGTCGGCCGTCTTTGTCGAGACGCCCGAGGCGGCGGCCGAACTGGTCGCACGGACAGTCGGTGCTGGCGACGTCGTGCTCGTCAAGGGATCGCGCGGGGTCGCTACGGATCGCGCGGTCGCCGCGCTCGTCGAAAGGTTTGGCGCCGGGGGCAGCTGAACGCGTGTTCTATTACCTCCACGATTTCAATCTCGTACATGAGAGTCTCTCTTGGCTAAGAGTCTTCGAATACATCACGTTTCGCACCGCGCAGTCTGCGCTTACGGCCTTGGTGATCAGCCTGTTTTTCGGCGGGAAGCTGATCCGCAAGCTGCAGGAGTTCCAGATCGGGCAGCAGATCCGCGAGGAAGGTCCGCGGTCGCACCAGGCAAAGCGCGGAACGCCGACCATGGGCGGCGTGCTGATCGTGATGTCCGTCGTCGTGGCGACGCTGCTGTGGTCGAACCTCGCGAATCCATACGTGTGGATCGCGATCTTCTCAATTCTTGCGTACGGCGGTATTGGGTTTGCGGACGACTATCGGAAGCTGGTTCGCAAGCAGAACCTCGGCCTGACTGGCCGTCAGAAGCTGGTGCTGCAGTTCGCGACGGCGCTCGTGATCGGGATCGTGCTCTTCAAGCTGACGCCGTATACATCCGAGCTGCAGGTGCCGTTCATCTCGGCGGTCAAGTGGAGTCCGCTGCAGTACTGGCCGCTCTACGTCGCCTTTATCCTGTTCGTGATCGTCGGAAGCTCGAACGCGGTGAACCTGACGGACGGGCTCGACGGGTTGGCCATATCGGTCACCTTCATCACCGCCGCATCGCTGACCGCATTCACGTATGTGACGAGCCACCTGGAGTTCTCGCAATATCTCGGCCTCGTTCACAATCCGCAGGTCGGGGAACTGACGGTCTTCTGTGGCGCGCTGGCGGGTGCGAGTCTTGGTTTTCTGTGGTTCAACGCGCCGCCCGCGGAAGTCTTCATGGGAGATGTGGGCTCGCTTGCGATCGGCGGAGCGATCGGGACCGTTGCGGTGATCGTGAAGCAGGAGTTCACCCTCGTGCTGATCGGAGGCGTGTTCGTGATCGAGGCGCTGTCCGTGATGATCCAGGTCACGACGTTCCGCCTGTTCAACAAGCGCCTCTTCAAGATGTCGCCGATCCATCATCACTTCGAGCTGATCGGCTGGAAGGAATCCAAGATCGTCTTCCGCTTCATGATCGTCGCGATCATTTTTGCCCTGCTCAGTCTGAGCACGCTGAAACTGAGATGACCCGGCGCCGCGCGACCCGCGCGCGGTCAAAGACCCGAACACGCAAGAACTGATGGAATCGCTCGTCGACAGGCGAATACTGGTGATCGGTCTCGGCCGCAGCGGCGTCGCAGCCGCGCGATTTGCCGCGGCGCGCGGCGCGCGCGTGACGATCAACGACGCGAAGCCTGCCGACCAGGTCGGGCCCGAGGCGCGTGCGCTTGCCGACGAAGGAATGGCGGTCGTCGCAGGCGGCCATCCCGACGAGGTGTTTGCGGCGGCCGACACGGTTGTCGTGAGCCCTGGCGTCCCTGCCGATCTTCCGCAATTCGACGTCGCGCGTCGATCGGGCGCGGAGGTCATCAGCGAAGTGGAATTCGCATCCCGATACCTGCGCGGGCGGATCGTCGGCATCACCGGTTCGAACGGCAAGACGACGACGACGACGCTCACCGGCAGGATACTCGCCGACGGCGGCCATACGGTCACGGTCGGCGGCAACATCGGCACGCCGCTCATCTCGTTTGTCGAGCCGTCCACGGACGAGACGTGGCACGTCGTCGAGCTGTCGAGCTTCCAGCTCGAGCTGATCGATCGCATGCGCGTACATCGCGCGGTGCTGCTCAACATCACGCCGGACCACCTCGATCGACATGGCTCGCTCGGCGCCTACGCCGAGGCGAAGGGCCGGATCTTCGAGAACCAGCAGCCCGAGGACCTCGCGGTCCTGAACGCAGACGATCCACTGGTCGCCGAGTTCGCCGACCGGACCGCGGCGCGCGTGTGCTTCTTCAGCCGGGCGGGCGAGCTCGGCGCCGGCGTCTGCCGGATGGGTGATCGGATCGTGTGGCGCGCGGCGGGCGGCGTGGTCGAGGACCTGATCGGCGTCGACGAGATTCCGCTCTTTGGCGAACACAACCTCGAGAACGTGTGCGCGGCGCTCGCCGTCGGCCGCGACCTGGGCGTCCCGGTCGAACGGATGCGCGAGACGATCCGCGCGTTCGAGGGCGTGCCGCACCGGCTCGAGCGCGTCGGCGAGATCGGCGGCATCGCGTTCTTCAACGATTCAAAGGCGACGAACACCGACGCCGCGATCAAGGCGATCGAGGCGTTCGACGGCCGGCCCGGACTTACGGTGGTGATCTTTGGCGGGAAGGGCAAGGGCCAGAATTTCACCGTGCTCGCCGCACCGTCGCGCGGTCGCGTGCGCCACGCGGTCGTCATCGGCGAAGCGAGCGCCGAGATCGAGACGGCGCTCGCGGGCGTCTGTCCGGTCGAGCGCGCATCGACGATGAAGGACGCCGTTGCGCGCGCGCGCGCCGCTGCCGAGCCCGGCGATCGCGTCGTGCTGGCGCCGGCGTGTTCGAGCTTTGACATGTTCGACAACTACGAACATCGAGGAATGATCTTTCGACAGGAGGTGGAGGCTCTCGCGCGGGCGGGGGCTTAACCGGAATCGGAGTCCCGAGGCCAGAGGCCTCCAGCAAACTGAATAGCTCACGTGCCGGCTCATGCTCACGCTCACGCTCTCCTGTTCATGCTCATGCTCGAGCCGCGCGCCGGGCGCCACACACGGCGCCGTCTGTTCCAGGGGGACCTCATCGGGTGGGGACCGTTTGGCGGACGCTGGGTGTGGGTCCGACATGCGGCGCCTCCTGCTCGCGTTCACGCTCACGCTCACGTTCAAGCACACGCACGAATTCACACCTCTGGCCTCGGGAGTCCGATTCTGTTCGGCGGAAGCATACACGCTGACTGATCGCAATGACTCCCACAGGCTCATCAGACAAACTGCTCTTCGCCACGGTCATCGGCCTCGTGCTGTTCGGACTCGTCATGATCCACAGCGCGTCGGCCGTGATCGCCATGGAGCAGGAGGGCAACCCGTACTTCTACCTGCAGAAGCAGGCGGTGTGGGCAGGGCTCGGTCTGGTCGGCATGTGCATCGCGATGCAGATCGACTACCGGTTCTACAACAGAAAGTTCGTCGTCTATGGCTCCCTCGTGACCGTCGTTGGAATGCTTGTGGCAGTCTTCGCATTCTCGCCGGTCAATGGCGCGCACCGTTGGATCAAGTTCGGAGGCTTTCAATGCCAACCGTCCGAGATTGCCAAGCTCGTCACCGTTCTGTTCCTTGCCCATTGGCTCGACGTCAATTCTTCCGACCGCTCGCGATTCTGGCGTGTCCTCGTCCCATGCGCCGGCGTCGCTGGGCTCCTCGCGGTTCTCGTCGTCGCGGAGCCTGACCTCGGCACGGCGCTCGCCATCGGGACCGCGCTCGTCGTCGTGCTGTTCACGGCGGCCGTCCCGCTCAAACAGATCGCCGTGCTGCCGATGACGGCGGCGCCGTTCGTGGCGGGACTTCTCGTGTTCGTCCCGTTCCGGCTCAAACGTCTGGGCGCGTTTCTCGATCCATGGGCCGATCCGACGGGCTCGGGCTATCACGTCATCCAGTCGCTGCTCGCGATCGGGACGGGCGGCGTGTGGGGCGTCGGGCTCTCGCAGGGCCGGCAGAAGCTGTTCTATCTGCCGGAGCCGCACACGGACTTCATCTTTGCGGTCATCGGCGAGGAGCTCGGGCTGTTTGGCGCGTGCGCGATCGTTCTCGTTTTTGGCGTCCTGGCGTGGCGGGGGCTGCGCGCGGCGGGCCGCGCGCCGGACGACTTTGGAGCGCTGCTCGCGACGGGGCTGACGATCATGGTCGTCGCGCAGGCGCTCTTCAACGTGTCGGTCACGCTCGCGATGGTGCCGACAAAGGGTATTCCACTTCCGTTCGTGAGCTACGGAGGCTCGTCGCTGTTCATCAGCATGACCGCAATGGGCGTGCTGCTGAACATCTCGCAGGGGAAATGACCGAACCGGGTCGTTGAGGATCCGGGCGCTCGCAGGTTTCGATTTCGTCCAAGGGACATGAAGATGATCATCGCCGCAGGCGGAACAGGAGGGCACATCTATCCGGGCATTGCAGTGGCCCGCGAGTTTCTCGCGCGCGCCGCGGGCAACGACGTGCTCTTTGTCGGCACCGCACGCGGGCTCGAGAGCACCATCGTTCCGCGCGAGGGGTTCCGGCTCGAGCTCCTGCAGGCGAGCGCGCTCAAGGGCGTGTCGCTCGTCCGCCGGATTGCGAGCCTGTTGGAACTGCCAAAGGGATTTCTGACCGCGCTCGGGATTCTCCGCCGGTTCGACCCCGACGTGGTGGTTGGCGTCGGCGGTTATGCATCCGGTCCGATCCTGCTGATGGCAGCGCTCACGCGCCGCCCGACGCTCGTGATCGAACCGAACGCAATGCCCGGTTTCACGAACCGCGTGCTCGCGCGATTCGTGACGGCCGCGGCCGTGACGTTCGAGGAGTCGCTCGCGTGGTTCGGCGCAAAGGGCGTCGTGACCGGCAACCCGGTGCGTTCCGATTTCGCGGGCCTCGCGCCAAAGACGCGTGGCGAGTCCACACGGCTGCTCGTGTTCGGCGGAAGCCAGGGCTCGCGCGCACTCAACAACGCGTTGATCGCGGCGCTGCCGCACGTGAAGCCTGCCGTCGACGCGGGACGGCTCACGATCCACCATCAGACCGGGCCGCACGAGCTGGAACGGGTTCGCGCGGCATATGCGGACGCCGGGGTCGCGGCCGAGGTCGTGCCCTTCATCGACCGCATGATGGACGCATTTGCCGACGCGGACCTGCTGCTGTGCCGATCCGGCGCGACCACCGTCGCCGAGGTCGCCGTCGCGGGCAAGGCGGCGATCTTCGTGCCGTTCCCGCAGGCCGCCGACGACCACCAGCGCAAGAACGCCGAGGCGTTCGTCCGCGCCGGCGCGGGACGAATGATCCTCGAACGAATTCGTTACAGCGCGCTGCGCGGCGCATCGACGAGCGATGAACGACGGTCGGCGATCGACCGGATGGAGAAGGCAAGCCGCGGACTGGCGCGCACGGATGCTGCCGAGCGGTGCGTGGATATCGCACTCGAGATTGTTCGTGGAAAGGAGGGATGAGCACCGGTGCATCGCACTCGTTACAGGGTGTGAGTCGGGCAACAAAAGTGGCAGCTTGTAACAGATGCTAACCCGTAGCCTGCGGCTTTAGTCCCCTGGTTTGTGCCCTGTAACGCGTGGGATGCACCACGGCGAATCCGAAAGAACTCGACCTCGACACCATGTTCCGCGACATCCACAGAATCCATATGGTCGGCATCGGCGGCATCGGCATGTCCGGCATCGCCGAGATCCTGCTGCACCTCGGCGGCGACATAAAGGTCACCGGGTCCGACACCAAGCTGTCGCCGATCACCGAGCGGCTGACCGCGCTCGGCGCTCGCGTCGTCGAGGGGCACAGCGCCGAGAACGTCGAGGGCGCCGATCTCGTCGTGACGAGCTCGGCCGTGCGCAAGGACAACCCCGAGGTCATCGCCGCTCGCAACAGCCAGACGCCGATCATCCCGCGCGCCGAGATGCTCGCCGAGCTCATGCGGCTGTTCCGTTACGGCATCGCAATTGGCGGCTCGCACGGGAAGACCACCACGACGTCGATGGTTGCCACGATCATGGCGCACGCCGGATTCGACCCGACGATCGTCGTCGGCGGCAAGCTCGCCAGTCTCGGTTCGAACGCGCGGTTTGGCCAGGGCGACTACATGGTCGTCGAAGCCGACGAGTCGGATGGCTCGCTCGTGATCCTCCAGCCGACGATCGCGGTCCTCACGAACGCGGATGCCGAGCACCTCGACCATTTCAAGAACATCGAAGAGATCTGCCGCTGCTTTGTCGAATTCGTGAACAAGGTGCCGTTCTACGGAACCGTCATCCTGTGTCTCGACGACACGAACATCCAGTCGATGATCCCGAGCGTCAAGCGCCGGGCGATCACGTACGGGTTTCTGCCGCAGGCTGACTACGTCGCACGGGACATCAGCGAAGGCACGTCGTTCGGGTCCGAGTTCCGCGTGTTCTGGCGCGGCGAGGAGCTCGGCGTGCTGCAGCTCTCGGTACCCGGGCGGCACAACGTCCTGAACGCACTCGCCGCGACGGCGGTGGCGCGCGACCTGAAGATCCCGTTCGCGCAGATCGCCGATGGGTTGCGCGAGTTCCGGGGCGCCGACCGGCGATTCCAGATCAAGGGAGAGCGGGCCGACGTCCTCGTGGTCGACGACTACGGCCATCATCCGACCGAGATCCAGGCCACGTTGCAGGCGGCGGCCTCGAGCGGACGGCGCGTCATCACCGTGTTCCAGCCGCATCGCTACTCGCGGACGCAGCACCTGATGGAGGACTTTGGCCGCGCGTTCTACTCGGCTGCGATCGTCCTGGTGACGGACATCTATGCGGCAAGCGAGGATCCGATTCCAGGCGTCACGGGTGAGCGACTGGCGGAGTCGGTGCAGATGCACGGGCACAAGCACGCCGAGTACGTGGGCACGCTCGACCGCGCCGTGGTTCGGGTGCTCGAACTGGCGCAGCCGGGCGATCTCGTGCTGACGCTCGGCGCCGGAAGCGTGTCGCTGATCGGCGACGAGATCCTGAAGCGACTGGAGGCGCGCGCATCGTGAGTGATCGTCAGCAACAGGTGAAAACGCGTCCGCGAAAACCCGCGCCGAGAAAATCGTCGGGCCCGACGTTCCGCAAGCGCCGCAGCTTCAACATCATGCGGTGGGTTCGCGTGACGCTCGTCCTGGGGGTGGTCGCGCTGCCGTTCGTGGGCTACTACGTCGCGGCGAGCTCCGACGCGTTTCTGATTCGCAAGATCGAGGTGAGCGGCGCAAAGCGCACGAACGCCGACGACGTTCGCGAGGCGGCGCGCAAGGTCGCCGGCACTCGACTGCTTGGCACGAACCTCGAGGCGGTGCGTGCATCGGTGGCCGCGTCGCCCTACGTTCAAAGCGCGACGGTCGTGCGCGTCCTTCCGGATACGTTGCGCGTGACGCTCGTCGAGCGCGAGCCCGCGGTGGTCGTTCGTCTCGGCAACGGGCGGCTGGCGTGGGCGGACAAGGATGGCCACGTGCTCGAGGAGTTCAAGCCGGAGCGCGGTGTGGTTCCTCCGCCGCTGTCCGGATTCGACGACGCCGACACGACGGACCGCGCGATGGCCGAGAACCGCGACAGGATCGCGACGTATGCGGCGCTTCAGACGGCACTGACGGAAGGCGACCTTTGGGACCGTCTGGACGAGGTCGACATCAAGTATCTGAAGGACGTGAAGGTGCGGCTTGCCGACAACGGCGTCGTCGTTCGTCTTGGCGACGGCGACTACCGCACGCGGCTGATTACCGCGCTGAGCCTGCTCGATGCCGTCAAGCGCGGCGACACCGAGATGCTCGCGAGGTATCGGGTTCCCGACATCGGCAAGCTGCTCGCGTCGGCCGACGCGATCGGGACGGTGGATGTGACACGCAGCAATGGAGCAGTCAGCATCGTGATTTCGAATGGGCGGTCAGGTCAGACAGAAGCAAAAAGGAATTAAGTCATGGCGAGAAACGATCCGCATATCGTAGGGCTTGACCTCGGAACCACCGAGGTCCGCGCCATCATCGGCGAAATTGTCGACGACTCGCGACTCGAGGTGGTCGGCATCGGCCAGGCCGAGTCGCGCGGCGTGAAGAAGGGCGTCGTCGTCAATCTCGAATCGACGACGGAGGCCGTGCGCCGGGCGGTCGAGGAGGCCGAGCTGATGTCCGGCGTCCAGATCGATTCCGCCTATGTCGGAATGGCCGGTGCCCAGGTGAAGGGGCACAACAGCCGCGGCGTGATTGCCGTGTCGCGCCGCAACCGCGAGATCGGGCGCGCCGACGTCGACCGCGTGATCGAACAGGCGAGATCGATCGCCTTGCCTGCCGACCGCGAGATCATCGACGTGATCGCGCAGGAGTTCACGGTCGACGGTCAGGACGGCATCAGCAACCCGGTCGGGTTTCTCGGCATGCGGCTCGAAGCGGCCGTCCACCTGATCAGCTCGCCCATCACCGCGCGCCAGAACGTCATCACGTCCGTAAATCGCGCGGGAATCCTTGTGCTCGATACCGTGATCGAGCATTGCGCGGCAGCCGAGGCCGTGCTCACCGAGGACGAGAAGGAGTTTGGCACGGCGCTCGTCGACATCGGCGGCGAGACGACGAACCTGGCCATCTACCATCGCGGCGCGGTGCAGCACACGGCCGTGCTGCCGATCGGCGGCAGCCACTTCACGAGCGATATCGCGGTGGGGCTGCGCACGCCGATTCCGGAGGCCGAGCGGATCAAGCGCGCGCACGGGTGCGCGATCTCGACGTTGATGGACGACCACGAACGGAGCACGGCGGTCGAGGTGCCGAGCGTCGGCGGTCGCCCGCCGCGGATGCTGTCTCGCCAGGTGCTGTGCGAGATCCTGCAACCGCGCGCCGAGGAGATCTTCTCGCACGTGTACGAAGAGATCGAACGGAACGGCTTTGACCGGCAGCTGTCGAGCGGCGTGGTCATCGTCGGAGGCGGCGCGCTCATGGACGGGACGATCGAGATCGCCGAGCACGTGCTGGATCTGCCGGCACGTTGCGGCGCGCCGCGTGGCATCGGCGGATTGTCGGGCGAGATCGCGAGCCCGACGTGCGCGACGGCGGCCGGTCTGCTGCTGTACGGGTATCGAAAGCAGAGCGGCGGCGGTGGCATCTACACCGACACCGAGATGGAGGCGAGCCGGCTCGGACGGCTGCGCAGCGCGGTCAAGAGTTTGTTCAGATAGCGGAAGAATGACGCAAGAGCAGGCATCATGCCCAAAGAAAGACGTTGTGGAAGCGAAATCGCTATGCTACTATGCGAAGTACCTTGGTGGGTTACACGCACAAGATATAGTAGCAGGGGTTCGATCTTCTCCGTTTCTTGCGTCCGGCATGCACACGGCATTTAGAGAACTTCTTTAGATGCAAGGGCCTGACCATGCGGGCAGGCAGCGGGGAGGGAACCAGACATGGCAGCGGACGGGAGCAACATGGACAGCGGAATACGTTTCAGGCTGGAAGACACTCCGTCACTGAACGGCGCGAACATCAAGGTAGTGGGCATCGGCGGGGGCGGCGGCAACGCGGTCAACCGGATGATCCAGGCGGGGATCGAGGGCGTACAGTTCCTGGTAGCGAATACTGACCTCCAGGCGCTGAAGCGCTCCGAGGCGCCGATCAAGCTTCAGATCGGCGACAAGTTGACGCGCGGACTCGGGGCGGGCGGCAACCCGAACATGGGGCGCGAGTCGGCGCTCGAGGATACCGAGAAGATCATCGAGGCGCTCGAGGGCGCGGACATGGTCTTCATCACGACGGGTCTTGGCGGCGGCACAGGCACGGGTGCGGCCCCGATCGTCGCATCACTTGCGACCGAGCTCGGCGCACTGACGGTTGCCGTCGTGACCAAGCCGTTCCCGTTCGAGGGGCGCAAGCGCATGCGGCAGGCCGATGAAGGGCTGCTCGAGCTGCGCGGATGCGTCGACACGGTCATCACGATTCCGAACGAGCGATTGCTGAGCGCAGTGGACCGCAACACTCCGTTGCCCGAGGCGTTCCGCGCGGCGGACGACGTGCTGCGACAGGCGGTGCAGGGCATCTCGGACCTGATCACGGTGCCCGGCCTGATCAACCTCGATTTCGCCGACGTCAAATCGATCATGCAGGGGATGGGTGTCGCGCTGATGGGCACCGGCAAGGCCGCCGGCGAGAACCGCGCGCTCGAGGCGACCCAGCGTTCGATCTCGAGCCCGCTGCTCGAGGAGGCGTCGATCCAGGGCGCAAAGGGCCTGTTGATCAACGTCACCGGCGGTTCGGACCTTACGCTGTTCGAGGTCAACGAGGCGATGTCGATCATTCACGAGGCCGCCGACGAAGAGGCCAACATCATCTTTGGCGCGGTGCTCGACGAGCGACTGCAGGACGAGATGAAGATCACGGTCATCGCAACCGGATTTGACAAGGCAATCGAGATGGCAGGCGACAACTCGGCCGGATCGCGGCTGCGCTCGTTCCCCACGGGACCGACCGCCGCTCCCGTTCCCGGCCACAGCGTTCAGACGCCCGTCGCGCAGGAACCTGCGCGCAACGACCTGAACGTCCCGACATTTCTCCGCAAGAAGGCGGACTAACGAGACCGATCGCTGCTGCTACCTCCTTCTACGAAGGCCGTCACTTCACGGTGACGGCCTTTTTTTCTTCAAATTTGCCGCAGATTCACGCAGATAAACGCGGATGACTGAGCGGCCCATTCTTGTAATATGCGCGCATGGGAAATGAAGCTGTTCAGCGCGACGACTTCAAGTGCTGGGTCAAGATCCCGGTGCGCTGGGGCGACATGGACGCCGTCGGCCACCTGAACAACGCGGCGTTCTTCACGTTCTGCGAGTCGGGACGGATCGAGTACTTCGACCAGATAAACCTCGGCGACTTCACAAAGGCGGCCGACGGGCCCGCGCTCGTTCATGCCGCGCTCAACTTTCGCCGCCAGGTGCACTTCCCCGCCGTGCTCGACGTCGGCGTGTCGGTGCCCGAGGTCCGAAAGAGCTCGCTCACGATGAACTACGGGATCTTCTTTGAGGCGACCGACACGCTGGTTGCCGACGGCACGTCGGTGGTCGTGTGGACCGACTATGCGGCAGGTCGCTCAAAGGAGATTCCGGAGCGGGTCCGGCGAACGATCGAGCTCCTCGAAGGAAGGGAATCGCTCACCTGAGATGGCGCGCAAGCGTGTGAAAAAGGCCGTCGAGCCGCCTGTCGCGCCCGTCGCAGAACGTGCGCCCGAGCCGCAGCGTCCGGTCGTATTCGCCCACGCGCGCCTGATGTCGCGCCGTGACTGGCAACTGGCGGGTCTCGCCGCGGTGATTGGCGTGGTCGCATATCTCGGCGCACTCGACAACCAGTTCGTCTACGACGACCAGTTCCAGATCCTGACGAACCCGACGCTGCAGTCGCTCGCGAACATCCCGTGCATGTTCACCGAGAGCGTGTGGCAGTTCATGCAGAGCAACGCGTCGGACGCCGTCGGGCTCTATTACCGGCCGATCTTCAACATCGCGCTGATCGTCAACTATCACCTGTTCGGCACGAATCCGTTCGGGTGGCACCTCGTGTCGCTTGCGCTGCACGTCGCCACGACCGTCGGCGTCTTCATGCTCGCGCGCCAGTGGAAGCTCTCGACCGAAACGGCGTTCGTCGCGGCGATGCTTTTCGGCCTGCATCCGGTGCATTGCGAATCGGTCGCGTGGGCTTCTGGACTTCCGGACCCGTTGGCGGCCGTGTTCCTGCTCGGCGCGCTGCTGGCATTCGAGCGCAGGATGCACGTCGTGCTCGGACTTGCGCTCGCGTTGCTCGCGATGCTCAGCAAGGAGGTCTCGATCGTCTTTCCGGTGTTTCTGGTGGCGCGCGGTCTGCTCGACGAGGACCGTGAGGGAGGCGTGTTGAGCGCGGCGCCGAAGGCAATCGTTCGCGCGCTCCCGTATTTCGCGCTGACGGCGGCTACGCTCGCAATGCGGTACATGGTGCTTGGCTTCATCAGCAAGGCGGAACCAAAGGCCGTCGGAGTTCCGTCCGTCGACGTGTTGTGGACGATTCCGTCGGCGCTCCTCCACTACGCTCGAACGCTGGTGATTCCGTACCCGCTCGCCATCACGTACGACGTGACCTTTGTTGCGTCGCCGGCGGACCCGCGCTTCTGGGGCTCGGTGCTTGCGCTCGCCGCGATCGCGGCGCTCCTTGTGTGGCTCGTGCGGTCGTCGGTCGTTGCGCAGCGCGCGCTCGTGTGGACGGTCCTGTTTCTCGTCCCCGTGCTCAACCTGAAGGCGTTCAACCCGGACGAGTCGCTCGTGCACGATCGTTACCTCTACATTCCGTCGATCGGATTCTGTCTGCTCGTCGCGATGGGGATCGCGGCGGTTGCAGCGCGCCTTCCGGAGGCGCGACAGGCGTGGGTTCGGCGCGCAACGGCGGCCGTCTTCGTCGTGCTGTTCGGCCTGACGGTGTACCAGAACGCCGTGTGGAACGACGACATCACGATGGCGACGCACGCGATCGAATTCGATGCCCGGCGGCCATTTCTCTACAACTATGTCGGGGCGATCTATGACCGGCAGAACGACCTGAAGTCGGCCGAGCAGTGGTACGGCAAGGCACTCGCGCTGCGGCCGGATTTCATGGACACGCTCTCGAACCTCGGCGACGTGTACAACCGCCAGGGCCGGTATGCCGAAGCGCAGCAGATGTTCACGCGGTCGGCTGAGGCGGGGTCGCCCTACTACAGCACCTACTACAACCTCGGGATCGTCTCGATCAGTCTCAAGCAACTCCCCGAAGCACGCACCGCGTTTGCGCGCGCGCACGAAATCGATCCGCGGAATCCCGAAGCCGTGTTCTCGCTCGGGTGGGTCGCCGATCAGCAGGACGACCGGGCGGATGCCGAACAGTTCTACCTCGAGGCGTTGCGGTTGAAGCCGGCCTACGCTGAACCGCGGATCAACCTCGCCGTGCTGCAGACAAAGGAGGGGCGCTTTGACGAGGCGCTCGCGAACCTGTCATACGTTCAGAAGATCGCGCCGGCGCAACCAGTGATGCTGTACGCATTGGGCGACCTGTACATGAAGATGGGGCGATACAACGACGCGATTGCGCCGTTGACGCGGTTGACCGAGGCTCAGCCGTCGAACGTGATGGCGCAGCAGGCGCTCGCGGCGTGCCGCGCGCAGGCGTCTGCTCCGTAAGACGCAGAGCCGATCCCGTCAGGGATCGGGGGAACTGTTCGTTGCGCGTGCCGTGGAATTCCCCCGATCGCTCACGCGATCGGCTCTGCGTTCGGCGATGTATTCGCCCGCCCTCTGCTACCAGTGCATCCGCTTCGGCTCGCGCGCATCCTTCTCGGCGTTCTCGTACCCCAGCACCGTGTAATAGATCGCCTTGTCAAAGAACTGTCCGGCCCGACGCTGGACAGTCTCCTGGTGGTAAAGGTCCATGATCGAGTCGATCAGCTGGTTGCGCTGCAGGTACGCCACCAGGTGCCACTTCGCGAGAACGATCGCATACACCATCTCGCTGAGCGGAATTCCCGCCGCGAGCCGCCGTCGCGACAGCGTTCCGTAGAGCTCCTCGAATGTCGCGTCGTCAGGTTCGTGGAGCCACTTTGCAAAATCCTGGTAGAGGTTTCGAACGCCGCGCGTCAGGTCATCCTGTGGCAATGAGTGCATCGAAGCCGTTCGCAAGTTCTTCCGCACATCCTCGACGAACTCGCGGGTCAAGGCATCGGCGTGCGTCTCGACAAGGTCTATGAGATTGGTCTGCGTCATGCGCGCACCTCCGATGAGAATTGAACTTCGTTGAGTCCATTATTGACTTGCAGTCGGGCGTCGTCAATCCGGCCCGAATCCGCGCGTCGCCGCACTTCTCGCCGCCGACGAGCCGTTGACACCGGAGACGCATACCGGCTATTTTTCGACCCGTGAGTCAAAAATTGAATTCAAATTCGATTGTTGAGCTGGCCGAGCCGTCGCGGCGCGAGCGCAAGGCCGTCGAGCGGCGACTCGCCATCCTGCGAGCGGCGGCGGGCGTCTTTCGTGACCGCGGCTACGAAGGCGCGTCGATGGACGAGATCGCCGAGCGGCTCGACATGGCCAAGGGCAACCTCTACTACTACTTCAAGAACAAGCAGGAGCTGCTCTACTTCTGCCAGGACCACTCGCTCGAGCTGCTCGTCGCCGGTGCGCGCGAGATCCTCGCCAGCACGGACGGCGACGACGAAAAGCTGCGCCGGCTGATCGTGGCGCACGTCGTGTGCGTGCTCGACGAGCTCGACGGCGCGTCGGCGCACACCGAGGTCCACACGCTGCCCGACGATCTGCGGGCCAACATCATCGCAAAGCGCGACGTCTACGAATCGCTCGTCCGCTCGCTCGTCCAGTCCGGCATCAAGACCGGCGTCTTTGCGGCGCTCGACGCCAAGATGACGACGCTCGCGCTCCTCGGGGCGCTCAACGGCGCCACGCGATGGTACCGGCCGGGCGGCGGCCGCGCGCCCTCGGCGATCGGCGAGAGCTTCGCCGCGCTGTTTCTCGACGGGCTCCGGCACGCGGAAGCCCAGGACAAGACACTCCGGAGGATCCAATGAGCGCACCAGTGCAGATTCAGCGCTCGCGCAAACAGCGGCCGACGAAGCGGCGCGCCGCGTTCGTCGTCAACGGCGAGCCGGTCGACGTGCTCTTCGCTCCGCACAAGACGCTGCTGGAGGTCCTGCGCGAAGACCTCAACCTGACCGGCACGAAGCACGGCTGCGAGCTCGGCGAATGCGGCGCGTGCGCCGTGCTCGTCGACGGGCAGCCGGTACTGTCGTGCCTGGTGCTCGGTCTCGAGGCGGAAGGCCGTCACGTAACCACGGTCGAGGGAATGGCGGACGGCGCGACGCTCCACCCGATACAGGAAGCGTTCGCCGAATACGGCGCCGCGCAGTGCGGCTACTGCACGCCGAGCTTCATGCTGACGGCGCAGGTGCTGCTCGAGAAGAACCCGTCGCCAACGCGCGACGAGATCCGCGAAGCGCTCGCAAGCAGCATCTGCCGCTGCACCGGATACATAAAGATCTACGAAGCTGTGGAGCTCGCGGCCGCGCGCATGCGCGGCGAAGAGGCCGAGATGGTCGAGGAGAGCATCTATGGCAGGAGATAAAGACGCCGCGGACAAGCAGGCCGCAGATTTGCGCGAATTACGCAAATCAGACACAGACCAGGGCGTAGGTATCTTTCCAAAAGGTGGCGGCGAGCGGTCCGACGGCGCCGTCATCGGCAAGCCGTTCGTAAAGGTCGACGCGCGGGCAAAGGTCACCGGCATGCTGAAGTTCGCCGACGACCTCGTGCTTCCGCGAATGCTGTTCGCCAAGATGCTTCGCTCGACCGAGGCGCACGCGCGCATCGTCAACATCGACACGAGCCGTGCGCTCGCCCTCGACGGAGTCCACGCGATTCTCGTTGGCTCGGACATGCCGATCCCCTACGGCATCCTGCCCGTCAGCCAGGACGAGCACGCGCTCTGTCTGGAACGTGTTCGTTACATTGGAGATCCGGTTGCGGCCGTCGCCGCCGTCGACGAAGAGACCGCTGAGGAGGCGTGCCGCCTGATCGACGTCACCTACGAGCCGCTCGAGACGATCGACTCGGTGCAGAAGGCGCTCAAGACGCCCGAGCCGCGGATCCACGACTACGGCGAAGAGGGCAACATCCACAAACGCGTGAACCTCGAGTTCGGCGATCTCGACGCAGGGTTCGCCGAGTCCGACCACATTCGCGAAGACCTCTTCTTCTACGAAGGCAACACGCACCTGCCGCTCGAACAGCACGCGAGCCTCGCCGAATGGCATCCCGACGGAAAGGTCACGCTGTGGAGCTCGACGCAGACCCCGCACTACGTGCATCGCGCGCTCGCAAAGGTGCTCGAGATGCCGCCGTCGCGCGTGCGCGTCGTCGCGATCCCGAACGGCGGCGGCTTCGGTGGAAAGAGCGACATCTTCAATCATGAGATTGCCGTGGCCAAGCTCGCGCAGGTGACGGGCCGACCGGTCAAGATCTGCCTCACGCGCGAAGAGGTCTTCTACTGCCACCGCGGACGCCATCCGGTCCTGATGAAATTCAAGACGGGTGTCGACGCCACCGGCCGCATCAAGGCAATGGCGTGCGAGACGTACATCGACGGCGGAGCGTACGGAAGCTACGGCGTCGCGTCGACGTTCTACACGGGTGCGCTGCAGACGGTGACGTATGACGTCGAGCGGTACAAGTTCGACTCGGTGCGCTGCTTCACCAACAAGCCGCCGTGCGGACCAAAGCGCGGGCATGGAACGCCGCAGCCACGGTTCGGGCTCGAGATCCAGATCGACAAGATCGCCGAGGACCTGAACATCGACCCGGTCAAGATTCGCAAGGACCACCTCGTCGCGCCGTACACCGTCACGGCGAACTACCTGCGGGTGGGTTCGATGGGCCTCGGGCCGTGTCTCGACAAGATCGTCGACGGATCCGGCTGGGCAGACAAGTTCCGCAAACTCCCGTACGGCAAGGGGATAGGGATTGCCTGCGGATCGTACCTGTCGGGCGCGGGTCTGCCGATCTACTGGAACGACATGCCGCATTCGGGCGTCCAGATAAAGCTTGATCGCTCGGGCGGCGTTGCGGTCTTCTGCGGTGCGACGGACATCGGCCAGGGCTCGGATTCGGTGCTCGCATTCATCGTCGCCGACGTACTCGGCATCGATCCGGTGGACATCCGAGTCGTCACGGCCGACACCGACCTGACGCCGGTGGACCTTGGCAGCTACTCGAGCCGCGTCACGCTGATGATGGGGAACGCCGCGATCGAAGCCGCCGAGCGCGCCCGCTCACCGCTCGCCGAGGCGGTGTCGACAAAACTCGGCGTACCGCGAACGAGGCTCGTGTTTGGCGGCAACCGAGTGTTCGACGCCGAGAACCCAGAGACCGGCGTCACGTTTGCGGAAGCCGTGCAGATCGCCGAGACGAAGTTCGGGACGATCGGTTCGACCGGCAGTTACACGCCTCCCCGATCGCCGGGCAAGTTCAAGGGCGCCGGCGTCGGACCGTCGCCCGCGTACAGCTACTCGGCCGCGGTTGCCGAGGTTGACGTCGATCCCGAGACAGGGCTCGTCGCCGTATCGCGCATCTACATTGCGCACGACATCGGCCGCTCGATCAACCCCACACTCGTGATGGGACAGGTCGAAGGCAGCGTCTACATGGGGCTCGGCGAGGCGCTGATGGAGGAGATGGCGTATCGCGGCAATCGAGGCGTCATCCACAAGTTCCCGTCGATGCTCGAGTACAAGAGCCCGACGACGCTCGAGATGTGCGACGTCGTGACCTACCTGATCGAGGACCCGGATCCGAACGGTCCGTACGGCGCGAAGGAGGTCGGTCAGGGGCCGCTCCTTCCGGTGATGCCGGCCGTGGCAAACGCTGTCTATGACGCCGTCGGCGTGCGCGTCGACGAGGTGCCGATCTCGGCAGAGAAGGTACTGAAGGCGATCCGCGCGAAGGCCGACGGCAAGGAAGCCCGGTACGGCCCGACAAAGACGCCGCCGGTCGAATGGCACGAGCCGCTCAGGGTGCTGCCGCCCTGGGAAGGCGGCGACGGCCGCGCGTCGAACGATCCGAAACACGTTCCGCCTCCGGCGGATCCTTCGGGCCACCGGTACAAGCACGACATGAGCGCGGATTAGCGCAAATTAGCGTTCATCTGCGGCTGCTCCGATTTGATTCAACCATGCTAAGACTCCCAGATTTTGACTACTACGTGCCGCGCACAATCGACGACGCGGTGAAGATCATGGCCGACCACGGCCCTGACGCTGCGTTCGTCGCCGGCGGCACCGACCTGTACCCGAACATGAAGCGCCGGCAGCAGATGCCCACTGCCGTCATCGGGCTGTCGCGCATCGACGCGCTGCGTTCGATCACGGGCGATCCGTCGACCGGGCTTTGCGTCGGCGCGGGCGTCACGCTCACCGAGCTCGCCGAGGATCCGCGCGTTCGCTCCTCGTACCCGATGGTCGCGAGCGCGGCGGAGTCGATCTCCACGCCGCTCCTTCGGAACATGGGAACCATCGGCGGCAACCTGCTGCTCGACACGCGCTGCAACTACTATGACCAAACGTTCGAGTGGCGCCGGTCGATCGACTTCTGCATGAAGAAGGACGGCAATATCTGCTGGGTCGCGCCGTCGAGCCCGAAGTGCTGGGCCGTCAACTCGTCCGACGAAGCGCCTTTGATGGTGGCGCTTGGAGCAAAGCTCCGGTTCGTCTCGCCCTCCGGAGAGCGTGTGATCGAAGCGCGCGACCTCTATCAGAACGACGGTATCCAATACATGACCAAGCGGCCCGACGAGCTGCTTGTCGACATCACGCTGCCCGCGACGAACGGCTGGCGGGCGACATACGTCAAGCTCAGACGGCGCGACACGTACGACTTCCCCGTGCTCGGCGTCGCGGCGCGGATCAAGACCGCGGCGGACGGGACGGTCACCGAGGCCTCGCTCGTGCTGGGCGCGGTGTCGCCGAGTCCGATGGAGGTGCCTGAGGCAGTCGCGAAACTCGTGGGACGGCCGCTGACGGATGAGTCGATCCAGGAAGCTGCCGAGATTGCGCAGCACCTGGCGCGGCCGCTGGACAACACCGACTTCATGCCCGCGTGGCGCAAACAGGTCGTCGAGACGTACGTCACGCGCGCACTCAGGGAAATCAGCCGCGGATGAACGCAGATGAACACGGATCTGCGTTCATCCGCGTTCTGGATTTCGTCGCGCGGGGTGAGTCTGTTGTTCTCGTGACCGCGCTCGGCGGGCCGGCCGAGCATCGGGTCATTGCGGCGGCCGAAACGGGCGAGTTCGGCGACATTGCCGGCGAGGCATTGCGATCGGGCAAACCGCGCGTCGCAACGATCGGCGACCGCGAATACTACTTCGAGCCGTACGCCGCGCCACCGTCCATCATTATCTGCGGTGCCGGCCACATCGCCGTTCCGCTCGCGCGCATGGCGGCATTCGCCGGCTGCACGGTGACGGTCATCGACGACCGCGCCGACTATGCCAACGCTCGCCGATTCCCGGACGCCACGACGATCCTCGCCGAGCCGTTCGCGGACGCGCTCGCGCGGACACCGATGACGCCGAACACGGCGGTTGTCCTCGTGACACGCGGACACCGATACGACTGGGACTGTCTGCGCGCCGTGATCGGGCGCGGCGCGGGCTACATCGGAATGATCGGCAGCCGCCGGCGCGTCAAGGCGGCCCTGCTCGGTCTCGAACGCGAAGGCATTCCCGCTTCCGGCCTCGCTCGAATCGCCGCGCCGATCGGTCTCGACATCGGCGCCGAGACACCCGAAGAGATCGCCGTTGCGATACTCGCCGAGATCATCCTCTCGCGCCGCACCGGCACCGGCCGGCCGTTGTCGGCGACCGATCCGGGGTAGCGAGGCCCGCACGCTCCCTTTGCACCGCAACGCCTTTGCGTGCAACAGTACTCGGACAATGCGCGAGTGCGCGACCTGCAAACAACAGTTCCCCGATGACGTCGTCGTCTGCCCCGACGACGCCACGTCCCTTACCCCCGTCGGAGCCCTCGTCGGCCGAATCATCGACGGCCGGTACCGGATCGAGTCGCTGCTCGGGACCGGCGGGATGGGCTCCGTGTACCAGGCCACGCAGCTCAACCTCGACCGAACCGTCGCCGTAAAGATCATCAACGCGGCGCTGGCCGATCCGGCGGCGTTTGACCGGTTCAAGCGCGAGGCCCTCGTCGTCGCGCACCTGCGCCACCCGAACATCGTGAGCGTCTACGACTTTGGCGCGAGCGCGGACGTCGGCGCGTACATCGTGATGGAGTACCTGCCCGGCATGCCGCTCAATCGCGAGCTGAAGCGCCGGGGCCCGCTGCCCATTGACGAGGCGGTCGAAATCGTGTGGCAGGCGTGCGACGCGCTCGCCGAAGCCCACGAAGCCGGCGTCATCCATCGCGACATCAAGCCTCAGAACATCATTCTCGAAGCCGCGCGGGACGGCGTTCGCGTCAAGGTGCTCGATTTCGGGATCGCAAAGCTCTGCGAGGGAGCCACCGCCGAAGGCGCGTCGCTGACCAAGTCGGGCGCATTCCTCGGCACGCCGACCTACATGGCTCCCGAACAGTGGTCGGGCGAGATGGCCGACGCGCGGCTCGACATCTACTCGCTGGGCTGCGTGCTCTACGAGATGCTGGCCGGAAGACCGCCGTTCGTGCACGCCAGCACCGTCAAGCTGCTGCGGATGCATTCGGAACGCGCGCCCGTGCCGCCGAGCGTTCACCGTGCCGGCATCAGCGCGTCGCTCGACGCGGCCGTGCTCCGCTCCCTCGCAAAGGCGCCCGAGGATCGATTCCAGTCCGCCACCGAATTCGCGCGCGCACTCGAGCCGTCGACGACGTTCGACGCGGCGCCGCCGGACCTGCGCACATCGCGCGGTGTCTCGCGACCGACCATCTCTTCGAGCGGCTCGATGCGCCGCCAGCGCGCGCCGCTCGTCGGACGCGAATCCGAGATTGCGGAGCTCACTGCCCGGCTCGACGCCGCGTCCGCCGGCGAATGCCAGTTCGTGCTCGTCTCGGGCGAGGCGGGCGTCGGCAAGACACGCCTCGTCGACGAGCTCGAGGAGATCGCGCGCGACCGAGGCATCCGCTCGCTTCACGGCCGGTTCGCCGAGACCGATCAGGCCCTGTCGTACGACGGATTCTTTGAGGTGGTACGCGAGCATCTCCGGACGCGGACGGGCTCCGCTGGTGCGCTCAACGACGTCATGCCCGAGCTGCTGGCGCTGTTCCCGATGCTCGCCGAGTTGGACCACGGACGCACGCCTCCGACGCTTGCGCGCAATACGCTCGCGGAGCTCGATACGGCGCCCGCCGAAACGGGGACGCTCGTCTACGAGACACTCGCGACGACGTTGTCGCGGATCGCCGGCGGCCGTCCGCTCGCGATCCATTTTGAAGACTTCCACGCTGCGAACGTCTCGGTCGAAGCGCTGCAGTACGCGGTGCGGCGGCTCGTCACGGTTCCGGTGCTCATCGTCGCGACCTATCGCACGGAGGAGGTCGACAAGCGCCACCCGATCACGCGTCTTCACGCCGCATTCCGCGGCGACCGGCGGTTTACCCATCTCGAGCTCGAACCACTCTCCGAGGGCGCGCATCGCGAGCTCGTCGAATCGTTTCTCGGCGGCGACGCCGACGCGGATCTCACTGCGCGACTGTTCCAGGTCAGCGAAGGCAATCCGTACTTTGCGATCGAGCTTGCGAGAGCACTGCTCGAGTCGGGCGATCTGACCGGCGATGGCGGTGAGTGGCACCTTTCGACGGGCGCGGGACTTCTCGCCGACGCGCTGCCTGCCACCGTGCAGGAAGCCGTTCGGCAGCGCATCGACGAGCTGCCCGAGCGCTCTCGCGACGTGCTCGCCAATGCATCCGTGATCGGCCGCGACTTTGACTATGCGGACCTCGAGGCGCTCGCCGGCGACGTCGAAGAGACCGTCGACGCGCTCGTCGGCCACGGTCTGCTCGAGGAAGACCGGCGCTCGCGGGGCGATCGCCTGATCTTTTCGAGTGGCGTCGTGCGCGAAGTCGTCTACGCCTCGATTCCGAAACGAAAGCGCCGTGCGCTTCATCGCCGGCACGCGGAGAATCTCGAGCAGCGGTTCGACGGGCGGCTCGAGCGCGTACTGCCTGCGCTCGTGAGCCACTACGTGCAGGCCGACGTCGCGGACAAGGTATTCGGCTATGGCGTGCAGTTGGTGCGGCGGTCGCTCGACGCGCACGCCGCCGACGAGGCCCACCGCGTGGCGCATGCCGTGCTCGAATTCGCGCGCGAGGAAGGCGAGGTCGAGATCGAAGCGGAAGTGCGCGTGCTGCTCGGTGACGCGCAGCGGATGCGCGGCAGTCTCGGCGCCGCGGTGCAGGAGTACGAAGCCGCGGTGAAGGGATTCGAACAGGTTGGGCGCAGCGAGTCCGCGCTCGACGCCATCGAGCGGGCGGCCGAATCCGCGTGGGAGGGCCGCCGCACGTCGCAGGCAAAGCGCTGGGTCGAGGCGGGAATCACCGCCGCGCGCGCCGCCAATGCGACCGATCGCCTGGCGCGGCTGCTGTCGCTTGGAGCGACGATCGCGAATCTCGGGGGCGAGCACGAACGCGCGCGTGCGTACTCGCAGGAAGCCGCGATCCTGCGGCCAACGGCGGAACCCGACGAGGATCCGGTGGCGCCCGGCGGGCGGATCGTCACCGCATTGACGGGCGAGCTGCGTGCGGCCGGCCCCGCCGAGCTCCGGTTCACGCACGAGTACGAGGTCATCGCGAACGCGTTCGAGCCGCTGCTGACGTGGGACTCGCGCGGCGCGATGGTCCCGTTGCTTGCCGTTGCTTGGGAGACGTACGAGTCCGGGCGTGAATTCGTGTTCACCCTGCGCGACGGCGTGTGGATGCACGACGGCAGCGAGATGACGGCCGACTCGGTGAAGTTCTCGTTCGAGCGCGCGGCGCGCGAATCGGGACGCTCGCTGCCCGCCGCGATCGCCGCGATCAAGGGCGTCGATGCGTTCGTCGAGGGCACGGCCGATGACATAGCCGGAGTGGACGCGATCTCGAGGTATGAGCTGCGCATCCGGCTCACGGAGCCGCTGCCGATCTATCCCGCGCTGCTCACGGACCCGCGAACGTCGATCGCGACAAACGCGGTCGACGGCCTTGCGTTGACAGCGGGCACGGGCCCGTTCGTTATTCGCTCGATCGAGCAACATTCTGCTCTGCTCGAGCGAAACGAGTCGTACTGGGGCGACGCCCCGCTCGTTGACGCGATCGAATTTCGTGTCGTGCCCAGGTCGTCGGATCGCGCCGCGGGCGTCCGGTCGGGCGAGTACGACCTCGTCGGCGGTCTCGAGCCGGACGACCTGGATGCGCTCCTTCAGACACGGCCCGTCCGGACGAGCTTTGTGGAAGCTCCGATCAAGAGCACGAACTTCCTGCTGTTCAATGCATCGAGCAAAGTTGCGAAGGCGCCGGGCTTTGCACGCGCTCTGACGGGCGTCGTGCGCGTGCACGACCTCGTCCGCGGCACGCTCGGACGATTCGCGCAGCCGGCCGAGGGCCTGCTCCCGCCGGGAATCCTCGGCCACGATCCGGGCCGCCGGCGCGCGACGCTGGCCGTCGCCGACGCAGCCCAGATACTGGCCTATGCGGGTCTGGGAAAGCAGGTGCGGTTGCGGGCTTCGATCTCGCCGTCCGTGCAGTCGCGCTACGGGCCGATGCTCGATGCGCTGTTTGCGGAGTGGGCGCCGCTCGGCATCGAGGTGTCGGTCGAGACGTCGACGCTTGCGGACCACGTCCGCAGCTTCGAGGAGGCCACGGACCTCGACTTCACGCTGCAGGAGTGGGAAGCCGACTACGACGACCCCGACACGTTCACGTACGCGCTGTTTCACTCGCAGGGTGGCTACTTTGCGCGCTACTACAGCTCGCCCGAGCTCGATCAGCTGATCGACCAGGCGCGCGCCGAGCCCCGCGCCGTCACGCGCGAGGGAATCTACCGGCGGATCGAGGAGCACCTGCTCGACACCGGGCTCTTCCTGCCGCTCTTCCATCGCGTGGACTACCGTGTCGCGAGCGCGTCGGTCCGGCGGCTCTCGCTCGAGAGCGCGCCGCCGTTCGTCGGATATTCGCGGATTGGAAAAACGGCGGCCGCGACGTCGTCGACCGCCCGACCGGGACGCGTCACGCTGCACATTCCGCTGCCATCGGATTTCGACAGCATCGACCCTCGAGAGGTGACGTCCGTCGCGGCGATCGAACCGTCGCTTGCCGTGTTTGAGACGCTCGTTCGCCCGAACGCCGAAGCGCACGTCGTGCCGTGGCTCGCATCCGATTTCAGGCTCGAGGACCGAGGTCGCCGGTACGCATTCCGTCTGCGCGATGACGTGCGCTTTCACGACGGCCGGCGGCTGACCGCGCGCGACGTGCGGTTCTCGTTCGAGCGGCTGTTGCGGAGTAAGGGCGACTACGATCAGCTGCTGTTCCCGGTGAAGGGCGCCGAACTCTATGCGGCCGGGAGGGCCGCCGAGCTCGAAGGGTTCCACATCCGGTCGGCGTCGGAATTCGAGATCGAGCTCGAGCGGCCCCTGTCGATCCTTCCCGCGCTGCTCACGTGCGGCGCCGCCGCGATCGTGCCCGAGGGGACGACACGCGCGTCCGGAACATGGCAGTCGGGCTGCGTCGGCACCGGACCGTTTCGCGTGGCATACGCGGGTTCGTCCGGCCGACTGGAACTCGAGGCGAACCCGTATTACTGGCGTCGCGGGTATCCGAGGAGCGAACGGCTCGCGTTTACAGCCGAAAACGACAGCTCCGCGCGGGCCGCTGCGTTTCGCGAGGGCCGCTACTCGGTCGGGTGGCTGCTTGCGCGCGCCGATGAGGACGCACTGCTGCACGAGCCCGAAATCGCGGCGCGCGGCCTGCGCGTGCCCGAGATCGCGACGACGATGCTCGTGCTCAACGCCAAGAAGGGGCCGCTCGCCGACGAGCTCACTCGCCGGCGGTTTGCGAGCGCGCTCGAGGTCGAGGCGTTTGTACGCCGCGTCGAGGGTCCCGGCGCGGTGACGGCGCACAGCCTGATCCCGCCTGGACTTCTCGGGCACGACCCGCAAACGGCCGCCGAGGTGCAGACCCTGTTCGAGGAAGCGAGCGCGCCCGTGAAGCTAACCGTGAGCCTGACGCCACCGCTCAGGACGGCGTGGGGCTCGGAGTTCGTTCGATGGCTCGCCGATCGTGGATTCAAGGCCCGGATCGTCACCGAGACGTATGCCGAGCACGAGGAGGCGGTTGGCGCCGGAGCCGTCGACGTCGCGGCGACCGGCTGGAATTTTGACTACCCCGATGCCGATTCGATCGTGTACGGGGCGTTGCACTCGTCGGGCCGGTTCGGGCGCGAATTCGTCGCGAGCGCCGAAATCGACCGGCTCGCGGACCTCGGACGCACCGAGACGGACCCGGAGGCGCGTCGCGCGATCTACCGCGAGGTCGAGCAGATCGTCGCGCGACGTGCGCACGCGATCCCGCTCTACTACCAGCGGCGATGGTTCTTCCCCGGACCGGCGGTCGACGGTGTCGAGCTGAACCTGTTCCAGCCGTACCTGTCGTACGAAAAGCTGTTCGTGCGGGAATAGCGATGGACATCGAGGTACTGAGGGCGGTTGCGGAGATGCACGGGCGCGGCGAGCGCGTGGCGCTCGCGACGGTCGTGTCGACGCGCGGGTCGGTGCCGCGGCGTGCGGGATCAAAGATGGCGGTGTCGGAGCACGGCCGCACGGTCGGGACCGTCGGCGGCGGGTGTGGAGAAGCCGACGTCGTGACGGCGATGTGGGAGACGCTGCGCGACGGCGAGTCGCGTGAGGTGCTCGTCGACTTGACCGAGGATCTCGAGGCCGGCGGCGAACTGACCGAGAGCCCAGCGATCTGCGGCGGAACGATGCGGGTCTTCGTCGAATTGCTTGCCGCAGATTAGCGCGAATCAGCGCAAATCAGCGGCCCGGATCGTGTCCACGTCCTTGTCGCCGCGGCCCGACAGATTCACGAGGATGATCTGGTCAGGTGACATCTCCGGCGCACGGCGGATCACCTCGGCGATGGCGTGCGCGCTCTCGAGCGCGGGCAGAATCCCTTCGAGCCGCGCGAGCAGCCGAAACGCCTCGAGTGCCTCGGAATCCGAACACGCCAGGTATTCGACGCGGCCTTCGTCGTGCAGGAAGGCGTGTTCCGGACCGATCGCGCAATAGTCGAGCCCGGCAGATACCGAGTGCGTCAGTGCAATCTGCCCGTCGTCGTCCTGCAGCACGTAACTGTAGGTGCCCTGTACGACGCCGGGCCTGCCGCCGCGGAACCGCGCCGCATGCTCGCCCAGACCTTGGCCGCTTCCACCGGCCTCGACGCCGACCATCCGGACGTCGTCGTCGAGAAACGCGCGGAAGAGTCCGATCGCGTTCGAACCGCCGCCGACACACGCAACGAGTACGTCCGGCAGGACGCCCTCGCGTTCGAGCATCTGGCCCCGGGCCTCGCGGCCGATGACGGACTGGAAGTCGCGGACCATCGTCGGGTACGGATGCGGACCGAGCGCCGAACCGAGCAGGTAGTACGTCGTCTCGACGTTCGTGACCCAGTCGCGCATCGCCTCGTTGATCGCGTCCTTGAGCGTCCTGCTGCCGGCCTCGACGCCGCATACCTCCGCGCCGAGCAGCTCCATCCGAAAAACGTTCAATGCCTGGCGGCGCATGTCCTCGGTGCCCATGTAGACGCGGCAATCGAGCCCGAGGAGCGCCGCAGCCGTCGCGGTCGCGACGCCGTGCTGACCGGCGCCAGTCTCGGCGATGATCCGGCGCTTGCCCATGCGCCGTGCGAGCAGGATCTGGCCGAGCGCGTTGTTGATCTTGTGCGCGCCCGTGTGCGCGAGGTCTTCGCGCTTGAGGAAGATCCGGGCGCCGCCAAGGTGTTCTGTCAGCCGCTGGGCGTAGAAGAGCGGCGTTGGACGGCCGACGAACTCCTTGAGGAGCAGGTCGAGCTCGTCGTGGAATCGGGGGTCGACGCGCGCCTGTTCGTAGGCGGTCTCGAGCTCTTCGAGCGGATGGACGAGCGTCTCGGGAACAAAGCGCCCGCCGTAGGGGCCGAACCTGCCTGGCGTTGCTGTCGTCATGCGCGCGTGGACCATTGCCTTGCCGGACCACGGATTTGGCGTCTTTGCGTGAAACCAACGCAAAGACGCGAAGACGCAAAGACTGCTGGCTACGACCCCTCGAACCACTCCTGCATCTGGCCGGTCAGCGGGCCCGAATGTCCCGCCTCGACGCGGATCCGCTCGATCTCGTGCATGAACGCCCGCATCAGCTGCTTGTCCTTCAGACCCGGTTTTGCCTCGACACCGCTCGTCACGTCCACGGCGTACGGCTTCACCATCTTCACGGCTGAGTGAACGTTCTCGGGCGTCAGGCCTCCCGCCAGGATTACCCGGGCGTATTGCTTGGCAGCCACTGCCCGGCTCCAGTCGAACAGCCGGCCCGTTCCGCCGTACGCATCCGGATCGAACGCGTCGAGCAGCACGGCCGACACTGGAAAGTCGCGCGCGTGCTCGGGATCGAACGCGTCCGATACGCGCAATGCCTTGATCACAGACCATTCGGCAAGACGTGCGCAGTACTCGGGCGATTCGCCGCCGTGGAGCTGGAGCACGTTGAGCGAACACAGCCGCGCCGTGTTCTTGACCGACTCGATGTCGTACTCGTTCACGAACACGCCGACCTTTACGGCAAACGGCGGCAGCTTGCGGATGATGTCGCGCGCAACCGACGGCGCAACGTGCCGCGAGCTCTTGTCGTAGAAGATGAACCCGACGGCGTCCGCACCGAGGTCGAGGGCAAACGCGGCGTCCTCGTACGAGGTATTCCCGCAGATCTTTACTCTGACGGCCATGGGAGTCTTCTCAACAGTCAGGCGACGAGGTCGCGCAATGCCTGACCAGGGGCGGTCGCGCGCATCAGGTGCTCGCCGATCAGAAACGCGGAGTAACCGGCCGATCGCAACCGGTCGATCGTATCGCGCGAATCGATGCCGCTCTCGGCGACGAGCACGGCGGAACTCGGGGCCATACGTGCAATGTCGTACGACGTGGACACATCGACCTCGAAGGTCTTTAGATTTCGGTTGTTGACACCGATGAGGGCGTGGTCGAAGTGTAGCACGGTCTCCATTTCAACGGGAGTGTGGACCTCGACGAGCACGTCGAGGTTCAGCGCCGCCGCTTCGCCCAGCAGGTCGCCGAGCTGCGCACGGTCGAGCGCGGCCACGATCAGCAGCACCGCGTCGGCGCCGGCATCGACGGCCTCGAGCAGCTGGTAGCGGTCGAAGATGAAGTCCTTGCGCAGCAGAGGCGTCGTGACCGCCGTCCGTATCGCTCGCAACGTATCGAGCGATCCCTGAAAGTGGTCCTCTTCGGTCAGTACCGAGATCGCCGCCGCGTGCGCCGAGTACGCGCGCGCGACGTCGACCGGGTCGAGATCCGAACGGATCACGCCGCGCGACGGCGACGCGCGCTTGACCTCGGCGATCACGTTGATCCTGTCGGGTAGGGCGAGCGAGCCGGCGAACCGGCGTTTGGGACGCCGCGAAACTCGCCGCTCGAGCTCGTCCGCCGGCAGCGCCCGCTTTGCCGCCGCCAACCGTTCAGCCTTTCGTTCGAGAATCCGCGAAAGGATGTCCGGCCGGTCGCTCATTTCGATCCGATGAGTGCCGCCGCGCTGTCGATCTGCGACGCGCACGCGTTCAGCACGCGGGCGAGGACGACGATCTGCTGCTCGGCATCGGCCCATTTGCGCTGTTCGATCGCTTCGCGCACGCCGGGCAGCGTCTTGACGCCGTAGCCTGTGTACTGTCCCGGAGCGTAGACGAAGTGCCGGAACCACGGCCGTCCCGGAAGACCGCCGGCATCCATCATCGAGCGTTCCACGTTCGCATACGCACGATCGAGCAGCGCCTTGTCGGTCGCCGACAGGCCCTTCTGCGAGCGGTCGGACAGTGCGCGCGCGCTCGCCTTGAGCCGCTCGACGGCGTTCTCGAGCGGGGCAAAGTTGAGGTGAGGAACGGCGGGCTTGACCTCAGGCACGACGAACGGCTCGCGCGGATCGGCCGCCGCCAGCAGCGATCCGTCCGTGATCATCCTGTTTCTCTCGTCCGTCGACGCGCGCAAGTCGTCGGCGAGCGTCTTGACCTCATTGGTGTACGTTCCAATCGCGTCAGCAAGCACCGTGAAGTCGAACGGCAGCGCATCGGCATCGGCGAGCCGAAGCACCAACCGGCCCGCGACCTTGGCGAGCGTGATGCCGTAGTCGAAGTTCGTGTCGTTGAACCGCGTATACAGGTCGAACGAATCGAAGATCGAATGGTACGAGCCGTCGTCACTCTCGCCGCCGAATCCGATGTTCAACGACGCGACGCCGAGGTGTTGCAGGAACGGCGTGAAGTCCGAACCGGACCCGAGCGCTTCGAGCTCGATGGCGGGCGCTCTGCGCAACCTGTCGCGAGCGTTCACCGGCGCTCCAGCCAGCGATGCGGCGCGCCTGCGGTCGGTGACAGGGATGTTGCGTTCCGGGTCGGTGACGTCGGCGGCGGATTCGTTCACCAGCCGCTGCAGCCCGCTCGATCCGGCGGCATACAAAAATCCGCGCGAGTTGCTGTCGGTGTTGATGTAGACGACGGCCTTGTCGCGGAGCTCGGCTTCGTGCGTCTCGACCCACTCGGTCGATCCGATAAGCCCCGGCTCTTCGCCGTCCCACGCGCAGTAGACGATCGTGCGCCGCGGGCGCCACCCGGTCTTTGCGAGCTCGCCGATCGCGCGCGCCTCCTCCATCATCGCGACCTGGCCGCTGATCGGATCCTGTGCGCCGTTGACCCATCCGTCGTGGTGGTTTCCGCGAATGACCCACTGGTCGGGGAGTTCCGAGCCCTTCATCATCGCGATCACGTCGCGCACGGGCGCGAGGTCCCAGTTGAACTCGAGCTTCAGGTGCACCGTCGCCGGACCTGCGCCGAGCCGGTAAGGAATCGGGAGCGCCCCTCGCCATGACTCGGGTGCCATCGGCCCGCCGAGCGCCTTCAGCAATGGAAGCGCGTCGCCGTACGAGATCGGGAGCACGGGAATCTTGGTGATCGTCGCCGCATCCTTCACCTCGAGCCGTTTCGCATCGGCCGTGGCCCCGACACCCGGTGTGAGCGGGTCGCCGGCGTAGATCGGCATGTCCGCGACCGAGCCCCGCTGGACACCCTGGTCCATCCGCATCGGACCACGCGGGTAGACGTCCCCCTGGAAGTACCCGTCGTCGCGCGGATCCGAGTAGATCAAGCAGCCGACGGCACCGTGCTCGGCCGCGACCTTGGGCTTGATCCCGCGCCACGAACCACCGTACCGGGCGATGGCGATCTTCCCCTTGACGTCGATGCCGCGAAGCGCGAGCTCCTCGTAATCGGCAGGAACGCCATAGTTTACGTAGACGAGCTGGCCCGTTACATCGCCGTCGCACGAATAGGCATTGTAGGTTGGCAGCTGTTCGGCGGTCTGGCCGGACGTGGCGTCCTCGGCGAGCGCCGGCTCCTGCAGGCGCGCGGTGTACTTCTCGGGCGAGATCATTTCGAGCAGCCGGGTCTTCGGCGTCGGGAAGAGCGCTTGGAACTCCTCGATGTGCGTGTCAAAACCGGCGGCCCGGAAGTGCGCCGCCAGAAAGTCCGCGTTCTGTTTTCCCCAGGGCGAGCCGACGTGGTGCGGGTGCAGACTCAGCTGGCGCATGTTCTCGCGCAGGTTCGCAGCCTTGAGGAACCCGTCGTAGCGCGCTTCGAGGGCGCGCTGCCCAGTGGGGTCCTGGAACCCGATCATGGGCAGTTGTTGAGCCTGTGCGACAACCGCGAGCAGAAGCGTGGCGACAAGGACTTTCAATTTGGCCTCCCGGTGGTTCGGTGTGAGACGGGAGCAATATCATGAATCGCAACAATTGCAGAAGAGCCCGCATTTGACGGCCCCTGTGGTGTCGGGTACCCTTAGCTCCTTTGACTGGCCGCCGGCGCCGGAGGCCAAGTAGCCCAATGGCAGAGGCGCATGCCTTAGGAGCATGACAGTGTGGGTTCGACTCCCACCTTGGCCACTAAACTGAACGTGAAGAGAGGCCCGTTTTGAAGATCGACGTACAAACGCTGGAGGGCTGTAAGCGACGGCTCGACATAGAGATAGAGGGACCCATCGTCAACGCGGAGGTCGCGCGCGCGAGCTCCGAGATGGCGCGGGTTGCGCGTGTTCCGGGGTTTCGGCCCGGGCGCGTCCCGATGTCGGTCATCCGGTCTCGATTCAAGACTGAATTGAGGCAGGAGGCGCTCCGGAACCTGCTGCCGTCGGCTGTCGAGACGGCCGTCGAGAAGAACAAGCTGCGGATCGCCGGCGAACCCGGAGTCGAGAAGCTGGATTTTGCGGACGACGGCACACTGAGCGTGTCGGTTCTCGTCGAGGTCTTCCCCGAGTTCGAGCTGTCGGACTACAAGGGAATCGAGATCCCCAAGCGGGTCTACAAGATCACGGACGCAGACGTGGACCGCGTGCTTGAGCGGATGCGCGAAGAGTCGGCGCAGCTGGTCGCGATCGACGACGAGGGCCGCGAGGCCCGGGACGGCGACTTCGTGTCGGCGGATCTGGAGGGCGAGTACCTCGAGGAGCCCGGTCACGAGGGCCACGCGCACGAGCCGTTGAAGGCAACCGACGTCACGATCGAGATCGGCGGAGCGAGCGTTCAGCCCGAGTTCAGCGAGAATCTGCGCGGCATGAAGGTTGGCGAGAAGAAGACATTCCGCGTGACGTATGGCGAAAACGCCGCGCCTGGCATGGCGAACCACACGATCGACTACACGGCGTCGCTTGCGGCGATCCGCGTGCGCGAAGTTCCCGATCTCGACGACGAGTTTGCGAGCGAGCAGGGCGAGGGCGAGCACGCGACGCTGGCAGACTTGAAGACGGCGATCCGGGCCGACCTCGAGAAACAGGCGACGACCAAGTCCGAGAACGAGTTGCACGATGCGGCGCTCGATCACCTGGTCGCGGCGAACCCGTTCCCGGTGCCTGACGTGATGACCCACGAGATGGCACAGCAGCGGCTGCAGAATCTCGTTCGGACGTTCAGCCAGCAGGGGATCGATCCCCGGGCGCTGAACCTCGATTGGGGAATGATGCGCGAGTCGAGCCTCGAGGCGGCTTCGCGTGACGTCCGGTCGATGTTCATCATCGATCGGATCGCCGAAAAGGAGGGAATCGACCCTTCGGACGACGATGTCGAGGCCGAGATTCAGCGGATGGCGGAGAGCTTGGGCCAGCCGATAGAGCAATTTAGGGCCCGCTTGACAAAGGAAGGGGGCGCCGATAGTATTCGGAACCGGATGCGATCCCGTAAGGCCTTGGATTTGGTAGTGGATGCGGCGAAATTGACGGTTGAAGAGGTCGACGGGCTCGAATCCAGGGCGGCCCAGAAGGCTGTGGACGAAACTGACGACGGGACGGAAGACCGGAAGGACGAGGCCAGCGCGGAGGCCGCAGAGTAGCGTTGATCGGCCCGACGAAGGGCCGGGCGGCGAATTGTCTCCCTCGGAGAGTGGTATCCTCAGGGAGACAGGGAACGAACCAAACGGACGAGACGCCCACGAATGAACGCACCGCACCTAGCATTGGTCCCGATGGTCGTCGAGCAGACGTCGCGCGGAGAACGCGCGTTTGACATCTATTCGCGGCTGCTCAAGGACAACATCATCTTCATCGGGACGCCGATCGACGATCAGATCGCAAATCTCGTCGTGGCCCAGCTTCTGTTTCTGGAAGCCGAGGATCCCGACAAGGACATCTCGCTGTACATCAACAGCCCCGGGGGCTCGATTACGGCGGGAATGGCGATCTACGACACGATCCAGTTCATCCGTCCCGACGTGACGACGATCTGCATCGGACAGTGCGCGTCGATGGGAGCGTTGCTCCTGACGGCTGGAACGCACGGCAAGCGCTTTGCGCTGCCGAACTCGCGGATCCTCATTCACCAGCCCTCGATCAGCGGAATCGGTGGCCAGGCTACAGATATCAGGATTCACGCCGAAGAGATCATGAGGATGCGCGAGCTGACGTCGGGCATCCTGGCCCGGCACACGGGCCAGCCGATGGAGCAGATCGAGCGCGACGTCGAGCGCGACCGCTGGCTCGACGCGATCCAGGCCAAGGAGTACGGTCTGATCGACCAGGTCATTACACATCGGGAGTAGCTCGGGGGCCGAGCGCCCCGGGTTGATTCGGAGCCAAGTACGGGATGGCGAGACCGGGAAACGACACGCTGCGTTGCAGCTTCTGCGGGAAGAGCCAGAATGAGGTGAAGAAGCTCATTGCTGGCCCGACCGTCTATATCAATGAGGTGAAGAAGCTCATTGCTGGCCCGACCGTCTATATCTGCAACGAGTGCATCGACATCTGCAACGAGATCATCACGGACGACGTGCAGCAGGACGTCTCGACGAGCCGTCCTCCGCTGCCAAAGCCGGTTGAAATCAAGCAGTTCCTCGACGACTACGTCATCGGCCAGGACGATACCAAGAAGAAGCTCGCCGTCGCGGTCTATCAGCATTACAAGCGGATCGAGATGCTGAAGCGGAAGCAGACCGAGGTCGAGATCCAGAAGTCGAACATCATGCTGATCGGGCCGACGGGCACCGGCAAGACCTTGCTGGCCCAGACGCTGGCCCGGATGCTCAACGTTCCGTTCACGATCGTGGACGCGACGACGCTCACCGAGGCCGGCTATGTCGGCGAGGACGTCGAGAACATCATCCTCAAGCTGCTGCAGTCGGCGAACGGCGACGTCGAACGGGCGCAGCAGGGCATCATCTATATCGACGAAATCGACAAGATCTGCCGCAAGGACGAGAACCCGTCGATCACGCGCGACGTGTCGGGCGAGGGCGTGCAGCAGGCGCTGCTGAAGATCCTCGAGGGGACGGTTGCGAACGTTCCGCCACAGGGCGGCCGCAAGCACCCGCACCAGGAGTTCTTCCCCGTCGACACGACGAACATCCTGTTCATCTGTGGCGGCGCGTTCGTCGGGCTCGAGAAGGTGATCGAGCGGCGTCTCGGCCGCAAGGCGCTCGGGTTCAATGCGCAGATTCGCGCGAAGGGCGGCAAGAAGGTCTCGGACCTGCTGAAGCACGCCGAGCCCGAGGACCTGATCAAGTACGGACTGATTCCCGAATTTGTCGGACGGCTTCCCGTCGTCGGCACGCTGCACGAGCTCGACGCCGCTGCGATGGTCGAGATTCTCACGCAGCCCAAGAACGCGCTCACCAAGCAGTACCAGAAGCAGTTCGAATTCGACGGCATTCGGTTGCGGTTCCTCGACGACGCGCTCGAGGCGGTCGCCAAGCTTGCGTGCGAGCGCAAGGTCGGCGCGCGCGGTCTGCGCATGATCCTCGAGGAGCTGATGCTCGACGCGATGTACACCCTGCCTTCGCAGAAGAAGATCAAGGAGTTCGTCGTCACGCGCGAGATGGTCGAGAACCGCCGCGCGACGTTCCCGATTCTCGAGAAAGCGGGATAGGAGAGGCTTTTCGCGGGTCCGCCTGAACGTCGTGATCGCACGTCACGATCACGGGCGGTTCCACGTGATGTGTCTTTGTTGGCCCGGGTGGTACAATTTTGCTGTCCACCCGAGGAGGATCAATGCAAGAGTTCAGCGACAGCACGCCAATCGACGTCGTTCGTCACCCAATGGTTCCCATCCGCGACGTCGTCGTGTTTCCGCACACGATGGCGCGGTTCGTCATTGGCAGACCGGCGTCGGTCCACGCGCTCGAGGCAGCGCTGTCGGGCGACAGACTGATATTTCTGGCGACGCAGCACGACGCGACGATGGACGAGCCCTCGCCGGACCAGGTGTTCGAGGTTGGCACCATCGCGCGCATCAGCCATTCGCTGAGGCTGCAGGATGGCAACATCAAGGTCATGGTCGACGGCGTCGGCCGCGCGCGCACGGTGCGCGTCGAGACCGACAGCACCACCGGCGCATGGGTGGCCACGCTTCGGTCCGCGCCGATTTCGGCCGAGCCAAAGTCGCGGTTCAACGCGATCCTCGGTCGTCTCGGTTCGCTCGTGGACCAGTACGTTCGCCAGGCGAGCGACCTGCAGAACCCCGAATCGCTTCAGGCGGCGCTCCGCATGGAGGAGCCCGAGCGGATCGCGGACACGGTCGCGTCGAACCTCAAGATATCGGTTGAAGAGAAGCAGGCGCTCCTCGAGGTGTTTCCCATCCGCGATCGCCTGATCAAGCTCGTCGACCTCGTCGAGGTGGAGCTCGACAAGCTGCAGCTCGACCGCTCGATCCAGGGCCGGGTCAAGCGGCAGATGGAGAAGGCGCAGAAGGAGTACTACCTCAACGAGAAGATCAAGGCCATCCACAAGGAGCTCGGCCGCAAGGACGAGAAGGCCGAACTCGACGAGCTGCGCGCAAAGATCGAGAACGCGGGCATGTCCGAGGACGCGCTGACCAAGGCGATGACCGAGCTGAAGCGGCTCGAGCAGATGCCGCCGATGTCGGCCGAATCGACCGTCTCGCGGAACTATCTCGACTGGCTGCTGGCCGTGCCGTGGAAGGAGCGCACGCCCGAGACGCGCGACATCAAGATCGCCGAGGAAGTGCTCGAGTCGGACCATTTCGGTCTCGAAAAGGTCAAGGAGCGGATCCTCGAGTATCTTGCCGTGCGGCAGCTCGTGAACAATCCGCGCGGCTCGATCCTCTGCTTCGTCGGCCCTCCGGGAGTCGGCAAGACGTCGCTCGGCAAGTCGATCGCCAAGGCGACGGGCCGCAAGTTCGTCCGGCTTTCCCTGGGCGGCGTCCGCGACGAGGCCGAGATCCGAGGACACCGCCGGACGTACATCGGCGCAATCCCCGGACAGATCATCCAGATGATGCGGAAGGCCGGCACGGTCAATCCGCTGATGCTGCTCGACGAGGTCGACAAGCTCGGCATGGACTTCCGTGGCGATCCGTCGGCCGCGTTGCTCGAGGTCCTCGACCCCGAGCAGAACCACTCGTTCCACGATCACTATCTCGACGTCGAGTACGACCTGTCGAACGTGATGTTCATCGCGACGGCGAACGTGCTGCACTCGATACCGCCGCCGCTGCAGGACCGTCTCGAGATCATCCGCCTGCCCGGATACACCGAGCGCGAGAAGCTCGAGATCGCCGTCAGGCATCTTGTCGTCAAGCAGCTCGAGCAGGCCGGTCTGAAGGCCGAGCAGGTCGAGTTCACGCGCGACGCGATCAAGACGATCGTCGAGTACTACACGCAGGTGCTGAAAGTCCATAGCCGACACATATCGGACGCAATTTTCGGGAGTTCGACCTGAGTCACGTCAGCAACAACAGCGTCGCGGCCATCGCCTCTTCTGTTCCGCAATCAGTTCAGGCCAGACCAAAAGGTAGATCCGAAGCGGCGCATGCAGTGGTCGAGTGATCCCCCAGCGCCACAACCGAGGTCCACAAATTCATACTTGCCGTAGGCAAGCGCATCGAATACCGACCGGTCAATCATCGTTGTCATTCTCTCAATCGCGCGATCGTCCTCTGAGCGCAAGCGGCTTCGAGAACTTCACGTTCGTGAAACACGGCCACGGGTACTTCCTCACGGCTGGCGAGTCTGCACACATAGCGTTCATGGTCGTACCAGCAGTGCGTTTCGAAATGACCGTTGGCGCGAACACCGAAGTCCTGGCGTCCCGCGGATGCTCCGAAGTCGAAATACGCAATCAGTGCCGCCGGAATCGCGGGTACGCGTCTATTGAGTCAATCGCTGTGCAAATGGAATCCGTCCAGGTGCTTCTCGATGCAATCGCAAGCGAAGTATACGTACCTCGTTCTTGATTCACAAAGATCATCAACTCGCAGGTGCGCCACGCATGCCGGGACACGCCCTACGGCGCCTGTACGGGACGGATGTCCCGCAGTGCGCGCGATAGGCTCGCGCGGACGCGGAACTTCCAAACTGCACGTCAAGCTATCCACGACTTCAGCGATTGCCGTAACCCCATTTTCCAGCAATAGATAGCACTTGCATCGGCTTTTTTCGAACGCGTTCAAATTTTGTACTTGACGCGAAATCGCGAATTGAATTAAATTGAACGTGTTCAAATTCGTTGGAGGAGGTCGCACAACATGCCATCAGGGAGCGAATACATCGTCGGGTCCTTTATCCTCTACCTGGTCGTCAGCCTCGGGCTGACGGTCTGGGTTGCGCGGACGCTTCACAAGAACGGACGGGTCTTCCTCGTCGATTCGTTTCTCGGGAACGAAACGCTCGCAGACTCCGTCAACCACCTGCTCGTCGTCGGGTTCTACCTGATCAACGTTGGTTACATCACGCTCGCGCTCAAGTACGGCGACAAGCCTGCCGGGCTCGTCGGCGCCTTCGAATACGTCAGCACAAAGATCGGCGTCGTGCTGCTCGTCCTCGGCGTGATGCACTTCTTCAACCTGTTCCTGTTCTCGAGGATGCGGCGCCGCGCCTTGCTCAGAAACGCCGTGCCGCCGGTCATCGCCACGGAGTTCGTCGCCCCGGCGCCCGGCTGGAGCCGGTAGCCATGCGACGGCTCTATGTCCTCTACGACCCGAGCTGCGGTCTGTGCAGCCGCGTCCGGCGCTGGGTCGAGGCGCAACCGGCGTTCATCGAGATGGAGTTCATGCCGGCGACATCCACAAAGGCCGCGCGCTGGTTTCCAACGCTCGCTTCACGGGGCGAACCCGAAGAGCTCGTAGTCGTCGGCGACGACGGGTCCGTCTACCGCGACGGGGCAGCGTGGATCATGTGCCTCTACGGGCTCGAGGAGTTCCGCGCGTGGTCCTACAGGCTCTCGCGGCCCGCGGTGCTGCCACTCGCGCGCGAAGCGTTCAATCTGCTCTCGCACAACCGGCGAAAGATCTCGCGCTGGCTCGGGCTCTTGAGCGATTCGGACCTGATCGAGACGCTCAAGCGAGAATCGACGCCGCGATGTTCCAAAGGAGCGTTCCAGTGAGCAGGAATCCAGTTCGCCAGCGGTCATCGTCCAAGGCCGAGGAGACGCGCGCGCGCATCCTCGAGGCGGCGCTCGAGCTCTTCAACGAGCGTGGGTTCGACGACGCAACCATGCGCGAGATCGCGGCTCGCGCAGGGGTGGCGACGGGCGCCGCATACTACTACTTTGCGTCAAAGGAGGACCTCGTCATGGCCTTCTACCGCGCAACGCAGATCGAGATGCAGACGATCGCCGCAGCTCGTCTCGCCACTGGCACCGACCTGAGGGCGCGGCTCGACACGATCATCTCCGGCAAGTTCGAGCAGTTCGCCGCGAACCGGCTTCTGCTCCGTGCGCTGTTCCGCACGGCGATCGATCCCGACAGTCCCATCTCTCCGTTTGGCGACGCCACCGCGGACATCCGCGACGCGGCGATCGCGCTGTTCGCGGACGCGCTCGACGGCTCCGACGTTCGCGTTCCAAAGGACCTGGCTCCGCACATGCCCCGGCTGCTGTGGCTGTACCAGATGGGGCTCATCCTGTTCTGGATCTACGATCGGTCCGAGAACCAGCAGAAGACGCATCTCCTGACGGCAAAGAGCCTCGATATGATCGTGAGGCTCATCAAGCTGGCCAAGTTTCCACCAATGCGGCCGCTGCGAAAGGCTGCGGTCGAGTTGCTGACTGCGTTCGCGTAGCGCATCGGCGACCCGCGACACGCAGAGCCGATCGCGTGAGCGATCGGGGGAGCTTCACGGCACGCGCATTGCGCGGTTCCCCCGATCCCTGACTGGATCGGCTCTGCGTTTACGAGTCGGCTCCTTCAAGGACAATCCGCCACCGGCGGGTTGGTAGCAACGCGTAGCGCATCGGCGACCCGCGACACGCAGAGCCGATCGCGTGAGCGATCGGGGGAGTTTCACGGCACGCGCATTGCGCGGTTCCCCCGATCCCTGACTGGATCGGCTCTGCGTTTACGAGTCGGCTCCTTCAGGACAATCCGCCTCCGCCGCACTCCTAAGGCCTACGTGACCACCGAGCCCGATCAGCGCGGACGGCTCCATGCACCCGAAACCGGCAGAGCTTCGGGCATGTGGAAGTGCAGCGTCACATCAGCCGGACCCTCGGTATTCGAATTCCGCAAAAGCCACGTGCCTGTGTCCGACACATACACCCCAATTGTTGCAACACCGTCGCCGTCCCAGTCACCGACAACGGGGCGTGCTCCGGGCGGGCCGAACGCGAATCGATGCTCGCCGGCGTCTTTCTCGAGCGACTCTCTGAGCATCCAAGTCGCCGTTGCCGGATCGTAGAGTCCGACCGAACTCGAACCGCGTCCGTTCCAGTCGCCGGCAACGGGCACCACGTCAGCGCCGGCGGGGCCAAAACAGAACGTCGCGTCAGCCGGTCCCACGGCATTCGCGAAGCGCAGGTACCAGGTTGCGGTCGACTGGTCAAAGACGCCAACGCAGTCAGCGCCTGAACCCATCCAGTCCCCGACGACGGGTTGTCCGCCCGTCGGGCCGAACTCGAACATGAGGTCGGCGTGACCCTCGCGTGCAACGTTCTTCAAAAAGAAAGTACGATTCGCAGGATCGTACACGCCAATCCCGTCCTGGCCGTCCCCGTCGAAGTCACCCGTGACGGGGACGAGGGATCGGCCACCGGCCCCATAGAACACGGTCGCTACCGACGCTCCACCCTCGCCAGGCAACGCGAGTGACCACCTGCCTGCCGACGGCGTGTACAGACCAGGCTGCGTGCGACCCGCGAGTCGTTGCAGACGCTCGTGCATCGCATCCGTGTGGCGCGACGTGATCTCGGGCCCAGGGTCTGACGACACGATTGCGTCCCACTCCGTCGCATCCATCAGCGGATTCAGCCGAACAAAGATGTCAAACTGCGTGTAGATCTCGCGGTCAAACACGACGAGCGGTTTTGGCCCGTCCAGGTGTTCGTCGTACTCGACGATATCGCGCGGGGCATCGAGACCAACCACCTGGGCATGCGACGAATCCGCTATCCTGTGCTGCGGCAGGATGAGATAGTCGGCCCAGCCGAGCCGTGCAAACGCACGCCGGAAATCCGCGATCGTCATCCGGTTCGGGTGGCCCGTCCAGTCCGTCCAGCAGAGCTTCAAGCCAAGAGAGGCAAGGTACTCGGTCTCTTCAAAGCTCGGATGGCGAATGAACAGAAAGTCACGGGCGACGGGCCCCAATCGCTCGATCACGCCAGTTGCCGTGGCTTCGTCCGGAAGGTGCTCGAGAAAGTCCATCATCGAGACGAATCGGACAGATCGAGCAGGAGCCTCGACGCACGTCACGTCGGCCTGATGCACATCGAAGCCGGCACGGCGCCCCTCAGCGACGAGTCCCGAGTCGAACTCGAGACCGAGGCCAGGCGACATTCCGAACCGGCGAACGCAATGGTCAATCGATCCGCCCGAACCGCTGCCCAGGTCGAGAAACGCGTACCTGCCGGATGCGAGCGCGTCGAAAACCGATTCGTTGATGCCTTTGGTCATTCTCGGAGTCCGCTCGAGACGTGAATTGTTATCACAGGACGCTCGCGCCGCGACAGGCACGACACAGCGCCACCCGCGCGGGCGAGTCGCGTTCTGGACGCCTGCGACGGCGCTGGGATATAGTCCGGCTTTGCGCCCCCCACGCACTCGGAATGCTGCGCAATTCATGTATCTGCGCAGAGCTCGGTGCTCTCCTCGGTTGGGACGTGGCACGAGCCCGGAGGATCGATCTGAATCAGCAGACAAAGCAGGGGGTCGAAGGCGATGCGCCCAAGCTCTCAGTTGTCATTCCGGTCTACAACGGCGAACGGACGATCGAGATGTGTCTCGATGCACTCGTCTCGCAGCAGACGAGCTTCCGGTTCGAGATCGTCGTTGCGGACAGCTCTGACGACCGGACGCAGGCGATCATCACCGAGAAGTTCCCGACGGTCCGCCTCATCAAGCTTGGTGAACGGACGTACCCCGGCACCGCGCGGAACGTAGGGATCCGCGCAACAAGCACTCCCTTCGTGGCGCTCATCGATGCCGATTGCCTCGCGGCGCCCGGTCTGCTTGAACGCATGGTTGCGCTGCACGAAACCGGCTCGTACGCGGCCGTCGGCGGCGCGCTGTGCAATGGGACTCCACGCAGCCCGAGCGGTCTGATCGGCTACCTGCTCGAGTTTCGCGAGTTCATTCCGTCATCGCCACGGCGCGAGGTGTTCACCATTCCGACCGCGAACATCTGCTACCGGCGAGGCGTGTTCGACAAGTACGGCTACTTTGACGACGTGCGTGCGAGCGAGGACCTCCTCTACAACTGGCGACTCTCGATCGCCGAAGAGACGATCCTGTTCGATCCTGCGCTGCGCGTGACGCACCTGAACAAGACCGGTTGGTCGACGGTCATCTCGTACCAGCGCGTGCTCGGCGAAAGCTCGGCGCTCGCGCGCCATCGAATGAACCCGCCGTTCGAGGTGATCCGCGCCTTTCCGGCGCTCGGCTGGCTCATGCCGTACCTGATCCGGTACCCGTGGCTCGGCGTGTTCGTTCCGCCGGTGCGGCTTGCGCGGGCGCTGCTCTGGCTCGCAATGTACGACTGGTATCTCCTGGCGGTGCTCGTGCTGCTGGCTCCGTTCTATCTCGCCGGCGCGTACGCGTGGGCAGCCGCGTTCGTGCGCGCGCTGCGCGACATGCGCGGGAGCGACCGCACGAGCGTGCTCACCGTCGATTCCTGAATCGGATCCGTTCCCGCAGCACGAAAACCGAACACCAATCGCGTCTCGTAGACCCGAGCGAATCCACACTCATTGGAGGTCGCGATGCGATTGGTCTCACTGTTTCTCGCAGGAGTGTGCGCGCTGGCGCTGCTCATTCAGCCGGCGGCAGCACACGCCGCCACGCCGCAGGCGAAGGGCGCAAGCGCCCGTGACACAAAGGCGATCGAGGAGAACATGACGCTCGACAAGCGCTTCTTTGCCGCGTTCAACGCGCGCGACGTCGACGCGATAACGGCGACGTACTGGAACAGCCCCGACGTGGTGTCGGTCGACTTTGACGGCACGCTGACAAAGGGAATCGACGGGGTTCGTGCCGGATGGGCGTCGCTGTTCGGTTCGACGGACTCGATCCACATCGAACAGCTCGAATCGAACTACTCGATGCTCGGCGATGCGGTCTTTGGATACGGAAAGGCGTCGATGACGCTCAACTTCAAGGGTGGAACGTCACAGACGGTTGTTCTGCGCTATGCGGACGTGCGCCGCAAGGTCAGCAATCAGTGGTTCTACACGTTCGATTCGGTCGTGAAGATCGCCAGCGAGTCGAATGCCAACGAGAGCCTCTACAAGCGGCTCGGCGGCTACGACGCGTGCGCTGCCGTTTGCGACGAGTTCCTGAAGCGGCTCGCGGCGAACCCCAAGCTGAACCACTTCCTCGGCGGTCTGAGCGCGAGCAGTCTGCAGCGTTTGCGCCAGCTGCTCGTCGACCAGGTCTGCTACGCCACGGGCGGTCCGTGTCTCTACGTCGGCCGCGACATGAAGACGGCGCACAAGGGGCTCGGCATCACCAGCGCCGACTGGGACGCAGCGGCGGCTGACCTTGCAGCGTCGCTCGACGCGCTGAACGTGCCCGCGCGCGAGAAGGGCGAATTCCTCGCGTTCGTCGTGACGCTCAAGCCCGACATCGTCGAGAAGTAAACCGCAGATATCCGCAGATCATTTCCGATCTGCGGATATCCGCGTCTATCTGCGGCTAAATGATCGCGAAGTCGAACTGCTCCTGATGGAGCTCGTGATCGACCTTCAGGCGAATCGGGTTCGAGAAGTGCGCCTCGATCTCCTCGAGCAGCGACGACTCGGTCGTCCGAAGCGCCTGCGCGACGTCCGGGCTCACGCGCAGCGTGATGTCGTCCGCCTCGTGACCGACGTGCTTCGACAACCGGCGCGCCTCGCTCAGGATCTCGAACGCCACCGTCTGCGTCGACTTCACAAGACCCGCGCCCTGGCAGTACGGGCACGGACTGCACAGCGTCCGCTCGAGACTCTGCTTGACACGCTTTCGCGTGATGATGATCAGGCCAAAGTCGTTGAACCCGAGCACCTTTGACGGCGACCGGTCAGCACGGAGCTCCTGCTCGAGCGCCGCCGCCACCTTCATCCGGTTGCGGCGCTCCTCCATGTCGATGAAGTCGATCACGATGATGCCGCCAAGGTCGCGCAATCGGACCTGGCGGACGATCTCCTTGACCGCCTCCATGTTCGTTCGCGTGATCGTGTCCTCGAGCCGGTCCGACTTGCCGACGAACTTGCCGGTGTTGACGTCGATCGACACGAGCGCTTCGGTCTGGTTGATGACGATGTAGCCGCCCGACTTGAGCCACACGCGCGGCTTGAGCGCCTTGTCGATCTCGGCCTGCACCCCGTGCGTCTCGAAGATCGACTCGTCGCGGGTGTGCAGCTTGACGCGGCGAACGAGCTTTGGCTGCACGCGATGGACGAAATCGACAACGCGCGCGTATTCGATCTCGTTGTCGATGCGTATCGCCGAGAAATCGTCCGAGATCTGGTCTCTCAGAATGCGCTGCACGAGATCGAGATCACGGTGAAGCCCCGCAGGCGCCTTCTTGCGGTCGGACTGGATCTTGATGTCCGCCCACGTGCGCTGCAGATAGCGCATATCGTCAAGAAGGTCCTCGTCGCTCTGACCGACCGCCGCGGTGCGGGCGATGAATCCGCCCGGCCCTGGCTCGCGCTCGCGCAATGCCGAGACGACCCGCTTCAACCGGACGCGCTCGCTCTCGGAGCTGACCTTTCGCGACACGCCGATGCGATTCACCGTCGGCATGTACACGAGGAACCGCCCGGGCAGAACGACGTGCGACGTGATGCGCGCGCCCTGATCGGCTCCTTGGCGATCTGGACGATGATCTCTCTGGCCTTCGTGGAGAAGGTCGCTGATCAGGAAGCTCGGCGCCGCGACGACCGGAACGGCCGCCGGTCGCCGGTGCGGCTGCGACGGCGTCACCACTGCCGGGGCGGCTGAACCGCCACGGCCCGGCCTGCGATCGCGATCGCGTTGCTGCCGCGGTTCGCGGCGCTCGCGCTGCTGCCGCGGTTCGCTACGCTCACGCTGTTCGCGCGGTTCGCGCGGCTGGCGCGGCTCGGATTCCTCGCGAGCTTCACGAGGCTCGCGAGGACCACGCGACTCACGCGGCTCCCTTGGTTCCCGCTGTTGCCGCGGTTCGGCGGCTTCAACGGCCTCCACGGACTCGCGCGGCTCGGCCGCGACCTCGACGTCCGCGCTCTCACCCTCGGCAGACTCGGTCCGCTCGCCGCCGTCACCATTCTCACCAGCGCCGCCGCCGCCGTCGGCAGGCCGCCGGCGCCTGTTCCGGCCGCCTCGGCGCGTTGCCATCTCTGACCGCACGGGCGTCTCGGCAACCTCCGCATCTCGATCGTCGTCGAGATTCACGTCGGGCTCGTCGACCGCCGAACCGTCGTCATCGGTCGAGAACGCATCGCGGACCGCCTCAATCGGTGTCCCAACCGCCGCTTTGCGTGCACGGGACTTCCGGGCCTTCGGTTCGGAGCCCTCGTCGTCGTCCCTTGTCTTGCGTGCGCGGCCGCGTTTCGGCGCCGCGTCGTCGACGGCCTCGTCGTCCGACTTGGCCTTGCGCGCGCGGGACTTGGGCGCAGCAGCAGCGGGAGCCTTCCGGGCTCGGCTCTTTCGGGCCCCAGCCTCGGTCGACGGCTCCTCGTCACGGACCGGAATCAGCTCGACCTCTTCGTGCGCGGTCTGCGGCGCCGGCTCGTCGTACCACGTCGACGACGTGACCGCGACGACCTCTTCGACGAGCGGCTTGACGTTGCGCGCGCGAGGCGGCGCGTCGTCGTCCGACACGCGCTCGAGGTTCGAATCCGGAAGCGGGTACGCCGAGGCGCGAGCCTTGCGGCTGTTGTCGTCGAACGCGACTTCCTCGATGTGGTCGTATGCGCTCTCGACGCGCAGATGCGAGGCGTCGTCGTCGCCGAACGAGTCGAGGACCGTCGGCTTCTCAGCCGGCACGTCGTACTCGTCCATCCCTGGCGCCTGCTCGTCCGAACGACGGCGGCGGCGGCGGCGACGGCGGCGGCGGCCTCCGGCCTCCTCGCCCTCGGCGGTCTCTTCTTCGTCCTCGTCGGTCACGGACACAAGCGCTTCGACAGGCTCGACCGGTCTCGCGGCCACGATGGGCGGCGCCGCCGCGATGGCGGGAACCTCGCGAACATCCGCATCGCGATCGCCGGCGGGACGCCGGTCGCGGCGGTCGCCTCGGGGCGCTGCCAGTTCGGCAGCGTCGTCCTTGATCTCGATCGCCTCTTCGTCGTCGAGATCCAGAAAGTCCGAGACGTAGAGAAACGCGTCGCGTTCGAGGCCGATGTCGACGAACGCGCTCTGCATTCCGGGCAGGACCTTCATCACCCGGCCCTTGTAAATGTTCCCGACGACGCCGGTGTTTTCGTTGACGCGTTCTACGTAGAACTCCGTGACGACACCGTCTTCAATGATCGCAACTTTCTTCTCGTGCGCATTCGCACTGATAATCAACTCTTTGGGCATTGTCGCTCCTGTGGAGATTTCTCGACATAGACCCCGGCCCTTTCCCGAAGAGGCGCTGGAAGCGCCCCGTACGCATGACTCGCTCGCACATCACGCGAACACGGCTCCGGCCCGCTCGAGCGGGCTCATTTCGACGCCGTCCTCACAGACGAACAACCTGCAGCGACGGACCCGGCTCGAGAGCGCCTGTCGTTCGGAGCCGTCCAGCCGGTAGATCGATCCAACGACCTCCTCCGGCCGGGCGCTGCCCGAATTCGAGAGCTCGAGAACGAGTCTGAGTTCGCTCGTGCCGTTCGTCCCGGCGAATGCGTGCGACTTTGCGTAGTGACGGATATCGATCTCTTTCGTGCGACCCTTGCGCGTGCGCTCGATGACGAGCGATTCGCGCGAGAAGAACTCCTCGGCAAGCAACCGGTGCACCGTGTCGGGGTCGAGGCCCTCCAGATCGTCGCGCACCGCGGTGAGCCTCGCGACGGCCGACCTGAGGGCAGGCTCGTCGAGGCGCACGGCGTACTCCGCGCGATTGATGATCTTGGTGAGGGCCGGCGTGCCCGGCGGCAGTTGGCGCATGGCCGTGAAGCGCAGACCGTCCGGCATGACGGCGTTGATCCGTTCGACGAACGAATCGGGGTCGAGCTGGGCGGGTGAGTCGAAATCGAGCCACTCCGCCTCGCCGATCGCACCGACGCCGAGCGCCGGCCCGTAGGCGAGCAACGGCATCGGATGATAGCCGCCGCTGTACCCGAGCGGGACCCGAGCGCGCCGGAAGGCGCGCGGAAGGGTTCGCGCGAGATCGAGATGGGAAAGGTACTTGACGGGATCCAGCTTGGCGTACTCGGCACGGTAGTGACTGAGCGCCGTGGCGCCCGTGACCGTGACCGCAGCCTGTTCGGATCCGTCTGGGGTCAGAGAGTAGGGAGACGTGGATGGATCGACGGCGAGCGCTCTGAGCGCTTCGTCGGCCTCCACGTGCATGTGTCGCGCCCGCTCCAACTGTTCGCGGGCGACGGTGAGGTTGCAGTCGAGGCCGCACACATAACAGAGCAGCGGCTTGGACTTCACGCGGTCAAATTCGTCGTCGTTCGGCGCGATTGCCGTCGGCCGGTTGTCGACGATCTTGACGGGCAGCATGCACGGGGGCGAAAGACGCCCCTTGACCGCCTTGCGGAGCTCGATGGCCTGGAACCGCTTCTCGACAAGTGTGTCGAGGTGGTCCCAGGGCAGCGGCACCATGGGCGACGTGCGGTGGTCGTACCCGGTGTAGATCGGGAACTCCCTGAGGTAGACCCGGTAGTCGATGCCCTCTGCTTCGAAGGCGTTCAACCACCGGTCAAAACTGAAATGTTCGGTCCATCCGTCGAATCGGGCGCCATCACGCCACGCGCGCTCGATCACGCGGCCGAGCTTTCGGTCGCCGCGCGAGAGCACCGCCTCGATGACGGAGGTTTCTGCATGGTGGTGCTTGTACTGCAGCCGGTACCGCCGGCAGAGCGCGCCGAGCAGCTCCTGGCGGCGCCGAATCTCGGGCAGATCGACCACCTCGGCCCACTGGAACGGCGTGTGCGGCTTTGGAACCAGCGACGACGCCGACACCGTGACCTTGATCGACTTCTTGAACTCCTGCCGTCCGAGGTCGACGATCTTCTTGCCGAGCTCGGCGATGCCGATGACGTCTTCGTCGGTCTCCGTCGGAAGGCCGATCATGAAATAGAGCTTGACGCTCGACCACCCGTGGCGAAACGCGGTCCGGCAGCTCTTCAGGACGTCCTCTTCCGTGACGTTCTTGTTGATGACGTCGCGCATCCGCTGCGTGCCCGCCTCGGGAGCGATCGTCAGCCCGGTCATTCGCGTCTTTGCAATCTCTTCCGACAACTCGTCGGTCACGCCCGACGCGCGCAGGCTCGACACCGACCACGAGACGTTCCGCTTCTTGAGCTCGTCGCCGAGCGCCTTCACGAGCGGCGTCAGGCACGTGTAATCGGCCGTCGACAGCGACGTCAGAGACGCCTCGTCGTATCCGCCCTGTTCGAGTCCGCCGATGATCGTGTCGACGATCTCCTTTGGATCCCGCTCGCGCACGGGCCGATATATCGTGCCGGCCTGGCAGAACCTGCAGCCGTCGACGCAACCGCGCGCGATCTCGACGGCGACGCGGTCGTGCACTGGCTCGGTGAACGGCACGGGCGTGTTGGTGGGAAACGGGAACTTCGAAAGATCCTCGACGATCTGCCGCGCAACAGGGTACGGAACGTCGCGGTCGGACGGCTCGTCGACGATCTGGATGCCGAGATACGGCGATTCGGACACGGTGTAGAGCGCCGGCACGTACATCCCCCCGAGCTGGGCAAGCAGCTTCAGGATCTCGGTGCGCGAGCGTCCGCCTTCCGCCTTGAGCGCCTCGTATGCGCGGATGAGCGCGGGAAACGCTTCTTCGCCGTCGCCGATCAGAATCAGGTCCAGAAAATCTGCAAGAGGCTCCGAGCTGTACACGGTCGGCCCGCCGGCGATCACGAGCGGGTCGTCAAGCGTCCGGTCGGCCGCGTGGAGCGGAATCCCGCCCAACTCCAGCATGGTCAGCATGTTGGAGTAGTTCATCTCGTACTGCAGCGAGAACCCGACGATGTCAAAATCCGAGAGTGGCGTGAACGACTCGAGCGCGGCGAGCGGCAGCCCGGACTGTCGCAGTTCCGATTCCATGTCGGGCCACGGGCAGTAGCAGCGTTCGGCCGACCAGTGGTCGGGCCGGTTGAGCAACTCGTAGAGGAGCTTCAGCCCGAGATGTGACATCCCGATCTCGTAGACATCGGGGAAACACAGCGCGATACGCGTTCGGACGAGTGCAGGGTCCTTGACCGCAGTGTTCCATTCGCCGCCGACATACCTGACCGGCTTCTCGACACGCGGCAATATGGCGTCGAGAGCGAGACGGTAGTCCGAGTTGGTCAATCTCATCAGGAAACTTCTGCACTTGGGGATCGAGATTCCTGGTAGCGGAGCAGGGAGAGCATCACAGCGTGCTCAACATCCCCACTTCCCGCATTCCCGGGCTCAAACCGCCAACTAATTCACAAATCTTCGCAATCGCACGCTCAGGGCGAGCCCGAATCCCATAAACATCATCAGCAGCGACGAGCCACCGTAGCTCAGGAGGGGTAGGGGAATGCCCATGATCGGCATCAAGCCCACAACCATACCCAAATTCACGAAGATATGAAAGACCAAAAGCGCCGCGATACCCATGACGATGAGGGCGCCGAACCGGTCGGCGGACAGCCGTGCGATGCCGATAAGTCTCCACAGTAGAATGCTGTAAAGAAACAGCATCGCCAGCGTGCCGGCAAACCCGGTCTCCTCGGCAAGGATCGATGCGATGAAGTCGGTGTGGCGTTCGGGAAGAAAGCCGAGACGGCCCTGCGTGCCCTGCAGGACACCCTTGCCGAACGGACCGCCGGATCCGACGGCGATCATCGACTGGATGGACTGGTAGCCCTGTCCGCGGCGGCTCTTCGAATCGATCGATTCGGTCTGGCCCGACGCCAGAGTGAACGCCATCTTCATGCGTTCCTTCTGGTACGGCTTCAGCACGAGGCCCCACGCGAGCACGATGGCGAGCGTCCCGCCGACGATCGCAATGACGAGCATCCGCTTTCGGAGCCCGCTTAGAAACAGCATCGCAAGCAGCACGGGAAAGAATGTCAGTACGGTTCCCGTGTCGGGCTGCGCGAGAATCAGCGCGCACGGCGCCGCGACGACGACGCACGCAATCGCGATCTCCTTGAACGACAACGCGGCGCGCCGGCTTTTGGACAGGACCTTGGCGAGCATCAGGATCGTCGCGAGTTTTGAAAGCTCGGCGGGCTGGAAGCTGAACGAGCCAAAGTTGATCCACGCCTTTGCGCCGTTGATCGTCTGGCCAAAGACCAGCACGGCGACGAGCCAGAACAGCGCAAAACCGTAGAAGAACGGCGCGAGCCGCAGCCACTTGCGGTAGTCGTTGAGCGCAAAGACGATCGCCGCGACGATTCCCGCCGCGAGCCACACGAGCTGCTTCTTCCAGTACGGCTGGTCGGGCTGGGAGCTGTAGATGAACACAGTTCCCATGCAGACGAGCACCACCGGAATGACAAGCACGGGCCAGTCAAAGTCCCTCAGGCTTCTGGTATCGAACGAAAACATCGAAAGTCAGGCGCCTCAGGAGTCCGGAGCCCGGGGTTTCATAACCCCTTGCAACGGATTGAGATGCGGCGCCGGAGGCTCGCCCCCGGCAGCGGGTTTCTGGGGCTCGCCCGAGTCGCCGGACGACGTTCTTGGAACGATGGTTGGGACGGCCGCCGCCGGGACGTCGGGTGTCTCCTTTACAGGCTCGTCCGAGTCGCTGGCGCTGTCGTCGCTCGATTCGATCGCGACGGCGTCGGGATCGGCGCCTGCCTCGTCATTCACCGCGGCGGGCGCGGGCTCGGCGACCGTGCCGCGGGTCTTCCGCACGTACTCGGCGATGATGGCCTGGGCGATCGGTGCGCTCTCGATGCCGCCGTGGCCGCCGTGCTCCACAAGAACGCACACGGCGATCTCGGGCAAGCGGCCCTCGATCGGTTCGGGTGCAAACCCGACGAACCACGCATGCTCCTTCGCCTTTCCGGTCGCGCCCGTCCGAACGGACACCACCTGTGCCGTGCCCGTCTTGCCGCACACGTCAAAGCCGGGAACGTCGGCGCGCCGTGCCGTACCGCTTGTGACGACCTGGCGCATGCCCTCCATCACGAACTTGTAGGCGACGGGATCGATTGGAATCTCGACCCTGTTCTGGTCGTCGTAGGTGATCGCGGGCTGGGAACCGCTTGCCTTTGCTTCCAGCAGCAGATGCGGCGTCAGGAACAGTCCGTCCATCGCCACACCGGCGAACGCGTGCACCATCCCGAGCGGTGTCGGGCGATCGTAGCCCTGTCCGATGGCCGCGTTCACCGTGTCGCCGTCGTTCCACTTGTACTTTGGCAGGCTGAGGTCGTCGCCAGGCTTGCTCCAGCGCTGCTTGATATTCGCCTCTGGCACATAGCCAGGTGTCTCGTTCGGAAGGTCGATGCCGGTCTTGCGGCCGAGACCCATCGCCGAGGCCCACTTGTGGATCTTGTCGACGCCAAGCCGCAAACCGACCCGGTAGAAGTAGCCGTTGCAGCTGATCGCGATCGCGTGCTCGAGGTTCGGTGCGCCGTGTGAACCGTGGCACGCGGCAAAACGGCTCCCGATCTGGATGCCGCCGCCGCACGGAATCCCTTCCTGGGGTTTCATCGCGCCCTCGGACAGACCGGCGACGGCCATTATGATCTTCCACGTCGATCCCGGCGGGTAGATGTCCTGAATCGCTCGGTTCAACAACGGCTTGTCGGGGTTGTCGCGCAGCGTCGCGTAATCCTGCGGCGAGATGCCGCTGGCGAACAGGTTCGGGTCGTAGCTCGGGTGACTCACCATCGCGAGGACCTCGCCGGTGCGAGGATCGAGTGCAATCGCGGTCCCGTCCAGCTTGGTCTCCGACAGCTTCTGCTCGGCGACCATCTGCAGGTCGAGATCGATCGTCGTTCGAAGGTCCTGCCCCGGAATCGGATCGATGGTCTCGATCTCGTCGACCGTTCGTCCGCGACTGTCGACGACGACCCGGCGCATGCCCTCCTTGCCCATCAGGATCTGGTTGTGCGATCGCTCGATTCCGGCCTGGCCGACGACGTCGCCCGCGCGCGCGCCGCTGAACTCCGGCAGTTCGGCCTTGAGCTGCGGATCCGAAATCTGACCGACGTACCCGAGGACGTGGCCCAGCACGGGACCGAGCGGGTAGATGCGCTGCGGCTGCAACTCGACGCGGAGCTCGGGATATTCGAACTCGTGCGCCTCCACCCACGCGCGGTCTGCCTCGGTGATGTTCTGCTTGATGACGACGGGACGCGACTTCGGGGCGAGCGGATCGTCGATCTGCCGCCGGGCCCAGTCGGCGTCGACGCCGAGATCCTTGCCGAGCACGTCGAGCAGGTTGCCGAGTGTGTCCTTCTTGAGGTCTTCGCGGTTGACGATCAGGTTGAACGCCGGCCGGCTGTCGACGAGGATGCGGTCGTATCGGTCCAGGATGTTGCCGCGCGCGGCCGGGATCGGGATGTCGCGGATGCGATTCTCTTCGGCGGCGGCCAGGTACGAGTCGTGGTTGACGACCTGAAGGACCCAGAACCGGGCGCCGAGTATGAGAAACACGGCCAGCGTGACGTACTGGATCGCGCTCAGGCGACTGTCGAAATTCTGTGTCTCGTCGTTGAAACGGCTCATGTCGTTCTTCGTCGGTCGGTCGACGCGCCCCTCTAGTCGTAGAACCTGCGCTGGACTCGCATCTGCCCCCGTCGCGACTGCTCGGGGAATACCCGGTCGAGCACCCAGAACAGCGCGGCGCCGAGCACGACGTTCGCCGCAGCGCCGAAAAGAACCTTCATCGCAAGGACCTGGGGTGTCGCTTCGCTCGTCAGCGACTGACCCATGAGGTTGTGCAGGCCGATGAACAGGGCGCTGTCGACCAGCGATGACAGCGCGATGACGATCACTCGCACGAGCGGTCCCTCGAGCGTGAACCGCACCGCGATCGAAGCAATGAGAAAACCGATGAGCGTCTTCGAGAAGCCGCCGACGCCGATGACCGGACCGGCCCCCGGCGCGAGGTCCGCGCCAAAGCCCGCGACGTATCCCGTCACCATGCCGGTCACGGGATCTCGCATGAGTGCAAAGTATATCGTCACGAGCAACGCGAGATCGACATATCGGAATGGCGCCCAGTATCGCGAGATGAGGCTCTCGAGAATAATCGCGACCGCGATGACGAGAATGATCTTGAGGTAGAACACGTCGGTAGTGAACCGCTACTTGACCGTGTCGGGCGTTGAGAGATCGACGGGGTCCACGAGCAGGATCATGACCACTTCGACGCGGTCGAGATCCGCCGCGGTGCGGATGGTGATGTCGTGCGGGCTCGCGCCCGCGCCCGGGGCGACGTCGGTGACGTAGCCGATCAGGATCCCAGCCGGATAGATGCGGTCGAGTCCCGACGTGAGTACCGGCTCTCCGGTGTCGACGACCTCGAGGCTCGAGATGCTCTTCATGCGGCAGGTGCCGTCGCCTCGTCCTTTGAGTTCGCCAGCGGCGCGCGACGTCGTGAGCCGTCCGCCGACGCCGGCGTGCTCGTCGCTGATCAGCTGGATCTGCGCCGCGTGCGCGCCGACCGACGTCACTCTGCCGACGAGCCCGTCAGGTGTGACGACGGGCTGATTCGGCTTGATGCCATCGAGCGATCCCTTGTTGACGACCAGCCGCTTGAACCAGACGTTTGCGTCGCGCGCGACGACCTCGGCCGTGACCGAGTCGTATCGGAGCAGCGGTTTCAGGTCGAGCTCGCGACGCAACCGGTCGTTCTCGGCCGACAGCGCCCGTGCGCTTTCGATCTCGGCGCGCAGTTGGGCGTTCTCGGCTTCGAGCGCGGTGTTGCGGTCGCGAACGCCGCGCAGATCGACGTATCCGGACCAGAACGACCCGATCCCCGAAAACCCCGAGCCGAGCGCCGACTGGATGGGCGTCACGATCGTCAGCATCCACGACTTCAGGATGGACTGCTCGTTTCCGTCGGCGCCCGCGGCGCTCCGCGCGGTCAGCGCCATGGTCAGCAGTTGCGACGCCAGCAGGGCGACGAGGAGGTAGGGGGCGTATTTTTGCTTTGTCTGCCGTTCGCTCGCGCGCGACATGGCTCCCCCGACCGTAGATGCCTACGACTAGCTGTGGTGCAGTACCGTGTTCTCGAGGCACACCCGGTCGAGCAGATTGACGTCGTCGAGCATCTTGCCCGTGCCGAGCACGACCGAAGAGAGCGGATTCTCGGCCAGCGTCACCGGAACGCCCGTCTCGTGCATCAGGCGCCGGTCGAGGCTCTTGAGCAGCGCTCCGCCGCCCGTCAGCACGATGCCGCGCTCGGCGATATCGGCGGACAGTTCGGGAGGCGTCCGCTCCAGCGCGACGCGAACTGCGTTGACGATCGTGACGATCGGGTCCGAGAGCGCCTCGCGGACCTCTTCGTCCGTGATGGTGATCGTTCGCGGCACGCCCTCGATCAGGTTGCGCCCCTTGATCTCCATCGAGATGGGTTCGTCGAGCGTGTACGCGCTGCCGAGCTGCATCTTGACCTGTTCGGCCGTTCGCTCGCCGATCAGCAGGTTATATTTCCGCTTGATGTACTGAATGATGTATTCGTCGAGCTCGTTGCCGGCGACGCGCACGGCGCGCGAGTACACGATGCCCGACAGCGAGATCACGGCGATGTCGGTCGTGCCGCCGCCGATGTCGACGACCATGTTGCCGTACGGCTCGGTAATCGGGAGGCCGGCGCCGATCGCGGCTGCCATGGCTTCCTCGACGAGATAGACCTTTGAGGCCTTTGCGCGGTACGCGGCCTCTTCGACGGCGCGTCGTTCGACCTGCGTGATCTCGCCCGGGACGCCGATGACGACACGAGGGCTCACCCACGAGCGCCCGTTGTGGGCCTTGCGGATGAAGTACTGCAGCATCTTCTCGGTGACTTCAAAGTCGGCGATGACGCCGTCCTTCATCGGACGGATGGCGACGATGTTGCCGGGCGTGCGGCCAAGCATCTCCTTGGCGGCGCGGCCGACGGCCTCGACCTTGTTGGTGATCTTGTTGATCGCGACGATCGAGGGCTCACTGACGACGATTCCACGGCCCTTGGCGTAGACAAGCGTGTTCGCGGTTCCGAGATCGATGGCGAGGTCGTTCGAGAAGGGATTAAAAAGGTTTCTGACTCTCATTCCTGGTGGTTCTTTTCGGACAGCTGTACTGGCGAGGGGCTTTCAGGGTCGCTCGGATCGGGGTGAGGAGGTCGTATGTCGCTGGCGGATCGCGAATGGGGACCCCTGGCAAGGTCCTCCCATACCGCTCCACGCCGTGCTCCAGTCATCGCCCGCCCCTACTGCGAAAAATCCCGCTCCTCGCTAAAAGAAAAAAGCTACCACACGGCGATCGGGCGAAACAAGGGGAGACCCTTGTGATGACGGCCGATATTACCGGTATTTTACGCGTGTTTGCGGTGCCGGACCCCTTCAGGGTCCTTTCCGTGGTGATGCGCGACCGGGGGTCGTCGTCGCGCTGCGCGCTCCTCGACCCCCGGCTATTGCACGGCACCCCTTCGGGGTGCTTCGAGCGGGAGATCGCTTCTCGGGCCGTCGAACGGGAGATCGCTACGCAGGCGGATGTTCACACGTTTGTGCGTCTTCCGAGCACCCCGAAGGGGTGCGGGAGAATAGCCGGGGGTCGAGGAGCGCAGCGACGACGACCCCCGGTGTACGAATAGATCTGCGAGGACCCTGTAAGGGTCCGGCCATGCCACGCAACTTCAATCACAGAAATCCGACAATCCGGACATGGCACAAACTCTTGTATCGATGTACGCGCACGTCGTGTTCTCCACAAAGGACCGCGCCGACCTCATCGACCCCGATATCGAATCCCGGCTCTATCCGTTTATCGCGTCGACCGTCGCGAGGATCGGCGCATGCGCGATGGCGATCAACGGCACGGAAAATCACCTGCATTTGCTCCTGTCCCTGTCGAAGAATCACGCCATCAGCCAGCATCTGAACGTGATCAAGAAGACCTCGTCGCGATGGATGAACGAACACCGCGTCGTGCAGACGCGGTTTGCGTGGCAAACCGGGTATGGGGCGTTTTCGGTCAGCAGGTCGGGCGTCGAGCGCGTACGGAGGTACATCGACCGCCAGAAGGACCACCACCGGGCAATGTCGTTCGAGGATGAGCTTCGCGCAATGCTCACGTTGCACGACGTTGCGTTTGACGAACGGTATGTGTGGACGTAGCGGAGGCGACCCTTACAGGGTCGCCAGCGTTGGTGGCGCAAACCGGGGGTCGTCGTCGCGCTGCGCGCTCCTCGACCCCCGGCTATTGCACGGCACCCCTT
>JBGAKX010000141.1:0-11245 GCA_044224215.1 Blastocatellia bacterium
AAGGGCACGACGGCGCTTTCACTCACCGCGGCCGTCAATACCGGTCGTCGCCCACCGGCGTGATCGGCAACACCATGCTCGCCTCGCCGTTCACCGTCGCCCCGGCGTGCGCAATGTGCAGCGCACGCTGGAGGAACGGGATCGGAAACGGCAACACGGGCGTGGACAACTGGTCGAGCGCCGAAACCTGCTCCGCCGAAAGGCTCACATCGAGCGCGTCCAGGTTCGCATCGAGCTGCTCCATCCGGCGGGCGCCGATGATCGTCGACGTCACGCCGGGCCGTCCCTGGACCCACGCCAACGCGACCGCCGCGACGGTCGTATCGTGCTCGGCCGCGATCCTCGCCAACTCGTCCACAATCGCGTACCCCTTCTCGCCGAGCGCGGCCGTCACCTGATCGCCGCGATCGGCCTTCACCGCGTCGGCATTCTCGCGCGTGTACTTGCCCGACAGCGCACCGCTCTTGAGCGGGCTCCACGGCGTCACGCCCAGCCCGAGCTCGATCGCCATCGGAATCAGCTCGCCTTCAACCGTTCGCTCGAGCAGCGAATACTCGATCTGCAACGCGACGAGCGGCGCCCACCCGCGGAAGCGCGCAATCGTCTGCGCCTGGGCGACCTTCCACGCCGGACAGTCGGAAAACCCGATGTAACGCACCTTGCCTGCCGTCACCAGGTCGTCGAGCGCGCGCATCGTCTCCTCGATCGGCGTGAACCGGTCCCACGCATGCAGCCAGTACAGATCGATGTAGTCGGTCTGCAGGCGCCTGAGCGACTGCTCGCACTGCGCGACCATCGCCTTCCGTCCCGAGCCGCCGCCGTTCGGGTCGCCGGCGAACATGTTGCAGAAGAACTTTGTCGCAAGGACGATGCGGTCGCGCCGCGCGCGGTCGTGCGCAATGAAGTCGCCGAGAATCTTCTCGGAATGGCCCTTCGTGTAGATGTTGGCCGTGTCGATGAAATTCCCGCCGCGCTCGAGAAAGCGCGCGATGATCGCCTCGGAATCGGCGACGCTCGATCCCCAATTCCAGTCCTCGCCAAAGGTCATTGCCCCGAGACAGAGCGGGCTCACGCGGAGCCCGGAGTTCCCAAGTGTGACGTACGAATTCAAAGCCATCGGTCTGCTCCCACGGTTGTTTTGCGGATCCGGGCGAAAAACGAATTTCCCGAACGACGGGCAAATACTACACGAGCAAACAACGCCCGAGTGCGACTCAATCCCGACACCCGGACGGCTCGTGCGATAATGTGTCCACGGTACTCGAGGGGGTCGGGTCCCGGATCGACTCGACGCGTGCGACGCGTCACGACCCGGCGGCCTGCGGCGGAAACGCCAGACTTTCACTTCCGGTGCCTTCCAGGTATGTCGACACGAACACTGACGTGGATACTCGGCGCCGCGGTGTGCGTCGCATCGGTGGCAGCCGTCCCCGCCAGGGCCCAGGACCTCGAAACGCGCCGGGCGGTGTGGCAGGCCCTGTCGGTGCCCGACACCACGTTTCAACGGGTGACCAACGCCGATCACACCGTCACGTTTCGCGTGCCGGCCGACTGGGAGCGCATCGGCGACAAGCTCGCCTTCACGAACGGACAAGGCACGACGGTTGACGCTTACGCCGAGGACGTCCCGTCGGGTGTTCCCGTCGCGTCGTTCGCGTCGGCCCTGCTCACGCATGTTCGGGATCTGCCGGGCGCCGCCGAATCCATACAGGTTCGTCGTACCGAGATGGCGGGGCTCGACGCGCGCGAGATCGTCTTCAGCTTCACGACGTCCCACGCCGAGGCGCTCCGCAGGGTCGTCTGGGCCACGGTCGCGGGACACGTCGCCGTAACGGTCATCTTTACGGTTCCCGCAGCGCGCGCCACGGCGGACGATGCGATCTTCAAGGCGATTGTCCTGTCGACCATGGTCGACGAGTTCGGTGAACGAGCACGCGCGTTCGACGAGGCCCGCGAGAGCGCGGGTCTTGGCGCCGCACCCGTACAGATTGCCGAAGCCGTCTCGGTCTCGCCGTCGCTGTCCGACCCGGATCCAGCGGTTCGCGCGCGTGCGCGCGAGCGCCTCAAGTCTGTGTTTGCGACGTCTCCCGACGGTGCCTCGGATCTGCTCCTGTCGCGCGACACGCTCGTGCGGCTGGCCGCCGTCGATGCCATTGCCGCAAGTGGAAACGCTGCGCTCGAGCCGCTCCTGACCTACGCGCTCGACGACTCGAGCGCGATCGTCGCGGAACACGCAGCCGCCTCGGTCGCCGGTCGTCCCGACGCGGTTTCCATCGCGGTCGCGTCGTGGGGCGAGCTGAATCCGGCGCGACGCGTGCTGCGCCTGGCGCTGCAGATGTCGGCGGCCCGCCGGATCGAGCTCGTCGGCGAGCTCCTCAAGGAGGATCGTAAACCGCCACGTCCCGTGGTTGCGCCACCGCCAGCCATCAAGCCGCCGCCCGCAAAGAAGTCGCAGGGTCCCCCGCCGCCCCCGCCGCCGATGGTTGCCGGCGGCGTGATCGGATCGAACTTTGTCAGTGTGATCGACGCGTGGGGATCGGATCAGAACGAGCGCGCCGCCGTCGCGCTCGACGTCCTGCGGCACATCGACAAGAGCGCGTTCCCGATGCCGTTCGAGCGACTGCTCGGACGAAAGTCCGATCCGCTGACGGCGCGCGCGCTCGAGGTCGCACTCGAACGCCAGGAGCCGATTCCGTCACGGCTTCTCGTCGGATTGGTCCGATCCCCGTCAAAGCGTGTGCAGTCGCTTGCGATCGCAGCGCTCGGCGAATGGGGATCGACCGCGGATCTTGCCGCGCTTGGACCGGCCCCCGGTACCGACAAGAAGCCGGGCAGCCCGGACGCAGCCGACGACCGGTCGGATGCGCGCGCAAAGATCGCGATTCGAACGCGGTTGGCCGCGGCGACGGGCGCAACACGCGACGCGATCATTCAGGAGGGGCTCTCGGACAAACGGCTCGCCGACTGGGTCTGGCTCCGCTACGTTCGCCCGCCCGCGTCGTCTGGCGCGGTCTCTACGGCGACCTCATCGCGGATCGGCGCCCTTGGCGAGCAGATTCTGCCTGGAAACGTGATGCTCTACGCGGCGATCCCCTCGCCCGCAGCGGCCGTCGGGCGCATCTCCGATCTTCTCGACGGCGTGCATGCCGACTCCGCGCGCGACCAGGCAACGCTCGCGCTCATTCTCGCCTACCTGCGCGAGTCCATTGCGAACCAGGTGAACGCGCACGACGGCGAGCCGGTGTTCTCGGCGCTCGGCATCGACGGCACACAGCCGGTGGTTGCGGCGTCGTGGATCGCCAACGGCGCGCCTCCCGAGTCATCGTACGGGCGACGGTCCGCGATCCTGGTGCGCGTCACCGATCGCGAACACTTCGAGAGCGGGCTCGCGGGTGCCGTGCGCGCATTCGGCGATTACGAGAGCGTCGCCCCGGCCATCGCCTTCGTCGCGCACGTGTTCGGGCTGATACCGTCCGCGATGCCCGTCGCAGCCGCGCTCGCCCTGAGCGACCTCCGGAAGGACAGCAAGCTGCCCGACGCGGTCGTGTCGGACTACTCGATCCCCCGAACGTATCGGGGCATTCCCTGCACCGAACTCGTCCGGCGATCACAGTCCGATCGCGCCGTCGTGAATGTCGGACGTGTCATCGCCGCGTACGTCGGCGACACGGCGATCATCACGCCGGACTGGCGATCGCTCGACGAGATGCTCGATCGTCTCGACACGCAAGGCCCCAGGCTTGCGGACTCGCCGCTGTTCGCCCGGGCAGCCGCGGCAAAGGGCGACGCGATCTACTTTGCGAGCGGTGCCGAGCTCGCCCGCGAGGGCGGCGCGACACCCGATGTGGCCAGCGGGGTCCCCGGCGAGTCCGGTGGCGCAACGTTCGGCAGCGCCGCATGGAGCCACACCTACGACGTCCCGCTCGGCGATCCGGATTCGCTTGCGCACATCCGGCCATTGAACACGTCCGAACTCGCCGCGCCGCGGGATCTGTTGCCGTCGACGACCGTGGCGTACGCGATCGCATGCATCGATGCGCACGAAGGGTTCGTCGACTGGGTCACGCCGTATCTCGGCGAGACGAGGGTGAAGGCGCTTCGCGCGGTCTGGGCCGGTGACCTTGAAAACGATGCCCGGTTCGAGCTCGGGCCGGAGTGTGGCGTGGCAGTGCTCGGGATGCCGAAGACCCTCGACCTCACCGACGCACCGTGGGCGGTCTTCCTCAAGCTCCGAACCGACGCGATCGCACAGCGGATGCGCGACGGCAGACTGTTGAACGGGGTGGTGGCGGGCGACACGCAGCACGTCAAGGTCGGAGACACCGAGCTCGTCGTGGCGGTCCGCAACGGATTCCTGGTGTTCGCGAGCTCCGGCGACGCGCTGGCCCGTCTCGGCTCGGGCGCGTCGCTCGCTTCGACCGACGAGTACGCCGAGCTTGTCCGCGGCGCGCCAACGTCGAATCTTCTCGTGCTCGGCGGTTACGGCAGCCGCGCGGCGCTCGATTCGATCGAGATGGGCGCCGACGACCTGACCGTGCAGACCGTCGTCGCGTCGATGCGCGCGATCACGCGGGCGTTCCGCGGCGAGTCGTTCTATGCCACTCGAACGCCCGAAGGGATCAGCGCGCGCATGACGGTCTCCGTCGCGCGCGACGGCGCGTTCTCGGTCGGGGAGCTGGCACAACACAAGACGAGCCTGACGAGGGGGTTTGCGAGCATCGAGGCACAGGGGATTCCGATCTCGGATCAGCGGAACCTGTCGGCAGTCACGATTCGAATCCGGCCAAAGGCCGGCGCGAGTGTCGAGCAGATTGCGTCGGCCGTGGCGAACCGCGGGCAACGAATTCTCGCGCAGGACAAGGACGGAATCGTTCTGCAGATCGAACCGCGACGACCCGGTGCGACCGCCGCGGTCACGCTGCCCGTCACGGGCTCCGAGTTCGCGCCGTTTCTCGGCGCCACGCACGAGATCCGCACCAAGGATCCGACGATCGTCGCGCAGGCGCGCGAGATTGCCGGCGACGACCATGACGCGCTGAGCGTGGCCCGGAAACTCGCCGACTGGACGTTCAAGAACCTCACGTGGAAGCGTGTCGACGTCGCGGATGCGTCCGACACGCTCGCGTCTCGCGAGGCGGACTGCCTCGAGTTCAGCGAGCTGTACGTGTCCATGGCGCGCTCGCTCGGGCTTCCTGCGCGGATCGTGTCGGGCATCGTGCATTCGGACGGGTCGTTCGGCGGCCACGCGTGGGTGGAGGTCTATGTCGGCGCGTGGATCGAGCTCGATCCCACGTTTGGCACCGGTTTTGTCGATGCCACGCACGTCCGCGACGACTCGTACAGTCTGATCTCGTATGCGGGTCTCGGTCTGCTCGACATCGAGGTCGTTTCGGCGACGCTTCCGGTGGCCGAGTTTCAGCACGATCCGCACGCGCTCGTCGCTCGAATCGTCGGCGAGAAACCGGACGAGCGGATCGCGCTCGCTGCGGCGCTCGATGTTCGCGAGCTGGCAGATCGGGCGCTTGGCGACGGGGCGTGGGCGGCGATGAGCACGGCGGAACGCGGACGAATCGTCGGCGCCCGACGACGCCTGCTCGCCACGCTCGGGCGGCTGATGGGAACGTCGGATGACGAGACCCCGCCGCGCCTCCTCGACATGACGGTATCGGCCGGGGACGCGCACGCGCTCGTGCTGTCCGCGGTCGATTACGAGGATCACCGGTACCGGCTGCGGCTCGCACGGGACGGCGACGTCTGGGCCATCACGGAGTTTCGCGATCTCGACATCGGCGTCGATTACGTCGGCGAAACCATCGACGCGGTTGCCGAATCGATCAAGGCCGAACGGGCCGGTCGGAAGCCGCGCGAGAACGTCTCGCTCGTGATCGCCGCCGTTCAGGTTGCCGAAAGCGATGCGCACGGCGCCCTCGATCTCGTCGACCGAGCGCTCGAGGGTCGCGAGCACGACCCGGTGCTGCTGACGCTGCGCGCACGGTGTCTTGCGAATCTGAAACGCGGTGGCGAAGCCGACGCGCTGCTCAGGCAGACGCTCTCGGCCAATCCTGGATTTGGTCCGGCGGCCGTGACGTTGGCCGACATCATCGACCGCGACAAGGCGGCGGCCGGACGCCGCGCGGAGGCGTACCGCGCATATGTCGCGCTCGAGCCCGCCGATCCGTGGGGTCACCAGGAGCTCGGTGTGGCGCTCGACGAACTGAACGACGCGCGCGGCGCCGCCGAGGCGTACCGGGCCGCGTCGCTCGCGGATCCACTCAGTACGGATCAGGCGGCGCTGTATGTTTCGTATGTCGCCGAGAAGGTGTCTGCGGCGGACGCGCTCAAGGCGCTCGACGATGCGTGCGGGCGAGGAATCGATTGCAAATCGCTGGTGCAGACCGTGTTCGTCGACATGTGGTACGACGACGACATGGCGGAGAAGGCGGAAGCGCTCGTCGCCGCGCGACCGGGTGTGATCGACGGAAACGCGCAGGCGATGCTCTATGTTGCCCGCATTCGAATTGACGCCGGACATCCGCAGGAAGCGCTCGGACTGCTGCATCGCTGCATCGAGATGGCGCCCGACAACTCGGAGATGTGGGCCGAACTTGCCGGGGCCCTGTGCGACGCGCACAACTGGCGAGAGGCGCTCGCGGCCGCGGATCGCGCGATTGCGATCGACGCCGACTATGCGGACGCGCATTACGTGCGCGCGTGCTCGCTCGCGCGGCTCGGACGCGCGCACGATGCGATCACGGCGCTCGCCTCGGCGATCGACCTCGACGACGCGTACGCGGAGGACGCGATCGACGATGACGATTTCGCGTCGCTGCGCGATCGGGCGGACTTCAAGAAACTGACAACCGTCCGCGAGAAGACGACCGGGGACGCGCCTGCCGAGACGGCGCAACCCGATCCCGCAGCGCCGAAGTAGCAGCCTCACCCTGGCCCGGGCCTGAGAAATTTCACGCACTCGCCGGCGGGCCAGGGTGCGGATCGCCCCATTTTGGCGAGCCAGGCCCGTAATACTCCGTAAATCACTCTCGGCACGCATGTTGCTCGATCGTCGTGCTGCACCCGACACACGGAGGCCAATTCGAGCATGACGACCGCCACAACACAGACTCCCATCGCCGCCCGCCGCTTTGCCGAACTGCGGCACATGATCGGCAACACGCCGCTGCTCGCGATCCGGTGCACCTGGCACGGCCGACCCCGCGTGATCTACGCCAAGGCCGAACACCTGAACATGACCGGATCGATCAAGGACCGCATGGCGTTCCACATCCTGCGGACGGCGTACGCCGAAGGGCGGATCGCGCCCGACGATTCGATCATCGAGGCCACGAGCGGCAACACGGGCATCTCGTTTGCGGCCATCGGACGGGCGCTCGGCCACGACGTGGTGATCTTCATGCCGGACTGGATGAGCCGGGAGCGGGTATCGCTCATCAAGAGCTTCGGCGCGCGGATCGTTCCCGTCAGCCGCGAGCAGGGCGGCTTTACAGGCAGCATCCGAATGACCGAGGAGATCGCCGCCGAAGTTGGCCACGTGTGCCTTCCTTGCCAATTCTCGAACTCGGCGACCGTCGAGGCGCACGCCCGCACAACCGGGCCCGAGATTTGGTGGCAGCTGCAGTCGGTCAAGCTCGTTCCCGACGCATTCGTCGCCGGTGTCGGCACCGGCGGGACGATCATGGGGGCTGGCCGGTTTCTTCGAGAGCAGAACCCGCGGATCAGGCTCCACCCGGTCGAGCCCGCCGAGTCACCGACCCTCACGACCGGTCACAAGGTCGGCCATCACCGCATCCAGGGCATCTCCGACGAGTTCATCCCGCCGATCCTCGACCTGGCGGGGCTCGACGACGTGATCCAGGTGAGCGACGGCGACGCGATCCTGATGGCACAGAAGCTCGCGGCGACACTCGGACTCGGGGTCGGGATCTCGTCGGGTGCGAACGTTCTTGCGGCGCTGATCGCACAGGACCGGCTGGGCGAGGACGCGGTCGTTGCGACGGTGCTCCCCGACGACAACAAGAAGTACCTGAGCACGGACCTGCTCCGGACCGAGCCGGTGCGCGACGGGTACATGACCCCGCACATCCAGCTCGAGGGGTACAGGGCGTACCGGCGCGTGTGCGGCACGTGCTTTGAGGCCGACGACGAGATCGACCTGATCCGGTAGCGTCCGGCCGCCGGGCTGGTGTTCAATGCCGGCAGGCCACGGCCTGATCCAACACCTGACGCGGAGACAACCATCCATGCACGCACGACGTCGAGCTGCGGCCCTGCTCCTGTTTTTCTGCGCACTGACTGTTCAACCGGCGACGGCGGCCGAAAAGAAGGGTATGACCCCTGACGAGAAGGCGCTCGCCGCGAAGATCGCCAGGTTCTCGCCGACCGTGATCACGGCCGACGCCCGCAGGCTTTCGCCCGGCGACCGCAAGGCGCTCGACAAGATCATCCAGGCCGCGCGGCTCTTTGATCCCCTCTACATCCAGCAGGTGTGGAGCGGAAACCAGGCGCTGCTCGCGAGCCTCGAGGCTGACACGTCGACCATGGGCCGGCTCAAACTGCACTACTTCCGCGTCAACATGGGTCCGTGGTCGCAACTCGATGGAAACAGGGCGTTTCTGCCTGGTGTTCCCGAAACCCGGCCGCACAACTCTGCCTACTACCCGGACGACATGACAAAGGAAGAGTTCGAAGCGTGGGTGGCAACACTCAACGCCGAGGACCAGAAGAACGCGACCGGCTTCTTTCACGTCATCCGCCGCGGTCCGGACGGCAAGCTCGTCGCCGTGCCGTACAGCGTGGCGTACAAGAGCATTCTGGACCAGGCCGCGAAACTCCTCCGCGAGGCGGCCGAGCTCACCGACAACGCCACGCTCAAGGTCTTTCTGACGAAGCGCGCCGATGCGTTCCTCTCGAACAACTACTACGACAGCGACGTGGCGTGGATGGACCTCGACGCGCCGATCGACCTGACGATCGGGCCCTACGAGACGTATTCGGACGAGCTGTTCGGGTACAAGGCCGCGTTCGAGGTCTACGTGAACCTGCGTGACGATGCCGAGTCGGCCAAGCTCTCGCGATTCAGCGCGTACCTGCAGGAACTCGAGGACCACCTTCCCATCGACGCCGCATATCGGAACCCGAAGCTCGGCGCGCTGTCGCCGATTCGCGTGGTGAACGTTGTCTACGCAGGCGGCGAGGCGGCTGCCGGCGTCCAGACGGCCGCGTACAACCTCCCGAACGACGAGGACGTGGTGCGCGAGAAGGGCTCCAAGCGCGTGATGCTCAAGAACGTGCAGGAGGCCAAGTTCGAGAAGACGCTCGTGCCGATTTCGCGCGTCGTGCTCAGCCCGGCCGATCAGCGAAACGTCGCGTTCGATGCGTTCTTCACGCACGTGCTGATGCACGAGCTGATGCACGGCCTCGGCCCGCACAACATCACCGTTGGCGGCCAGGCCACGACCGTCCGCGGCCAGCTGAAGGAGCTGTACTCGGCGCTCGAAGAGGCAAAGGCCGACATCTCGGGTCTGTGGGCGCTGCAGTACCTCGTCGACAAGGGCGTGCTGGACCGGCGGTTCGAGCAGACGATGTACACGACGTATCTCGCGAGCATGTTCCGGTCGATCCGGTTCGGCATCGGCGAGGCGCACGGCAAGGGCGTCGCGCTCCAGTTCAACTATCTGATGGACGAAGGCGGGATCCGCTACGACGAGCGGTCCGGCCGGTATTCGGTCGTGCCCGCGAAGATCAAGGAGGCCGTTCGCAAATTGACGGCCGAAATACTGACGATCCAGGCCGAGGGCTCGTACGAGCGGGCAAAGGCGTTGCTGGACAAGTATGCAGTAACACGCCCCGATACGGACAAGACGCTCGAGCGGCTGAAGGCGATCCCTGTCGACATCGAGCCGAGCTATCCGCTCGCTCGCGCCGCGCGCTAGCCCGGTTCGATCACGAGCCCGCGTGCGTCGGCGTGCAACCGGCGGACGGTCACGGCGACGCCACGCGTCTCGAAACACGCGGCGACACGCGCACCGACCTGCTCGTAGTGGTCGGTGGCGAGGGCCAGCACCGCGGAGCCCGCACCGCTGAGCGCGACGCCCACGAGTCCGTCCGTCGGTTCGAGCGCGAGCACTTCCGCAAGGCCAGGCAGCAGGCGCTCGCGGTACGGCTGGTGGAGTCGGTCACGCATCGCTTCGCCGAGGGCGTCCCACCGGTGCTCGGCGATCGCCGTCACGAACAGCGCGGCCCGCTGCACGTTGAAGATCGCATCGGCGCGCGGGACCGAATCCGGCAGAATGCGGCGCGCCTCGGACGTGAGCAACGGGATCTCGGGAATGACGAGCACGATCCCCAGCTCGGCCGGCCACTCGCTGCGAACGACGACGGGCGGCCCGCCGACGCGCGTGCAACAGGCCAGCAGGCCGCCAAACAGCGACGGAGCGATGTTGTCGGCGTGCTGTTCGATCTCGGTGCCGTATTCCAGGATCCGTTCGGCGGAGACTTCGCGGCCCGAGGCGATCGCGAACGCCGACAGGCCTGCGACGACGGCGGCCGCGCTGCTGCCGAGCCCGCGCGCCACGGGGATCTCGTTGCGCACCCGGAACACGACGGGCGGCGGCGCGACGCCTTCGCGGTCCGCCGCATGGCGGAACGCGTCGTGGATCATGTTGTCGGGCGTGCGAGGAAGGTCGGCGGCGCCTTCGCCCTCGACGGACACGATCGAGCCGGCAATCGACTGGTCGTCGCACGGCTCGACGTCGACGTCGAGGTAGAGCGAAAGCGCGAGGCCGAGCGTATCGAAGCCCGGGCCGAGGTTTGAGGTTGAGGCTGGAACGCGGATTCGTGCCACGCACAATGCTCCCGAGCGGCGCGCTCGAACGCTGTCTTATACAGTGTTCTCGAACGTGCCGCCATCCGTGCTAGGCTGTCGCGTCGTGAACGCAACACTCCGCTGCATGGCCTGCGGCCAGACGCTGCCGGTGGATCTGGTGATCACCGCGTGCTCGACGTGCGGAGGCCTGCTGGACGTCGCATACGACGGCTCGCCCGGCGACCCCGGTGAACTGAAGGCGCTGTTTCGCACGCGGCGCACGTCCGACGACGAGGTCGACCGCAGCGGCGTATGGCGGTTTCGAGAACTGATCCCGTTCGTCGACGCGCGACACATCGTGACGCTGTTCGAAGGGAACACGCCGATCTGGTCGGCTCCCGGATCAGCCACGTGGGCGGGCGT
>JBGAKX010000142.1:0-11187 GCA_044224215.1 Blastocatellia bacterium
GGAACAAGCGCCGGCACCCGCCGCGCATACTGCGCGTAGACGTCGCCAAACGCCTCGCCCAGCAGCCGTTCCTCGATTCGGATTCGCATCAGCGCACCCGTGACGCCGACCGCGACGGCGGCAATCGTCCAGCGCCAGTCGCTGGCGACGATGCCGGTCGCGATCACCATCAGCACCATAGCCGTGTAGATCGGGTGGCGCACGATCGCGTACGGCCCGGCGGTGGCAAGCTCGTGCTCCTCGAGGACGCGCGCAGTGAGGCTCCACTGCTTGCCGAGCACAATGACGCCCGCGATGACGAACCAGACCGCCCAGCATCCTGCGACGACCGCCACCGCGTCGAATGCGGCCCGCCCCCAGTAACCGAACGGAACGAATCCCGAACCTTCGGGACGCCGGTTCGACCAGATCACGACGAACGCAAGGCCCTGGACGAGCATGCCCACGAGCGACATCCGGTCGCGCCGCTGTTCGCGCGCGTCGGTCGCGGGCCGCTTTCGAAAGATGAACGGAACGAGAAATCCCACCCAGCAGATGTTGACCGCCGCGAACGCCACGGTGTCGAGATACTGAATCGGGGGGAAACGCACGAGCTACCGTCCAGCCGCAACCGGAGGCTTCGACGTATCGGGCTGATCGGGCGTCGGTGCGGGTGTCGGGCCGGGAAGCTCGGCAGGCGGGGATGCCGGTTCAGCGCCTGGTTGAGCTGTCGGCGCCGGCTGATTCGCGGGTTCGGCCGCGGGCGGTTTTTCGCCGCCTGCATTCGGATTCGCGATGCGCCATTCGATGCGACGGATCGAACGATCCGCTGCAAGCGCGAGCTCAGGCGACGCGCCACGCACAAGCGGTCGCAGCGCATCTGCGGTTCCCTGGTCGCCGAGGTTTCCAAGGGCGTCGACGACGATGACCTGCGCGTCGGGATCCGGCGTGCGAATGAACGGCAGAATGTCGAGGGCGGTCTTTGCCTCGCGAATGTACTGGGCCGCCTGGTCCCGCTGCGAGCGGTTGCTGACGGCCTGGACAATGACCGACATCATTCCCGGCCGGCCCATCATGTACAACGCAAACGTCTGGGCAAGCCTGACGGAATCGTTCTTCTCGGTCTGCGCACTGCGCGACACGAGGTTCAACAGCTGTGGATCGTCCTCGCGCGCAATGCCTTCGAACGCGGCGCGCCGCCAATCGGTGTCCTTGTTGTAGACGTTGTCCAGAAACGCCTGGTGACCGGCAGGCGCGCCGATCAGCGCCAGCGACTGCAGTGCGGCCTTGCGGCGGTTCGGCGGGAACGGGTTCTTGACCGCGCCCACGACGCCAGTCTTTGGCCCGCCGCTCCCGTAGACTGTAAGCAGCGGAGTCACCGCGTCGTTCGCCCTGAGTCGCCCAGCCGTGTACATCGCCTCGGCCGCGACGTCGCCGTTGTCGCTCTCGAACAGCGGGATCGCGTACCGCGCGGCCGCCGGATCGCCGATCAGCACAAACGCGTTCAAGACCTCGGAGCGCAGCTTCGGATCCGACCCCATCGCATCCGCCAGACCGTCGATCTGGTCGTTTGCGCGCAGCGCGCCGAGCGCACGAACCGCCGCTACGCGGTTGTCGTGCGATGTGTCGGTCTTGAGAAGCTCCGCGATACCCGACGTCGCAGCAGGGCTGACCGGGTCGTATGGTTCGACCGTCGCGGTCTGATGCTCGTCCCAGAACGGCGTGGCGACGACCGCGACGTGCTTGACGCTCGAGAAGAACCCCTTCTCCTGATCGAGATAGACGTTGACGAGGGCCTCGACGGCCGCGCCTCGGACCTTCTCGTTCGAGTCCTTGAGGACCGGCGCCATCTGGTCGACGAGCGAGCGGTCGCCGATTTCGCCGAGAGCAAGAATCGCGGCGCTGCGAACCGACGCGTCCGGGTCGCCCGTCGCCGACTTGACGAGCTCCGGTGCCGCGCCCGTGCTGCGGAGGTCGCCGAGCTTTTCGGCTGCGTCGCGCCGGACATCGGGCTTCGCGCTCTGGAGCCGAACGAGCTCAGCGCGCTCCTCGGGACGCATCGCCACCGTCTGTCCCGCCGCGGTCCCTGTAATCGCCGCACCTAGTGCAGCCACCGCAAGCAATCCTGTGAGTGTCCTCATGGCTGCATACGCTACCGGTGCCATGAGGAAAACTCAATGCTCTGCTCGTCAGGCCCCGATCGAGTCACGTGGCCCACGCATCGCGGGCTCGGCGATGTCGATTATAGGTACCCAATCGTCGCATAAGATTTGGCTTTGGGACGCCTCTGGGTTACGCTATTGGCCTCATCCGTACCGAGGTAGCGCGGTCCGCACAGGAGACGCCTTCTTCAGTGTTCGTGGGCAGTTCTCGCGGACCTCCTCTCTTCGACAATTAGACACGACAAATATCAGCTTCTTCCGCGGAGCTGACGCGAATTTCGTGGCGTGTGCTGCAGGCTGGCCTTGCGTGAACCGGACCTGTAGTTTCGACGCAGAAATGTGGCTGGCGCCGGCGCCGGCATCCTCATGTGTGGATTCCCAGGAGTAGAGATATGCGAGCCTTGTCACCTGTAAGCACGCGTACCCGAATTGGTGGTGCGTTCGTTCTGTCGTTGACCGTATTGCTGGTACTCGCCCAACCGGCTGGCATTGTTGCCCGACCGCGGCTGTCACCCCGGTCGCCCGCGGCTGCGCCGGTGCGAACGCAGCGTCCGCTGCTTCCGCAGGACGATGCTCGTACCGTGTCCAAGACCGACGAAGGCTTTGAGCTCATTGGCAAGTTCGACCGCTGGCGTGCCTCGGGAACGCCATTCGCCGAACACGAGATTGAGATCCTCGACGCGATGAACGCGGGTCTTTCGGTGGCGCAGATCGAGGCCGAGACCCTTCAGTCGCGAGTGATCTACCGGATGTTCGTCGAGGGATCGCCCACGAGTGATGCCGACCGGGACCTCGTCCAGCGTTGGCGCGAGTATCGCACCGCGCACGCGCTCGAGATCCTTGCTCGAAACGCCGAGCTGAACGGCGTCAAGCCGCGTGATGCGAAGGCGCCAGACGGCAGCCGCGACTGGGAGTTGTACTGGGATCCGGAGCTCTACAACCAGCTGTCCAGTGCCTACCAGCGGATACTCGTTCGGCACTTCGGGCCACACGGCAAGGCGCGAAAGAAGTCGGTCGCTGAGAAAACACTGGAAGGCTCACCGTCAAATCCGAATGCTGCGCCTCCCAACACGCTTGTGAATGATCCGACGGCAGACGCCACGACGCAGGACACGCAAAGCGAGACGACGCTGGTCCTCGGCTCAGGCTCGACCATCCTTACGGGGTTCAACGACTCCGGTTCCGACATCGCGCCGAACGCTTCCTTTACGGGTATTGCCCGCTCGACGGACGGTGGCGCGACGTTTACCGATCAGGGCCGGCTTCCTGCAAGCACACAGAGCGATGCTGGCGACCCGGCTCTCGCACGCAACAACACGAGCGGGCGGGCGGTCATGCTTACACTTGCCTTCAACAGTTCGTCTGTTCTGCAGTCCTACCGAACGGACGACAACGGCGCGACGTACCAGGCGCCTGTCGACTGCGACGGCGGCGGCACAAACAACGACAAGGAGCAGATTGCCTGCGACAACGCCGCTGGCACTGGCCAGGGCAACTTCTACAATTTCTACCGCGACTTTGGCACTGGTGGCGGAATGTCGTTCGTGCGATCGACGGATGGCGCGGCGACATGGGGTTCGCGCGTGTTGCTGGCGAGCGCATCTGGCCAGGGCGCGTGGCCGACAGTCGGCGCCGACCACGCCGTGTATGCGTTCTGGCTGGCCGGAACGACGCTTGTGAAGCGGAAGTCCACGGATCTCGGTGTGACGTTTGCGGCCCAGACCACCGTTCAGACGCTCCGAACAACCGGGACGAACGGCGATCTCGCACTCAACGGTGGATTCCGTACAAACGCATTTCCGCAGGTTGTCACAAGCCCCACCGACGCAAACCAGCTGTACATGACGTGGAATGACAAGGGCATTTCTCCGAGTACCGACAAGGCCAACGTGTACTTTTCGCAATCGACGGACGGCGGTGCGACGTGGAGCACGGCGCTTCAGGTAAACACCGACGCCGGCACCAACGACAACTGGCAGCCGTGCATCGCGATCACACCGGATGGAACGGGGCTCTTCATCAGCTGGTACGACCGCCGGCTCGACCCGAACAACTCGCTGATCGACGTCTATGCGCGTAACGCAACGATCTCTGGCACTACGGTCACCTTTGGCAACGATTACCGCGTCACCGATACGTCGTTCCCGGTCGTCATCGGCCAGGACGGCGTGATCGTATCGACGTACATGGGCGATTACGACACCGCTGTCGCCGACAACTCGAACTACTACCGCACGTGGGGCGACAACCGGCTATCGCGATTGTCGCATGCGCACCAGCCCGACGTCCGGTTCACCAAGATCCCCAAGGCTGGACCTGGCGCGATACTGGGCGGAGGAGGGACCTCCATAACCGCTGAGAGTTGTACGCCGGCAAACAGTGCGGTCGACCCGAACGAGATGGTAACCGTGTCGTTCGGCGTGACCAACGTCGGCACAGGCGCGACGACAAACCTCGTGGGAACGCTGCTTGCTACCGGTGGCGTGACAAGCCCGAGCGGGCCGCAGACATACGGCGTGGTCGGGGTGAACGCGACGGTGAACAAGAGCTTCACGTTTACTGCCGCCAACCAGGCATGCGGATCGACCATCACCGCGTCGATTCAACTGCAGGATGGCGCTCAGAACCTCGGAACACTTGCGTACACATTCCAGCTCGGGACGATCGACACCGGGACGACGAACACCGGGACGTATAGCAGCGGCAACGTCAACGTGCCTATCCCTGTAACTGGGACGTCCGGTGACATGACCGACCAGATCGCGACGGTGGCCGATATCGGCGCCGTGGCGGACGTCAACGTCAAGATACGCTTGAATCATACGTTCGACGGCGATCTGAACATCAGGATCGTCTCGCCGGATGGTACAACCGTGACACTGGCGGCGAACCGCGGATCGAGCGGCGACAACTTTGGCAGCGGCGCGAACGACTGTACCGGCACCTTCACCGTCTTTGACGACGAGGCCGTCACGCCAATCGCGTCCGGGACGGCGCCGTTTGCCGGGTCCTTCAAGCCTGACTCGCCGCTCTCAGCCCTGGATGGAAAGTCCGTCACGGGCAACTGGACGCTAAAGATCAACGACAATGCCAGCGGCGACAGTGGATTGCTGTTCTGCTGGCAGCTCGAGATCGCGCGCAACCCATTCGTTTGCAGCACGTCGTGCGGCGGGGGGAACATTCCTCCGGTGGCGAATGCGGGTATGGACCAGTCGGTCAACGCGTGCGCGCTCGTCACGCTGGACGGGTCCGGTTCGTCGGATCCGGACATGGGTCCGAATCCCCTCACCTACGCGTGGTCGCAGACTGGCGGTCCGACGGTCAACATCATCAACCCGACCTCGGTGATGGCGTCGTTCGAGGCGCCGAACTCGGCCTCGTCGGTGATGTGCACGTTCCAGCTGATGGTCAGCGACGGCGCCGCGATGAATTCGGACACGATCGTCGTGACGTCGACCCACGTGGCCGGGGTCCACGTCGACACGATCGGATTGTTCACGACGGGCGGGAACACGCGGTTCCTGCACAACTGCAACGGTCCGGGCAATGCCGACGTCACGGTCGCATTTGGCGGAGCGGGGCTGATCCCGCTCAGGGGCGATTGGGACAACAACGGCACGGACACGGTCGGCGCGTACGACGCGACGACGGGGACGTTCTTCCTGCGTAACTCGAACACACCGGGAGCGGCCGACATCTCGTTCGGGTTCGGCCCGCCGGGAGCGACGCCGCTCACGGGCGACTGGAACGGCGACGGCACGGACACGATCGGCATTTACGATTCGGCGACCGGGACGTTCTTCCTCCGCAACACGAACACACCGGGCGCGGCCGACATTACGTTCCAGTTCGGCGCTGCCGGCGCGACGCCGCTCACGGGCGACTGGGACGGTGACGGCGTCGACACGATCGGCATCTACGTGACGGCATCCGGCGTGTTCTTCCTGCGCAACTCGAACTCGCCGGGCGCGGCCGACCTCGCCTTCATGTACGGCCCGGGTGGTGCGGGCATCCTCCCGGTGACCGGGAACTGGGACGGCATCTCGGGCGACACGATCGGACTCTATGTCGTCTCGACGTCGGTCTACTTCCTCAAGAACTCGAATGCAGGCGGAGCCGCCGACATCGCGTTCAACTTTGGAGCACCGTCCGGGTACACGCCGCTTGCCGGCAACTGGGACGGCTTCTAGTCCGTTCACCCTGCCAGGCCACGGTCCGGCTCACTTCAAAACTGGAGCAGGTCCGGACCGCGGCTGTTTTCAATCGTCGATCAGCCTTCCGCCGAGTTCCCTTCTTGGACCGGCGTCAGGTCCTCCTCGATGTACACGGTGCCGTTGTCGCACTTCCACAGCCCGAGCTCGGCGTTGTCGATGAACTCAACCGTGCGCACGAGGTCGCCGTGTCGCGTGCGGACCAGGTCTCCAGGCTTTATCTCCATGCCCGAGATCATACATGAAGTCGCTCGCGTGGATAACGGCCGCATTCATGCGGTATAGTTCGGCCTTTCCGGGTTATGGGCAAATCGCTCCACTCTGAACTGCTTGTGCTCGGCGGGCGCGTCGTCGACCCGGCGACCGGCACCGACGGGCCGGCCGATGTGCTCGTGCGAGACGGACGGATCGCCGCGATCGCCGGAAAGCTCGTTCCCTCCGGGTCCGAACGCGTCGTCGATGCGACCGGACTCGTTGTCGCGCCAGGCCTCGTCGACGTGCACGTGCACCTGCGCGAGCCCGGCCATGAACACAAGGAGACGATCGCCACCGGGTCGCGCTCTGCCGCCGCCGGCGGGTTCACCTCGGTCTGCGCGATGCCAAACACGATGCCGGTCAACGACAGTGCGAGCGTGACACGGCTGATCCGCGAGCGCGCAACCGACGTCGGGCTCGTCAACGTCTTCCCGATCGGCGCGATCACGAAGGGCTCGGCCGGCGAGGAGCTCGCACCTATCGGAAGCCTCGCACGCGCAGGCTGCGTCGCAGTGTCCGACGACGGCCAGCCGGTGATGAACGCGCAGCTCATGCGCCGCGCGATGCAGCTCGCCGCCGAGGCGGGCATCCCCGTCATCGACCACTGCGAGGACCGGAACCTCGCAGCCGGCGGCGTCATGAATGAAGGCTGCTGCTCCGCGCGTCTCGGTCTGAAGGGCATCAATCGGGTCGCCGAAGAGGTGCACGTCGCCCGGGACTGCCTGCTCGCCGAGATAACCGGCGTGCACGTCCACATTGCCCACATCTCGACCGTACGCTCGCTCGACTTTGTCCGCGACGCAAAGGCGCGCGGTCTGAACGTCACATGCGAGGTCACCCCGCACCATTTCACGCTGACCGAGACGGCCGTCGGCGAGTTCAACACGCGCGCGAAGATGAACCCGCCGCTCCGGACCGACCGCGACCGGGAGGCGCTGCTGGCCGGGCTCGCGGACGGAACCATCGACTGCATCGCCACCGACCACGCGCCGCACCACGCCGATGAAAAGGCCCTCGAATTCGATCGAGCGCCGTTTGGCATCGTCGGGCTCGAAACCAGTCTTGCGATTGGACTTACGCAGCTCGTGGAGCCTGGCGTCGTCTCGCTCATGCGTCTCGTCGAAACGATGGCAACCGCACCCGCCCGTCTGTTCAACCTTGGACGCGGCACGCTCGAAATTGGCGCACCGGCAGATATCGTCTGCTTTGACCCCTCGGCTGAGTTTGTCGTCGACCCTAACTTGTTCCAATCAAAGGGACAAAATACACCGTTTGGCGGTCTCCGCCTGCGGGGCCGCGTTGCGGCGACGATTCTGGGCGGCAGAATCACGTACGAACGCGGTGAAACTTTCACGCGCGCCGCCCCGTAAGAACAGCGTCACATCCGGCGTTTCGCAGATGTCCGAGCGATACGCGATAGAGCGGTCGGAACCCGAGGACTGGACGAACAGCTTGATGGATCAGAACACAGCGACCTGGGACGCAGTTTCCACAGATATCGACCTCGTCGCCCGCGCAGCTGCGGGAGAGGGTGTGTGCTTTGACCGACTCGTAGAGCGGTACCATCGCCAGATCGCGAACTTCGTGTTCCGGATGGTCGGGAACTACGAGACGTCTCTCGACCTCACCCAGGAAGTGTTCATCAAGGTCTACGGTTCGCTCGGCCGATTTAATCCCGAATTCAAGTTTTCGACGTGGATCTACAAGATCGCGTCCAACACGGCGATCGACTACCTTCGCAAGCAGTCGGTGTCGGTGTCCCCGCTGTACCTCGTCAGCGGAAATGACGAGGAGTTCGAACTTCCGATCCCTGCCCGGGGACCGTCCCCGGAGCGGGCGCTCGAGCGCACGGAACGCTCCGCCCAGATCGAAGAGGCGATCTCGAAACTGCCGACACGCTACCGCGAGCTCATCGTGCTGCGACACGTCGGCGAGCTCAGTTACGACGAGATCTCCGAGGTGACCGGCCTGCCGCTCGGCACGGTCAAGAACCGCATTTTTCGCGCCCGCGAAGCGATGCGCAAGCACCTGATTCGATTGGGAATAGAAGGCGTCGACTAGACCAGAGACCAAGGGACGTCTGCAGCTCGGTCCGGCAGTAATCACGCAGCACAACCTGACGTAACTTTTTGAGGGCTCAGCCGTAGGTGTGTAAGGAATGACCTGCAACGTCGAGGAGATCATGCTCTATGTCGAGGGCGAACTTGGCCCCGACGACGCGGCGCGCGTCAGGGCACACACCTCGACGTGCGCGTCGTGCCGCGAGCTTCTGCTCGCCGAGCAGGCATTCGTCAGTGCGCTCGGTCAGATCAAGGACGTCGAGCCGCCGACCGACTTTGCGTCGGCGACCGTGCGGCGTGCCGAGTGCGACGTGCGCCATGCGCTCACGTCGCCGCGCGAACGTCGTCACGCGCTGACGGTTGCCGTCGTGCTCGGCGGTCTGTCGGTGCTTCTGCTGTGGCCGACGGGCGTCCTGGCGTCGGTGGTCCAGAGTCTCTCGCCGCTCAGGTGCATCGCGCGGTTTGCCATGTCGTGGACCGGCAACACGGCGCTCAGCGTGTTCATCGTGTCACGGACGATCTCGAGGAATCTCCTCGAGGCGACGAGCCTTCCGGTCGGCGCCGCGCTGCTGGTTCTTGCGCTCGTGCTGTCCGTGCTCGTGTGGTTGATCACCGGGTACCGCTCCGAATCGTCGCCAAGCGAGCACGACACCGTCCGATGAGCGGTCGTGCCATCCGAATCGCCAGCATCGTCCTCGTGTCGATTGCTGCGCTGGCCTTTGGATGGCTCGCCGTAACGGCGCTCGTATCGAGCAACGAACCTTCGCCGCCGTTCGTCGTCGCGCAGAATGACGAGATTCAGGAGGATCTCGTCGTCACCGGGCGTTCCGTCGAGATCGTGGGTCACGTTCGCGGCGGTGTCCTGGCGCTTGGCGGCGACGTGACGATCTCCGGCTCGGTCGACGGCGACGTTGCCGCCATCGGCGGGTCCGTCATTCAGCAGGCCAAGAGCCACATCAGCGGCGACGTGCTGATCGTCGGTGGCCACTACGAGCACGCCGGGGACATCGATTGCCGCGGCACCGGCACAGAGACCGTGGTGCTCGCGGGCTCCGGACAGTCGTTGCGCGAGTTCTTTGCGAACCCCACGCGCGAACTGCTGATCCCGCACATCGACCGGAATTACCTGGGATGGCGGCTCGCGGCCGCGCTGTCGTCGTTTCTGATCGCGTTGCTGTTTGTCGCGGTCGCGCCGCGCCTCGTCAGCCGGGCGTCCGAACGTCTTGCGTCGGACTCGCTGCGCATAGCCGCCATCGGACTCGTTGGCACGATCGCCGGCATCCTCATCGTGAGCCTTGCGCTCATCACGCTGCCGGCTCCGTTCGCCGCGATCATTTCGGGCTTTCTGCTCGTCGCGCTCGTCGTCGTTCAGCTCTTCGGCCGCGTCGTGGCGTACTTTCTCGTCGGTCGATGGCTGCAGAAGAACATGCTCGGGAATCGCAGTCGTTCGCAGACGGTGGCGCTTCTGCTCGGAGTGCTCGTGCTGGCGTTTCTCTCATCGCTGCCCGTTCTCGGCGCCCTGCTCGTCTTCGCGACGTTCATACTGAGCATCGGGATCATCCTCACGATGCCGGTGGCATCCGCCCAAGTATCATAGGCAGCATCGCCGGCTCGCGCGGCCCGAACCACCGCTGCCAGATGAAGTTGGCGGTCCATCGCCATCCCATCCAGTGCCGACGGAACTCGGGAGTGAGCCCCGCGCCGGCGATGGCGCGCTCGATCTCGTCGCGAACGAGGTATCCCGAGTCACGGACGTCCGTGGCAGCCTCGCCCCTACCTGCCGCATCGCGCCATTCGGCAACCATCCGCTCACCGGATGCAGCCGATCGGTAGACGGGGCTATCGAGGATCGCCACGAGCCCGCCCGGACGGAGCACGCGTGCGGCTTCGGCGAGCACGCGTCGCTGGGCATCCTCGTCCACCGCGTAGTGAAACGACGCGGATCCGACGACGACGTCGGCCAACCCGGACGCGACGGGCAACCGGTCCATCGGCGCGCGTACGCGCGTCAGATCGATCCCGGAAGCGACGTAGTGCCGTGCCGCGCCAAGCCCATCGCGAGCGTCCACGTTGACGTCGGCCGCGACGCACGTGTTTCCCTCCATCGCGAGCCGGTACGAGAGCCACCCGACGCCGGCGCCGATCTCGCAGACGATCAGCCGCCGATCCCCGAACGTCCGCGCGAGCTCGCGCGTGAGCGCCGCAAGGCCGCGCGCGCGAATGTTCCACATCGCCTGGCGACGGTTCGTCACGTCGCGAAACGGCAGCGCGTGCAACAATTCCAGGTCGTCGTCCGTCCATCGCTCGGCGTGACGCACCTCGAGGTATCGCGCGAGAAACGCCTCGATCGCCTCGCGCCGGTCGTCGGGAACAAAGTCGGCGATGCCGTCCACGATCCGGAATTCGCGCCGCTCGGCGATGCAACTGACGGATGCGTCGCTCCAGTCGAGCGGGCCGCGACATTCCGGGCAGACGATCAATGCGGACTCGGTCGTCACTCGGCCACCTGCAATCGATTGA